>NZ_PSVG01000004.1:0-238956 GCF_002930885.1 Rathayibacter sp. AY1F2 | reverse complement strand
CCGCGAGCACCGTCCCGGAGCGGTCCACGATGGGGCCGCGCTGACCGTAGGTGACGACGCTGTTCGACTGGTTCTGGGCGGCGCGTAGACTGGGGCGGCCATGATCCAGACTCTCGACCTCCGCGGCCGTCGTCCCTCCTCCGCCGAGCTCCTCGCCCTCGTGCCCCGCAATCCGGGCACGTCCGCCTCCGTCGGGCCCGTCGTCGCCGAGCTGATCGCCGACGTCCGAGAACGCGGCGCGGAGGCGCTCCTCGACCAGGCGGAGCGGCTGGACGGCGTGCGCCCCCCGCACCTCCGCGTGCCCGCCGAGCAGATCGCCGAGGCGCTCGACCGCCTCGACCCGGCCATCCGCAGCGCACTCGAGGAGGCGATCGCGCGCGTCCGCCGCGCCAGCGCCGCACAGATCCCCCCGCCCCGCACCACCGAGCTCGACGACGGCGCCACGGTCACCCAGCGCTGGCAGCCCGTCGCCCGCGCCGGGCTGTACGTCCCCGGCGGCAAGGCGGTCTACCCGTCGAGCGTCGTCATGAACGCCGTGCCCGCGCAGGCCGCCGGAGTCGCCTCCATCGCCCTGGTCTCGCCGCCGCAGAAGGCGTTCGGCGGCTCCGTCCACCCCACGATCCTCGCGGCGGCCGCTCTGCTCGGCATCGACGAGGTCTACGCGGTCGGGGGCGCCGGAGCCGTCGCCGCACTGGCCTACGGCGTCGACTCGATCGGGCTGGATCCCGTCAGCATCATCACCGGGCCGGGCAACGTCTGGGTCACCACCGCGAAGCGCCAGGTGCTCGGCCAGGTCGGCATCGACTCCGAGGCGGGCCCGACCGAGATCCTCGTGATCGCCGACGACTCCGCCGACCCGCGCCTTGTCGCCGCCGACCTGGTCAGCCAGGCCGAGCACGACGAGGCCGCCTCCGCGGTCCTGGTCACCGACAGCGCCGAGCTCGCCGCCGCCGTCGAGCGCGAGGTCGCCGCCCAGGCCGCTGCCACCCACCACGCGGAGCGCGTGGCCATCGCACTCGACGGCCCGCAGTCCGCGCTCGTGATCGTCGACGACCTCGAGCTCGCCTGCGCGTTCAGCGACGCCTACGGCCCCGAGCACCTCGAGCTGCACACGGCCGACCCCGTCGCGACGGCCGAGCGGATCCACGACGCCGGCGCGATCTTCCTCGGTCCGACCACCCCGGTGAGCCTGGGCGACTACCTCGCCGGCTCCAACCACGTGCTCCCGACCCTCGGGCAGGCGCGCTTCTCCTCCGGGCTCGGCGCCTACACCTTCCTCCGGCCGCAGCAGCTGATCTCGTACGACCGCGGTGCGCTCGAGCGCGTCGCCCCGCACATCCGCGCTCTCAGCGACGCCGAGGCGCTGCCCGCCCACGGCGACGCCGTCGACGCCCGCTTCGCCTGAGACCGAGAGGCCCTCGATGTTCTGCCCCTTCTGCCGGCACCCCGACTCCCGAGTGATCGACTCGCGCACGAGCGACGACGGCCTCTCGATCCGCCGCCGCCGGCAGTGCCCGTCGTGCGGCCGGCGCTTCTCGACGACCGAGACCGCGAGCCTCGTCGTGATCAAGCGCAGCGGAGTCGTGGAGCCGTTCAGCCGCGAGAAGATCGTCAGCGGCGTCCGGAAGGCCTGCCAGGGCCGGCCCGTCACCGACACCGATCTCGCCGTCCTCGCGCAGCGGGTGGAGGAGAGCATCCGCTCCACGGGCGCGTCGCAGATCGACGCGAACGACATCGGCCTCGCCATCCTGCCGCCGCTGCGCGAGCTCGACGAGGTCGCCTACCTCCGCTTCGCGAGCGTCTACCAGGCGTTCGACTCGCTGGACGACTTCGAGTCTGCGATCACCCTGCTCCGCGCCGAGCGCACCTCCGTGCCCCACAGCGCCGACGAGATCTGAGGCCCGGGTGTACCCGCTCCTGTTCCGCACCGTCCTGCGCCGCCTCGACCCGGAGCGGGCGCACCACCTGAGCTTCCCGGTGATCCGGGCCCTCGGAGCCCTCGCTCCGGTCCTGCGCCGGACCACCGTCCCGCGCGGAACGCCCGCGGTCGAGACGCTCGGCCTCCGCTTCGAGACCCCGTTCGGCGTCGCGGCCGGCTTCGACAAGGACGCCACCGCGGTCCTGGGCTTCGGCGCGCTCGGCTTCGGACACGTCGAGGTCGGGACCCTGACCGCTCGGGCGCAGCCGGGCAACGACCGGCCGCGCCTCTTCCGGCTGATCGCGGACCGCGCCGTCGTCAACAGGATGGGCTTCAACAATCACGGCGCCGAGGCCGCGGCGCAACGGCTGATCCGGCTGCGCAGCGCGCGCCGCCGCCCCGTGATCGGCGTGAACATCGGCAAGAGCCGGGTGGTCGAGGTGGACGACGCGATCGAGGACTACCTGATCAGCACGCGCCTGCTCGCGCCGCTCGCCGACTACCTCGTCGTGAACGTCAGCTCGCCGAACACCCCCGGGCTCCGCGGCCTGCAGGAGATCGACCGCCTCGAGCCGCTCCTCGCGGCCGTCAAGGACGCCGCCGACACGACGCCCCTGCTGGTCAAGATCGCCCCGGACCTCTCCGACGACGAGGTCGGCCGGGTCGCCGAGCTCGCCGTCCGCCTGGGTCTGGACGGGATCATCGCGACCAACACCACACTCTCCCGGGAGGGCCTCTCGACCGACCGCGCCGTGGTCGAGGCGGCCGGCGCCGGCGGCCTCTCCGGTGCCCCGCTGGCCGCGCGCTCGCTCGAGGTGCTCCGCGTGATCCGCGGCGTCGTCCCCGCGGCCTTCTGCGTGATCTCCGTCGGAGGAGTCGAGACGGCCGAGGACGTGCGCGAGCGCCTCGACGCGGGCGCCACCCTCGTCCAGGGCTACACCGCCTTCATCTACCGCGGGCCCCTGTGGGCTCGGGACATCAACCGGGGACTGGCCCGCGCCTCCTGACCCGCCGTGCACCACGAAGGGCCCCCGGAGCCGCGCGAGGCGCGACCGCAGGGGCCCTTCGTGGTCCGCCGTCCGACTACTCGGGGAAGGCGCGGCGCTTGACCTGGGGCTTCGGCAGTCGCATGACGCGCAGCTGGAGGGCGCGCATCGCGGCGTACCAGCGGATGCCCTTCTCGACCTTGTCGGCGCCGTAGCGCTCGGCGAGCTTCCGGCGCATCCGCATGCCGAGGAGGATGCAGTCGATCACCGCGAGGAGGAAGAACACCCAGAGGATGACGAGCGTCGCGTACTGCAGCTCCGGCTGCGGGAAGAAGCTCAGCAGCAGGACGACGACCATCACCGGGATGAGGAACTCGCCGAGGCTGAAGCGCGCGTCGACCCAGTCGCGCACGAACTTGCGCTGAGGACCCTTGTCGCGCAGCGGCAGGTAGCGCTGGTCACCGGCGGCCAGGCCGATGCGGGCCTGCTCGCGTGACACGGCGGCCTTCTCGCGGGCGTCGCGGGCGGCCTGCTTGCGGTCGGTGACGACCAGCGGACGCTTGCGGGCCAGCTCCTGCTCGCGCCGGGTCGGCGTCGGCCGGCCCTTCCCGGAGCCGGGCGAGCCGGCGTCGTCGGGCGTGTCGGTTGCGATCGGGTGCTTGGCCACGGGGAACGTCCTTGGAATCGGGGGTCTCTTAAGATTACCTCCATGGCTCACGACGCTCCGACTCCGCCCGCACTCTCCTCCGACGAGGAGGCCGTCCTCGCCGCCGTCCGCGACGATCTGCCGCGCTCGCTCGCCCAGCTCGGGCAGCTCGTGCGGATCCCGTCCGTCTCGTGGGACGGCTTCGACGCCACCCGCGTGGCCGCCAGCGCCGAGGCGATCGCCGAGCTCGCGCGCGAGACGGGCGTCTTCGACGACGTCGCGATCCACAGCGCCACGATCGACGGCACCGACGTGCTCGGCCAGCCTGCCGTCCTGGCCACCCGCGCCGCCCGCAACGGAGCGCCGACCGTCCTCCTCTACGCCCACCACGACGTTCAGCCGCAGGGCGCCGAGTCGGCGTGGGAGACGCCTCCGTTCGAGCCGACCGTGCGCGGCGACCGCCTGTACGGGCGCGGTGCCGCCGACGACAAGGCGGGAGTCGTGTCCCACCTCGCCGCGGTGCGCGCACTCCGCGAGGTCGCGGGCGAGGACCACGACCTCGGGCTCGTCCTCTTCATCGAGGGGGAGGAGGAGTTCGGGTCGCGCTCGTTCCCCACCTTCCTCCGCGAGCACCACGACGCCCTCCGCGCGGATGCGATCATCGTCGCCGACAGCGACAACTGGGACGTCGACACCCCCGCGCTGACGGTGGGCCTGCGCGGCAACGTCACCTTCACCCTCACCGTCAGCACTCTCGCGCACGCCTCGCACTCGGGCATGCTCGGCGGAGCGGTCCCGGACGCGATGCTTGCGGCGGTCCGCCTGCTCGCGACGCTCTGGAACGAGGACGGCTCGGTCGCCGTCGCCGGCCTCACCGAGCACGACGGAGCGGTGCCCGAGACGACCGAGGAGGACCTCCGCCGCGACTCCGGGCTGCTCGACGGGGTCTCGCCGATCGGCACCGGCGCGATCCTCTCGCGCCTGTGGTCGAAGCCGGCCGTCACGGTCACCGGGATCGACGCGCCCAGCGTCGTCGACGCCTCCAACACCCTCGTCCCGTCCGTGCGCGTGAAGATCAGCGCCCGCATCGCCCCCGGCCAGGACGCGGAGGAGGCGTTCGCCGCCATCGAGAGCCACCTCCGGGCGAACTCCCCGTTCGGCGCCCACCTCGCGATCGAGGACGTCGACACCGGCAGTCCGTTCCTGGTCGACGCGACCGGCTGGGCCGTGGACCTGGTGAAGGGCGCGATGGCGGACGCCTGGGGACGCGAGCCTCTCGAGACCGGGATCGGCGGGAGCATCCCGTTCATCGCCGACCTCGTGCGCGAGTTCCCCGAGGCGCAGATCCTCGTCACCGGTGTCGAGGACCCCGACTCGCGCGCGCACAGCCCCAACGAGTCGCTGCACCTGGGCGTCTTCAAGCGCGCCGCGCAGACCGAGGCGCTGTTCCTGCTCCGCGCCGCCGCTCACCGCGACTGACCACCGGTCGTGGAATACCCGGGTGACCACCCGGGTTGCAGCCGTAGAATCCCGGAAGGCACGACGACCGTTCCGCCCGTCCCCTGAGGAGTGACATGTCAGACACACTGACCGACCAGACGGCGACCCCCCTCGCCACCCCGCCCAGCGCGGCCCACGGCGTCTCGATGACCCCGACCGCCGCCGCCAAGGTCAAGAGCCTGCTCGAGCAGGAGGGCCGCGACGACCTGCGCCTGCGCGTCGCGGTGCAGCCCGGCGGCTGCTCCGGCCTCATCTACCAGCTCTACTTCGACGAGCGCACCCTCGACGGCGACGCCGCGGTGGAGTTCGAGGGCGTCGGCCTCGTCGTCGACAAGATGAGCGTCCCCTACCTCGACGGCGCCTCGATCGACTTCGAGGACACCATCCAGAAGCAGGGCTTCACCATCGACAACCCCAACGCGGGCGGCAGCTGCGCCTGCGGCGACAGCTTCCACTGACGCCGCGCGGCCCCGGGCCGCAGCGCCTCCGAACGGCGTCCGACAGTCCACTCCGGTGGCCCGTCGGGCGCCGTTCGTCATGACTGCACCACTCGACCGGGACGTCAAGAGCGGGTCGTCGTGCACCGGGCCGCCGGAGCGGAAGGGTAGGCTGGAGCCGGTCTAATACAGTTTCGTGTGAACTGGTCCCCAGTCTTCCGAAAGGTCACCGGTGCGCTTCAATCGCCGAATCCGCAGATGGGTCGCTGCCCCCGTCGCAGGAGCCCTCGCCCTCGTCCTCGCGGGCTGCACGCAAGAGCAGCTCCAGGGCTGGCTCCCCACCGAACCCGGCACGACGAACCACGTCGACCGCGTCATCGGACTCTGGGTCACCTCCTGGATCGTCCTGCTCGCCGTCGGCGTCGTCACGTGGGGTCTCACCATCTGGGCGGTGGTCGTCTACCGCCGTCGCAAGGGGCAGACCGGCCTGCCGGTCCAGCTGCGCTACAACATGCCGATCGAGATCTTCTACACGATCGTGCCGCTGATCCTCGTGATCGGCTTCTTCGCCTTCACCGCGCGCGACCAGGCCGCCATCGAGCAGCCCTACGACGACCCGGACGAGACCATCCAGGTGTACGGCAAGCAGTGGGCGTGGGACTTCAACTACGTCGACGAGGACGTCTACTCCGCCGGCATCCAGGGCCAGTACCAGGAGGGCGGAGACGCCGCCGGCTCGCTCGTCGAGTCCGAGATCCCCACGCTCTACCTGCCCGTCGGACAGAAGATCAAGATCCAGCTCGACGCGCGCGACGTGATCCACTCCTTCTGGGTCGTCGACTTCCTCTACAAGAAGGACATGATCCCCGGCAAGACGAACTACATGTACGTCACGCCTCTCAAGGAGGGGACCTACGCGGGCAAGTGCGCCGAGCTCTGCGGCGAGTACCACTCCGCGATGCTCTTCAACGTCAAGGTCGTCTCGCAGGGCGAGTACGACGACTACATCCAGTCGCTGCGCGACGCGGGCCAGACCGGTCAGCTCGGCGCCGAGTACAACCGCAATTCGAACCTTCCCGGAACCGGCGCGCCGGCCCGCGAGAACGAGGAGTAAGGGAGCATGAGCACCGCCACGGCACCCCGCCCGACGCGCACCGCCGGCACTCCGCCGGTCCAGCGCAAGGCGAACGTCCTCGTCCGCTGGATGACGTCGACCGACCACAAGGTCATCGGGTACATGTACCTGATCACGTCGTTCATCTACTTCTGCATCGCCGGCGTGATGGCACTCGTCATCCGCGCCCAGCTGTTCGAGCCCGGCCTGAACGTGGTCGAGACGCGCGAGCAGTACAACCAGCTGTTCACGATGCACGGCACGATCATGCTGCTGATGTTCGCGACGCCGCTCTTCGCCGGCTTCGCCAACGTCCTGATGCCGCTGCAGATCGGCGCCCCCGACGTCGCGTTCCCCCGCCTCAACGCCTTCGCGTACTGGCTCTACAGCTTCGGCTCGCTCATCGCGGTCGCCGGATTCGTCACCCCGCAGGGTGCGGCGTCCTTCGGCTGGTTCGCGTACGCGCCACTGTCGAGCACGACGTTCTCACCAGGGCTCGGCGGCAATCTCTGGGTCTTCGGCCTCGCGCTCTCGGGCTTCGGCACGATCCTCGGCGCGGTGAACTTCATCACGACGATCATCACGATGCGCGCTCCCGGCATGACGATGTTCCGCATGCCGATCTTCACCTGGAACATCCTGGTGACGTCGATCCTCGTGCTGCTCGCGTTCCCGGTGCTCGCCGCCGCGATGTTCGCCCTCGGCGCCGACCGCGTGTTCGACGCACACATCTACGATGCTGCCAACGGCGGGGTCCTGCTCTGGCAGCACCTGTTCTGGTTCTTCGGCCACCCCGAGGTGTACATCATCGCGCTGCCGTTCTTCGGCATCGTGTCCGAGGTCTTCCCGGTCTTCAGCCGCAAGCCGATCTTCGGCTACAAGACGCTGATCTACGCGACCATCGCGATCGCCGCCCTCTCCGTGACGGTGTGGGCGCACCACATGTACGTCACCGGATCGGTCCTGCTGCCGTTCTTCTCGCTGATGACGATGCTCATCGCGGTTCCGACCGGCGTGAAGATCTTCAACTGGGTCGGCACCATGTGGCGCGGATCGGTGACCTTCGAGACCCCGATGATCTGGGCGATCGGCTTCCTGATCACCTTCACCTTCGGTGGACTCACCGGCGTGATCCTCGCGTCGCCCCCGCTCGACTTCCACGTCTCGGACTCGTACTTCGTGGTGGCGCACTTCCACTACGTCGTGTTCGGAACCGTCGTCTTCGCGATGTTCTCGGGCTTCTACTTCTGGTGGCCGAAGTGGACCGGCAAGATGCTGAACGAGACGCTGGGCAAATGGCACTTCTGGCTGCTGTTCATCGGCTTCCACACCACCTTCCTCATCCAGCACTGGCTGGGCGTCGTCGGCATGCCGCGCCGCTACGCCAGCTACCTCCCCGAGGACGGCTTCACCTGGATGAACCAGGTGTCGACGGTCGGAGCGATGATCCTCGCGGTGTCGCTGATCCCGTTCTTCCTGAACGTGTACATCACGGCCCGCAAGGCGCCCAAGGTGACGGTGAACGACCCGTGGGGCTTCTCCCGGTCGCTCGAGTGGGCCACCTCGTGCCCGCCGCCCCGCCACAACTTCACCTCGATCCCGCGGATCCGCAGCGAGGCCCCGGCGTTCGACCTCAACCATCCCGAGGCCGGCATCCCCGTCGGAATCGGTCCGGCGAAGGATGCTCCGGACGCCCCCACGTACGACAAGTCCGAAGGCACGGTGAAGTAGGGCCATGCGCGCCAACGTCAATCTTTTCTGGCTCCTCGCGGGCTTCTTCCTCCTCGCCGACATCACGTACATCGTGTGGTCGCTGCTCGACACGGGCCAGGTGGAGTGGGTCGGCACCGTCGGCATCGGCCTCTCGGCCGTGCTGGGCGCGTTCATCGCGTTCTACGTCGGCCGCGTCCACAAGGCGCAGGGTGCCGAGCTCCCCGAGGACCGCCTCGATGCGGATATCGATGACGGAGACCCCGAGCTGGGCTTCTTCAGCCCGTGGAGCTGGTGGCCCCTGATCCTGGGCGGTTCCGCGGCCCTCGGATTCCTCGGCCTTGCCGTGGGGTTCTGGATCACCTACATCGCCGTCGGGCTCTTCCTGGTCGCCATCGCCGGCTGGGTGTACGAGTACTACCGCGGGTACTTCGCCCGCTAGGGCGCATCGCACGGCCGAGGGCCGGGTGCACGAGGGCTTCGGCTCCGTGCACCCAGCCCTTTCGTGTGGTCAGGAGGAAGCGCGCGTGGTTGGGACCCGATCGGCTCGGCCGTTCGGCTGCGTGCAGGGGCGTCACTCGCCGATCGGTGGCGGATCAAGCCTCCCGGTGAGAGCCGGGACCTCCCGGTGAGGACCGGGACCGCTCAGTGAGGGATGACGAGCTGAGCGGGATCTGTCTCGGTGTCCTGCTGGCGGGACACAGAGGCGTCTCGCGCGGAGGAACTCGTCTGGGCACCTCCCGACGGCCCGCGACGCGGAAGCTCGCAGGCGAGTGCAGCGGGCGGCGCCGAGCAGGAGCGTCGGCCGGCGTCATCAACCCTACGGGTCCGCGCTGCGACGGCTCCTGCTCCGGTCGCGGGTGAGCGGGCTACGCCTGTGGGGGCTCTCCTGTGCGCCTATGGGCGTGCCGACGGCGGTGGCGCGCTACGGATCGCGGATACTGCTGCGCCTGCGGCTGTAGTGGGGCTGCTGCGCCTGTTCTGGCGCCGGCGCCGCCCTGCGGACGTCTGCACACCGTTCCGAACCCAGCGGAGTCCGCACCCCGGCGGAACCGCGCGCGCCCCTGCGGCTCTCGGAGCTCCTCGATACGGCTAGCGGGTTGTGTGCCGGTCGGCGCGACGCCAGGGAGCCTGAGACGCCGCTGCAGCGACGGTCGTCGATGTCCGGAGGTCGCATCCTCGGTCTCACCGGCGAGCGTCGCCGTCGCCGATCACAGAGGGTTCGACCGTGAGTGGGGGGGAGGGCAGTCCTGATAGTCCTGCTGGGAATGGGTACCCTCGAACCGATCCGGAGCGTCTCGACGTGTACGGGGACCGGGGACCTCACCGGACGACCACACTGCGAGCACGCAGAGGGGCTGGCTCACTCCATGATCGGATGGCGGCGGACGTCTCCAGCTCGGCGGTGAGACGGCGTCTCGTGATTCAAGGAGCGGAGGTCTCGAGGTCCGGAGTATCGCCCCACGTTCCTGCCGGCTTGTCGCCGTCGAGGCGCTGTGATCCGGTCTCACCGGCTCTCGGTGCACCGACGACCTCCACCGCGCCGGAGGACAGGCGCCGCCCCGCTGCGGGAACGACGAAGGGCCCGGACGAACGAACGTCCGGGCCCTTCGGGGGAGGATCAGTGCTCGCTGTGCGAGCTCTCGAGCTCCTTCTGGGTGACGGGGGTGATCCGGTCCTCGAAGAACCAGCGGGAGAGGCCGGCGCGGACGCGCTGCGGGGCGGTGATGCGGCCACGCGAGTCCGGACGGATCATCAGGGGCTCGTACTCGTCCTGACCGACGAGCTTCCAGCGCTCGTACTCGTCGAGCTGCTGGTGCACCTCGATGAACTCGCCGCCGGGGAGGCGGACGATGCGGCCCGACTCGAAGCCGTGCAGCGCGATCTCGCGGTCCTTCTTCTGCAGCGCCAGGCAGATGCGCTTGGTGATGAAGTACGCGATGAACGGACCCGCGATGAGCAGGAACTGCAGGCTGTGGATCACGCCCTCCATCGTGAGGTGGAAGTGCGTCGCGATGAGGTCGGACGAGGCGGCGGCCCAGAGGACGGCGTAGAAGCTGACTCCGGCGGCGCCGATCGCGGTGCGGGTCGCGGCGTTGCGCGGGCGGTCGAGCAGGTGGTGCTCGCGCTTGTCACCGGTGATCCACGCCTCGAGGAACGGGTAGAGCATGACCACGGCGATGAACAGTCCGAGACCGACGAGCGGGATCAGGATGTTGAACGACAGGGTTCCGATGCCCGGGATGGCCCACTCGAGTCCCGGCGGGACGAGGCGCAGGGCGCCGTCGGCGAAGCCGATGTACCAGTCGGGCTGGGTTCCCGCGGAGACGGGCGAGGGGTCGTACGGGCCGTAGTTCCAGATCGGGTTGATCGTGAACAGCGAGGCGATGAGGACGACGACGCCGAAGACGATGAAGAAGAATCCACCGGCCTTCGCGGCGTAGACCGGCAGCACCGGGTAGCCGACGACGTTCTGCTCGGTCTTGCCCGCACCGGGGAACTGGGTGTGCTTGTGGACGACCACGAACACGAGGTGCAGGGCGATGAACGCGAGCACCAGCGCCGGCAGCAGCAGGATGTGCAGCGTGTAGAGGCGGCCGACGATGTCGGTGCCCGGGAACTCGCCGCCGAAGAGCAGGAACGAGATCCAGGTGCCGACGATCGGGATGCCCTTGACCATGCCGTCGATGATGCGGAGGCCGTTGCCCGAGAGCAGGTCGTCGGGGAGCGAGTAGCCGGTGAAGCCCTCGGCCATCGCGAGGATGAAGAGGACGAAGCCGATGACCCAGTTGAGCTCGCGGGGCTTGCGGAACGCACCGGTGAAGAAGATGCGCAGCATGTGCAGGCCGATCGAGGCCACGAACAACAGCGCCGCCCAGTGGTGGATCTGCCGCATCAGCAGGCCGCCGCGGATGTCGAAGGAGATGTCGAGCGAGGACGACATCGCCGCCGACATCTCGATGCCCTTGAGGGGCAGATAGCTGCCCTCGTAGTGCGTCTCGACCATCGAGGCCTGGAAGAAGAAGGTGAGGAACGTGCCCGACAGCAGGATGATGACGAAGCTGTAGAGCGCGACCTCGCCGAGGAGGAAGGACCAGTGGTCGGGGAAGATCTTGCGACCGAACTCCTTGACGACCGCGGAGATGCTCGTGCGCTCGTCGATGTAGTTCGACGCCGCTCCGACGTACCCCTTCTGGAACTTGCCGGATCCGAGGATGACGCCGTCCTCGGGCTCCGCGGGGGAGCTGGAGGGGCGTGAGGGGGTGGTGGTGGACATGTGAGTCATCGCTCCCAGAAGGACGGTCCGACGGGCTCCGTGAAGTCGCTTCTGGCGACCAGGTAACCCTCGGCGTCGACGGTGATGGGGAGCTGCGGAAGCGGACGCTTCGCCGGGCCGAAGATGACGGCGGCCTCGCGCGTGATGTCGAATTGCGACTGGTGGCACGGGCACAGCAGGTGGTGGGTCTGCTGCTCGTACAGCGCCACGGGGCAGCCGACGTGCGTGCAGATCTTGGAGTAGGCGACGATTCCGTCGTAGTTCCAGGTCTCGCGACCCTCACTGACGATGAGGTCCTCCGGCTTCAGGCGCATCAGGAGGACGGCGGCCTTGGCCTTCTCCTCCAGCTTGCCCTCGGCGTCGTTGAGGCCCTCGGGGATGACGTGGAAGGCGGATCCGAGGGTGACGTCCGATGCGAGGATCGGCGCTCCCGACGGGTCCAGGGTGAGCCTCGTGCCCTCTTCCCACAGGGTGGTCTTGAGGAGGGCGACGGGGTTCTGGTCCTGCGGGCCGAGGCCCCGGAACAGGATCACGGCGGGCAGGGGGAACACGACGAGGGAGGCGATCAGGCTGTTCCGGACGAGGGAGCGGCGGCCGAAGCCGGACTCCTTGTCGGACTGGTCGAAGATCTCGAGCGCACGGGCGCGGGTGGGCTCCGCGCTGCGGACGGGGTGGCGGATGTCGATGCCCTCGTGGTCCGACATCAGCTGCTTGCCCCAATGGACGGCGGCGATGCCGATGCCCAGGAGCGCGAGGGACATGCCCAGGCCGATGAACAGCGTGTTCAGCCGGACCGACGCGACGTCCTCGGTGATCGGGAACGCCATGTAGGCGGCTACCGCGAAGATCGAGCCCGCGAAGGAGAGGTAGAAGAGCGTGTACACCGTGCGCTCGGCACGCTTCTCGACCTTGGGGTCGAGGTCGGTCATCCGGGGGCGGTGCGGCGGGAGGCCCGGGTCCTGGACGCGGTCCCGCGTCACGACCGCGGTGCCGGCCGGAGCCGTTCCGTGCCCGGTGGCCGACGAGGTGGCGAGGTCCGTGCCACCCTCATCGTGCTCTGCCATGGTTCTCCTTTTCACGCCGTGTCGGCACCAGTCGGTGCCGTGGGTCAGTCGCGCCCGTCAGGGCGCTGCAGTCGTCTAGTTGGATCGGGCGGTGATCCACACCGTCAGGGCCACGATCGCGCCGAGGCCGAAGATCCAGAGGAACAGGCCCTCTGCGACCGGCCCGAGGGAGCCGAGCGCGAATCCGCCCGGGGACGGGTTGGCCTCGATGTACTTGAGGTACGAGATGATGTCGCGCTTGTCCTCGGGCGAGATGTTCAGGTCGTTGAAGACCGGCATGTTCTGCGGGCCGGTGACCATCGCCTCGTAGATGTGCGCCTCGGTCACGCCGCCCAGCGGGGGAGCGAACTTGCCCTCCGTGAGCGCGCCGCCGGCTCCGGCGACGTTGTGGCACATCGCGCAGTTGATGCGGAACAGCTCGGCGCCGTTCGCCGCGTCGCCCTGTCCGTCGAGGACCTCGCCCTCGGGGATCGCGGGGCCGGGGGCCAGCGACGCGACATAGGCGGCGAGCTCGCCTACCTGCTCGTCGGTGAACTGCACCGGCTTCTCGAGCGCCTGGGGGCCGTGCATCTGCATCGGCATGCGTCCGGTGCCGACCTGGAAGTCGACCGACGCCGCGCCCACTCCGATGAGGGAGGGAGCGTTGTCGGTGCCCGCGGCGTCGAGGCCGTGGCAGGTGGCGCAGTTCGCGGCGAAGAGCTTCGAGCCCTCGTCGATCGTCTGCTGGCTGGTGGACGACGTCTCGGCGGAGGCGGACGTCGCGACGCCGACCGCGGCGTAGGTCCCACCGGTGAGCCCGAGGCCGATGGCGATCAGGGCCAGGGTGGCGAGCGGGTGGCGGCGACCCTTCTTGGCTCGGCTCTTCGTCTTCGGGGAGGCCATCGAGGCGTCCTTCCTGCGGGGGTCGGGAGTGGAGTGGGGCATCGGCGGGCGCGTCACTTGAGGAAGTAGATGACGGCGAACAGGCCGACCCAGACGACGTCGACGAAGTGCCAGTAGTACGAGACGACGATGGCGCTCGTCGCCTCCTTGTGGCCGAAGTTCTTGACCGCGAAGCCACGGCCGATGACGAGGAGGAACGCGATGAGGCCGCCGGTGACGTGCAGGGCGTGGAAGCCGGTCGTCAGGTAGAAGGCGGAGCCGTAGGCGTTGCTGGAGAGCGTGACGCCCTCGGAGACGAGGGTCGCGTACTCGAGCACCTGGCCGGAGACGAAGACCGCGCCCAGGGCGTAGGTGAGGAAGAACCACTCGACCATGCCCCACTTGAACGGGCTGAGGCCCGTCGCACGCGGCTGCAGGCGCTCGGCGGCGAACACGCCGAACTGGCAGCTGAACGACGAGGCCACGAGGATCACCGTGTTCACGCCCGCGTAGGGGACGTTGAGGATCTGGGTCTCGGCGCCCCAGAGCTCGGGCGAGGTGCTGCGCAGGGTGAAGTAGATCGCGAAGAGGCCCGCGAAGAACATGACCTCGCTGCCCAGCCAGACGATCGTTCCGACCGCGACCGGGTTGGGTCGGTTCACTACGGGCGCGGTGGCCGTGGGGGAGAGAGAGGTGCTCGTCACACAGACCATTATGGCCGATGGCAGGGGAGGGAAGTCGCACTAGCCGGGAGGCGATCCTCGTCGCATAATCTGGGAGCCATGTCGGAAACCCTGTCCTGGCCGCACGTTCTCAGCGCACTCCTCGAGTCCTCCGATCTGAGCGTCTCCGAGGCGACGTGGGCCATGGAGCAGGTGATGGAGGGCGCGGCGACTCCGGCGCAGCTCGCCGGACTGCTGGTGGCCCTCCGGGCGAAGGGCGAGACCGTCGACGAGATCGTCGGCTTCCGCGACGCGATCCTCGACCACGCGGTGCCGCTGGACGTGGACCCGATGGCCCTGGACATCGTCGGGACGGGCGGGGACCGCTTCGGGACCGTCAACATCTCCTCCACCGCGTCGATCATCGCGGCCGCCGCCGGCACGCCCGTCGTGAAGCACGGGAACAAGGCCGCGTCCTCCTCCTCCGGCTCCTCCGACGTGCTCGCGGCACTCGGGGTCGACCTCTCCCTCTCCCCCGAGCGGGTGGCCGAGGTGTTCCGGCGGACGGGGATCGCCTTCGTCTTCGCGTCCCTCTTCCACCCCGGCTTCCGGCACGCCGGTCCGGTGCGCGCCGAGCTGGGCGTGCCGACGGTGTTCAACTTCCTCGGCCCGCTCTGCAATCCGGCCCGTCCCGAGGCCTCTGCGGTCGGGGTGGCGCACCTCGACCGGGTGCCGCTGGTCGTCGGCGTGTTCCGGACGCGCGGGGCGACGGCTCTGGTGTTCCGCGGGGACGACGGCCTCGACGAGCTCACGACCACGGGTCACAGCCACATCTGGGAGGTGTCGCGCGGCTCCGTGGTCGAGCACGACCTCGATCCGCGCGACCTGGGCCTGCCCCGCGCCCGGATCGACGAGCTGCGCGGCCGCGACGCCGCCTACAACGCGAGCGTGGTGCGCTCGGTGCTCGCGGGAGACGGCGGCCCCGTCCGCGACATCGTCCTTCTGAACGCGGCCGCGGGCCTCGCGGCGTTCGACCTGGCGCGCGACCCGGACCTGGTGCGCACGCCCGTCCTGGAGCGCCTGCGGACGTCGATGGACCGCGCGGCGGAGGCCGTCGACTCCGGGGCCGCCACGGCCAAGCTCGAGGAGTGGGTCCGCGAGACGCAGCGCGCCGTCGTCCCGCTGCCGTAGGCGCGAGCGCAGGGCGTAACGTGGGGCTGCTGTCCGCGACGGTGCGGGCGGCGATCCACCACGCGCCGGATCGCCCGCAGGTCACGGGACGCCCGAGTGGTGGCCCGATCCTGGAGGAGACCTCGATGAAGAAGCTCATCAACGACCCGAAGAACGTCGTCACGGAGTCGGTGGCCGGCTTCGGCCTGGCGCACGCCGACCTGGTCCGGGTGGTGTCGGATCCCCTGTTCGTGGTGCGGGCCGACGCGCCCCGCTCGGGCAAGGTGGGCATCGTCAGCGGAGGCGGCAGCGGGCACGAGCCGCTGCACGCGGGCTTCGTCGGATTCGGGATGCTGGACGCCGCCGTCCCCGGTCCCGTCTTCACCTCGCCCACGCCCGACCCGATCGTCGCGGCCACGCAGGCCGTCGACGGCGGCGCGGGTGTGCTGCACATCGTGAAGAACTACACGGGCGACGTCCTGAACTTCGAGACCGCGGCCGACCTCGCCGGCGCCGAGGGGATCGAGGTGCGCAGCGTGATCGTCGATGACGACGTCGCGGTGAAGGACTCGCTCTACACCGCGGGCCGCCGCGGCGTGGCCGGCACCGTGCTGGTCGAGCGGATCGCGGGCGCGGCGGCCGAGCGGGGCGACTCCCTCGACGAGGTCGCGACGATCGCCGAGACGGTGATCGCCAACGTGCGCTCGATGGGCGTCGCCCTCACGCCGTGCATCGTCCCGCACGCGGGCGAGCCGAGCTTCGAGCTGGGCGAGGACGAGATCGAGATCGGCATCGGCATCCACGGCGAGCCCGGCCGGGAGAAGATCGCGCTGGAGCCGGCCGACCGCATCGTCGACCGGATCCTCGGCCCGATCCTGGAGGACCTGCCGTTCTCCTCCGGGGACGAGGTGCTGCTCCTGGTGAACGGCATGGGCGGCACGCCGCAGATCGAGCTGTACCTCGCCTACCGCCGCGCAGCCGAGGCGCTGGCCGAGAAGGGGATCACCGTCGCACGCAGCCTCGTCGGCAACTACACGACGTCGCTCGAGATGCAGGGCTTCTCGCTCACCGTCCTCAAGCTCGACGACGCCCTGACCGAGCTGTGGGACTCCCCGGTGCAGACCGCGGCGCTGCGGTGGGGACGCTGAGCGCCCGCGCGCACACCATGACCGGAACGACAGCCGCAGGAGCGGCCCACGAGGAGGAGACGACCATGCAGGACGCACAGGGAGCCGGGCTCGACGCGGCGTGGGCGACGGCGTGGATCCGCCGCGCCGCCGAGTCGATCGCGGAGCACCGGGTCGAGCTGATCACGCTCGACCGGGCGATCGGCGACGGGGACCACGGCGAGAACATGGACCGCGGCTTCCAGGCCGTGGTCGCGAAGCTGGACGGGGCGCCGGAGCAGGGGCTCCCGGCGGACGTGCTCAAGCTGGTCGCGACGACGCTCATCTCCACCGTCGGCGGCGCCTCGGGCCCGCTGTTCGGCACGGCGTTCCTGAAGGCCTCCGCCGCGGTCGCGGGCGAGGACGCGCTCGAGGGCGCTGACGTCGCAGCTCTCCTGGCCGCGGCGAGGGACGGCATCGTGCTCCGCGGCAAGGCCGAGGTGGGCGACAAGACGATGGTGGACGCGTGGACGCCGGCGGTCGACGCGGCCGCGGCCGCCGCCGAGGAGGGAGCGGCTCCGGCCGACGTCCTCGCCGCGGCGGCGGAGGCGGCGCAGAAGGGAGCGGAGTCGACGGACCCGCTGGTCGCCCGCAAGGGACGCGCCAGCTACCTCGGCGAGCGCGCCATCGGGCACCGAGATCCCGGCAGCGTGTCGACCGTTCTCCTGCTCCGCGCAGCAGCCGAGGCGGCGGCGTGAGCGTCGGGCTGGTCCTGGTCTCGCACAGCGCGCAGCTGGCGGAGGGGCTGGTCGAGCTCGCGGAGCAGATGGCGGCCTCGGTCGCGCTGGTCGCCGCGGGCGGGACGGACGACGGCGGCATCGGCACCAGCTTCGACCGCATCACGGCGGCCCTGGCGGAAGCGGACTCCGGCGAGGGGGTCGTCGTCCTCTGCGACCTCGGCTCGGCGATCATGACGGCGGAGACCGCGGTCGAGTTCCTCGACGACGACGCGCGCGCCCGGGTCCGGATCGCCGACGCCCCGCTGGTGGAGGGGGCGGTCGCGGCCGCCGTCGCCGCGGGCACGGGGGCGTCGCTCGACGAGGTGCTCGCCGCCGCGGAGTCGGCCCGGGTCGAGACGCTCGCTGCTCCCGCCGAGGAGGCCTCGCCCGGTGACGAGCGCGTGCAGCGCCGCGTCCGCCTCATCAACCCGAACGGCCTGCACGCCCGTCCCGCGGCCGACTTCGTCACGCTCGCCGCCACCTTCGACGCCCGGATCGACGCGAACGGCAAGGACGCCACGAGCCTGCTCGGCGTGATGTCGCTGGGGCTCGACCGCGGGGACGAGGTCGTCCTCTCGGCGTCGGGGCCGCAGGCCCACGAGGCGGTCGGCCGGCTCGGCGATCTGGTCGAGTCGGGCTTCGGCGAGGTGTAGCGCGCCGTCGACCGGTCCAGGGACCGCGGAGGCGCCTCCTCCTACGCTGAGCGCATGGCCCTCCGCGGAACCCGACCCCCGTCTGTCCTGCTCCGCCGACTCGTCACCGTCCCGCGCGTCGTGCGCCGGGCGGACGCTCGTGCGGCCCGGCGGCTGAACGCCCGTCGCCCGTCGCCCGTCGTCGACGGGGCGCTCGTGGGGCTCTCCCGGGCCGCGGACCACGGAGTCCTCTGGGCCGGCGTCGGCATCCTGCTGCTCCTGGCGGGCCGTCCCCGCGAGGCTCTGCGGGGGACCGCCTCGCTCGCCGCGGCCAGCGCGCTCGCGAACCTGGTCGGCAAGCGCGTGTTCGGCGGCGACCGGCCGCTCCTCGTCGACGTCCCGGTCGGCCGGCGCCTGGCGACGGTGCCGACGTCGGCGTCCTTCCCCTCGGGGCACGCGGCGAGCGCCGCTGCCTTCGCCGCCGGGGTCGCGCTCGAGTCGCCCCGAGTGGGGGCGGCGGTCGCCCCGCTCGCCGCCGCCGTGGCCTTCTCCCGCCTGCACGTCGGCGTCCACTGGCTCTCGGACGTCCTCGGCGGCGCGGCGCTCGGCGCGGCGGTCGCGGTCGTCGGCCGAGCCGTCCTGCCGGCCGAGCCGCGCCACGTGCCCGTCTCGGAGCGCGCGACCCGGCCCCCCGTCGACCGCAGCCCGCTGGGGGACGGCGCCGCCCTCCTCGTGGTCCTCAACCCCGGCGCGGGCCGGGACTCGCACCGCCCCGATCCCGAGCCGCTGGTCCGAGCCCGGTTCCCGAAGGCGCGCGTGCACCGGCTGACCGAGGGGGAGGACCTCGCCGACGTGGTGCGCGAGGCGCGCTCGGGGGACTCTCCGCCCCGGGTGCTCGGGATCTACGGCGGGGACGGGACCATGTCGGTCGGTGCCGCTCTCGCCCGCGCCGAGGGGATGACGCTGCTCGTGCTGCCGGGCGGGACCATGAACCACTTCGCGAAGGCGCTGGGGCTGCTCACCGTCCAGGACGCGCTCGACGCGGCGACGATCGGCGAGCGCCGCGACGTCGACGTGGCCGAGGTCGTCGCGGACGGGGGAGACCCGGTCACGGTGCTCAACACGGTCTCGATCGGCGTCTACCCGGAGTTCGTCGCGGCCCGCGAGAAGCGCGAGAAGCGGATCGGGAAGCCGCTCGCCGCCGTGATCGCGGCCCTCTCGGTCGTGCGGCGCACCGATCCGTTCGAGCTCCGGCGCGACGGGCGCACGCAGCTCGTCTGGTCGTACTTCGTCGGGGTGAACCAGGAGCACCCGCGCACGGCCGCCCCGCTCGCCCGGCGTCGGCTCGACGACGGCCACCTCGACGTGCGCATCCTGCACTCAGGACGGACTCCTCGCACCCGGGGAGCGTTCTCGCTCCTGCTCGGCCGTACGGCGACCCCGGTGGTCGGCCGTGTGCCCGGCTGGCGGGCACCGGTGGTGGAGTCGTTCTCGACGCCGGAGATCACCGTCGGCGCGCGCCGACCCGCGGGGGACGACCCCGAGTGGGCGCACGACGGCGAGACCGAGCGCTTCGACGGCTCCCGCGACGGATTCGACGAGGCCGTGGTGCGGATCGTGCCGCTGGGCCTGCGGGTCTACGCGACCGCGGACTAGGGGGCGGTGCCGGCCCGGTCCCCGCCGTCCGGATCCGCCAGCAGTTCGGCCAGCGCGTCGAGGGCGGCGACCTGCCCGGCCACCACCAGCGAGCGGGCCTCGTCGAGCGGGTGCCACCGGGCGTCCTCCAGCTCGGGGAAGCTGCGCAGCACGCCGGAGCCCCGCGGCCACTCCAGCTCGAAGGTGTTGCTCGCGACGAAGGCGGTGTCCGCGTGTCCGCGCCCGGCGAAGACCGTGACGGTCTTGGCCGCGCTCTGCCGGAACGCGCCGAGGAGGGTCAGCTCACCGACGGGCGGAGGAGCGCCGGTCTCCTCCTCGAACTCGCGGCGCGCGGCGTCCAGCGGCGTCTCGTCGCCCGTGTGCACGCCCTTCGGGATCGTCCACGCGCGGGGGCGCCGGGTCCAGAAGGGGCCGCCCATCCGCCCGAGGAACACCTCGGTGCCGGAGGGGCCCTCGCGGTGCAGCAGGATCCCCGCGCTCGTCACCGCGGCCATCGCGTCTCTCCGGTCATCCCGCCATCCTGCCCCGCGCCCGTGGAAGGATCGGAAGGACCCGCCCGCGACCGCACGGAGTGAACCATGCACGACCAGGAGATCCTCCGACAGCTGCGCGACGCGCTCGGCGACGCGGTCCTGACCGAGGGCCCCGGGTTCGAGGCCGTGCACACCGACAAGTCGGGCTTCTCCGCACCGGGTCGCGCGCTCGCGCTCGTCGCTGCCCGCTCGGTCGAGGACGTGCAGGCGGCGCTGCGCATAGCGACGGAGCACCGGCTCCCGGTCGTGCCGCGCGGAGCGGGAACGGGCCTCGCTGCCGGGGGAGTGGCGAGCGAGGGGGCGCTCGTCCTCTCGACCGCCGCGATGGACCGCATCCTCGAGGTGTCGCTCGAGGACGAGCTGGCGGTCGTCGAGCCCGGGGTCATCAATCAGGCGCTGTCGGACGCCGTCGCTCCACACGGCCTCGTCTTCTCGCCCGACCCCGCGAGCCGCGCGATCTCGAGCATCGGCGGCAACATCGCGACGAACGCCGGGGGGCTGCTGTGCGCCAAGTACGGCGTGACCCGGGAAGCGGTGCTCGGGTTGACGGTCGTCCTCCCCGACGGACGCCTGCTCCGCACCGGCCGCCGCAGCGTGAAGGGAGTCACCGGGTACGACCTCACCGCGCTCCTGACCGGCTCCGAGGGGACGCTGGGCGTCATCGTGGAGGCCACCGTGAAGCTCCGCCCGATCCCGACCGGGCGCGTGATCACGGTCGGCGCGTACTTCCCGAGCGTCGTCGCCGCGGCCGCCGCCTCCGCCGCGATCACCGCCGCGCGGCTCCGTCCCGCGGTGATGGAGCTGATGGACGAGGCGGCGCTCGCCGCGATCTCGCGCTACACCGGAGCGAGCCTGGACCGCGGTGCCGCCTACCTCCTCGTCCAGACGGACGGCGGAGGAGCGGCGGAGGAGTCGCAGCGGGTCCTCGAGATCGTGACCGCCTCCGGGGGCGCCGCCGAGGCGACCGAGGACCCGGCCGAGGGCGAGGCTCTGCTGGCCGTCCGCCGGGCCTTCCACCCGGCGCTCGAGGCGGAGGGCCGGGTGCTGATCGAGGACGTCTGCGTGCCCCGCTCGGCGCTGCCGGCGATGTTCGCGGCGATCCGCGGCATCGAGGAGCGGACGGGGCTCAGCATCCCCACCGTCGCCCACGCGGTGGACGGGAACCTCCATCCGAACTTCGTGCTGCCCGCGGGGGACGGACCCGTGGGGGAGGACGTCTGGGGCGCCGCGGCGGAGCTCTTCCGCACGGCCCTGGCCCTCGGCGGCACGCTCACGGGCGAGCACGGCGTGGGACTGCTCAAGCGGCGCTGGCTGGCGGAGGAGCTGGGCGAGGACTCGCTGGCGCTCCAGCGCGGGATCAAGGCCGTGTTCGACCCGCTGGGGATCATGAACCCGGGGAAGGTCTTCTGAGGAGGGCGCCCCGGGCTACAGCAGCTCGGCCGTGATCATCGAGGCGGTGAGCACGATCGTCGCCGCGGACATCAGCCAGTAGAGGACCGTCTCGCGCCAGGACCCGGCGGAGCCCAGCACGGGCAGCGCGGCGTAGCCGCCGGTGGTCCAGACGTGGCGCAGCGGTGTCCGGCGCAGGCGCCGCGGCAGGCGCACGCGCAGCGGCCACAGCCAGTTGATCCCGCCGGTCGTGAGGGCGTCGCCGGCCACGTGCACGAGGTAGCCCAGCGTCGCGGCGACCCGGAGCCACGCCCAGGTGCCGTCGGCGAGCGCGACGAGCAGGACCGTGACGACCGTCGCCCCGGCCCAGGCGCTGCGCCAGGAGGGGGCGGCCCGGACGGCCTTCGCGGCGAACGCGAGGGCGGGCAGCGTGAGCACGGCGGCCACGGCGACGGGGCCGACGACCGGCACCGGGAAGCGCAGCGCCGTGAGCACCGGCACCAGGTACCAGACGACGGCGACCGCGAGCAGCGAGTGCATCCCGTGCCGGTGCCCTCCGCTGATCCGGCCCGCGGTCGCCGTGAGCAGGGAGGCGCCCGGCGCCGAGCGGGAGACGGTCGCGCTCGCGTGGTCCGCGTCGGGCACCAGGGCCCAGCCGGCGGCGACTCCTAGGCCGACCAGTCGGAGGTCGAGCGGGAGACCCGCGAGGCCGAGGGGCCCGGCGACGGCGGGCACGGAGGCGGCGACGGCCCAGGCGAGCGCACCGGAGACGGCGTGCGAGCGGCCCATCATCGCGGGTCGGCTCCTTCGACTGGGCGCTGCGAGGCCGGAGGACGACCGCGGCGGCACGAGAGAACCCCCGGCCGAGTGCGTGAGCACGGACCGGGGGTGAGGGTGGGCGATACCGGACTCGAACCGATGACCTCTTCCGTGTGAAGGAAGCGCGCTACCAACTGCGCCAATCGCCCAGGGGGACGTGCTGGACGACCCGAGAGACGATCGTAGCGGATCCGCGGGGCCCGGATGCACCGCCGACGCCCGCCACGCCCGGGTGAACGGACGGCGACGAGCCGGTTTCGCGCGGAAAGACGCGGATCGGACTCCGAGCGGCGGGATCGGCGTCCGCTCGATTTGGATTCCGGCGCCGCTGTCGTATACATTCTTCTAGGTCGAGCCGGGCAGCGAAAGCGCCGGACAGACAGCAAGACAGCACGGCACGCAAAACGGCAACACCAGTACGACCTACATGCGGATGTGGCGCAGCGGTAGCGCATCACCTTGCCAAGGTGAGGGTCGCGAGTTCGAATCTCGTCATCCGCTCGAACACCGGTCCTCGGACCGGCGTCATCGGGACGGCACCCTCGGGTGCCTCCCACCTGGTCGGCCCTCGGGCCGCCGACACCGAATCCCGTACACGGTGGATTGGCCGAGAGGCGAGGCAGCGGCCTGCAAAGCCGTATACACGGGTTCGAATCCCGTATCCACCTCGATCGTTCACCGAACGAGGCGCTCCGCACGGAGCAACGGGCGATTGGCGCAGCGGTAGCGCGCTTCCCTGACACGGAAGAGGTCACTGGTTCGATCCCAGTATCGCCCACCACGAGAACCCCCGGCCCCTGGCCGGGGGTTCTGTCGTTCCCGGCTCCGGCGCTACCCTCGCAGGATGCCCGCCCCGATCCCCGTCGACGACCAGGGCACCCTCCTGCGGCTCGTCTCGCGGGACGACGGACCTGCCCTCGCCGCCGCGTACCGGCGCAACCGCCGGCACCTCACGCCCTGGGAGCCGACGCGCTCGACCCGCTTCTTCGAGGCGGGGGGCCAGACCGACGCCGTCGCCGACGCACTCGCCGCGCACCGGGCCGGCAGCGTCCTCCCGCTCGTCCTCGACGCGGGCGGCGTGATCGTCGGTCGGCTGACTCTCGCGAACATCGTCCGCGGCGCCTTCGACAGCGGCGATCTCGGCTACTGGCTCGACAGCGGTCTGCAGGGCCGCGGCGTGATGACCCGCGCGGTCGGAGCCGTCCTGCGCACCGCGCGGGAGGATCTGGGGCTGCACCGCGTGCAGGCCGGGACGCTCCTCCACAACGTCGGATCGCAGACAGTGCTGCAGCGCAACGGCTTCGAGCGGATCGGCGTCGCGCGGCGCTACCTGCGGATCGCCGGGGAGTGGCAGGACCACGTCCTCTTCCAGGCGCTGCTCGAGGGCGGCCCGCTCCAGCCTCCGCCGACTCCGCTCGTCTAGGGTGAGCGGCGCCGGCCTTCTCCCGGCGCTCCGAGCGGGAGGGACGCGCCCATGACCACGCGGCACATCGGCGGACGAGAGTTCGACTTCGAGCGGCAGGTGGCCGTGATGGCGGTCGTGAACCGCACACCCGACTCCTTCTACGACAAGGGCTCCACCTTCGCCCTGGACAGCGCCATCGCGGCCGCCGTGCGCGCCGCGGAGCTCGGCGCCGACTGGGTGGACATCGGCGGAGTGCCGTTCGGCCGCGGCCCCGCTGTCACGCTCCAGGAGGAGCTCGACCGGGTCGTCCCCGTCGTGGCGGGCATCGCGGAGCGGAGCGACGTGGTCGTCTCGGTGGACACGACGAGCGCCGAGGTCGCGCGCGCGAGCATCGCCGCGGGCGCCTCCGTCATCAACGACACGAGCGGGCTGCACGACCCCCGGATGCTCGAGGTCGTCGCCTCCTCCTCCGCTCAGCTCGTCATCACCCACAGCGTGGGCGCTCCCCGCAGCGAGCCGGAGAGACCCGAGTACGACGACGTCGTGGCGACGGTGGTCGACTACCTGCGGAGCCGCGTCGATCGCGCGCTCTCGGGTGGAGTGCCTGCCGGGAGGATCATCGTCGATCCGGGTCACGACCTGAACAAGAACACCCTGCACACGCTCGAGCTCACCCGCCGGCTGGGCGAGGTGGCCGCGCTCGGCCTCCCGGTGCTCGCCGCGGTCTCCAACAAGGACTTCATCGGCGAGGCGCTGGACCGGCCGCAGGGGGAGCGCCTCGAGGGCTCCCTCGCCGCCGCGGTGATCTGCATCCTGAACGGTGCGCGGATCGTGCGCATGCACGACGTGCGCCAGGCGGTGGACGCCGTGCGGATGACGGAGGCGGTGTTGGGCTGGCGAGCGCCCGTCTTCCTTCGCCACAACGTGGAGCCGGCGGCGTGAGCGCCCGCATCGACGGCCTGTCGCCGGCCGGGCAGGACCTGTCCGACCAGGCTCTGCTGGCCCTCTACGCGGACGGGGCCGGCGAGCAGTGGCTCCGGGTCAACTTCGTCGCGAGCGTCGACGGAGCGGTCACCCGCGACGGCGTCTCGGGCGATCTCGGGGGCGCGGCGGACCTGCGCGTGTTCGACCTGCTCCGCCGGCTCGCCGACGTCGTGCTCGTCGCGGCCGGCACGGTGCGGACCGAGGGCTACGGCCCGATGGTGCTGAGCGACGAGTCCGTGCGGGCGCGGCTCGGCACCGGGCTCGCCCCGCAGCCCGTCTTCGCGATCGTCTCGGGGTCGCTCGACCTCGATCCCGCCTCGCGGATCTTCACCGAGGCGCCGGTGCGCCCGACCGTCGTGACCACCGGCTCCTCGCCGGCCCGCCGCCGCGCGGAGCTCGCCGAGGTCGCCGACGTGCTCGTCTGCGGCGACGCAGAGCTCGACGCGACGCGGATGCGGGCGCAGCTCGCGGAGCGGGGGCTCGGCAGGATCCACTGCGAGGGCGGTCCGTCGCTGCTCGGGACCCTCCTCGCCGCGGACGCCGTCGACGAGCTCTGCCTGACCGTCGCTCCGACGCTCGAGGCGGGGGACTCCGGGAGGCTCGCCCGCGGCGACGTCCCCGGACCGCGCCCGCAGCACCTGGCGCACGTGCTCAGCGCCGGCGACACGCTGCTCCTGCGCTACCTCCGCCGGCGCTGACCCGCCCTACTCGCGGCGCCGCTCGTTCCCGTCGCGCTTGGCCTCGGAGGCCGGACGGGCGGCGATCACGGGGTGGGCGCCGGTGAAGCCGTCACGGGCGGACGCGATCGCCAGGATGCGCGGCTTCGCGACGTGCCAGCCCACGATCAGGGCGGGCACGCCGACCACCGCGACGATCCCCACGGTCCAGGTGCCGGTCGGGAAGTCGACGGCGATGAGGACCACCACGATCACCAGGAACGCCAGGGTGAGCCACGAGGTCACCGGGGCGCCGGGCATCCGGAAGGACGGGCGCTCCAGGCGCCCCTGGGCCGCCCAGCGCTGCAGCTGCATCTGGCAGAGGACGATCATGCCCCAGCCCGTGACGATGCCCAGCGCCGAGACGTTGAGGACGATCTCGAAGGCCTCGGACGGCACGAAAAGGTTCAGCACGATCCCGATCAGGGTGATGCTCGCCGTGAGCAGGATGCCGCCGTAGGGGACGCCCTGCTTGTTCATCCGGCCGGTGAAGGCGGGGGCGGAGCCGTTGAGCGCCATGGAGCGGAGGATGCGGCCGGTCGAGTAGAGCCCGGCGTTGATGCTGGAGAGCGCGGCCGTCAGCACGACGAAGTTCATGATCGATCCGGCGATCTCGCCCGAGGAGCCGTCGCCCAGCGAGCTGAAGAACGTGACGAACGGGCTCTCGCCCTTCGAGTAGGCCGTGTAGGGCAGCAGCAGCGTCAGCAGCAGCACCGAGCCGACGTAGAAGACTGCGATGCGCAGGATGACCGAGTTGATGGCGCGCGGGATGACCTTCGCCGGCTCCGCGGTCTCGCCCGCCGCCGTGCCGACCAGCTCGACTCCGGAGTAGGCGAACACCACGCCCTGGACGACCAGGACGCTGGCGATCAGGCCGCCGGGCAGGATGCCGCCGTTGTCGTTCCAGAGGCTGATCCCGGGGTCCACGGCGACGCCGCCGGACTGCAGCGGCCAGCCCGCGGCGAGCACGACGACGCCGATCACCAGGAAGACCACCAGCGCCGTGACCTTGATCAGCGCGAACCAGAACTCCAGCTCCCCGAAGACCTTGACCGAGACGAGGTTCAGCGAGAGCACGACGACCAGGGCGATGAGTGCGAGGAGCCACTGGGGCACGGAGGAGAAGAGCGACCAGTACTTCACGTACAGGGCCACCGCGGTGACGTCGGCGATCGCGGTCATCGCCCAGTTCAGGAAGTACATCCATCCGGCGACGAAGGCGGCCTTCTCGCCCAGGAACTCGCGGGCGTAGGAGATGAAGGAGCCCGAGCTCGGCCGGTGCAGGACCAGCTCGCCGAGCGCGCGGAGGATCAGGTAGGCGAAGACGCCGCAGACCGCGTACACGACGACGAGCGAGGGACCGGCGGTGGCGAGTCGGCCGCCCGCGCCGAGGAAGAGGCCGGTGCCGATCGCGCCGCCGATGGCGATCATCTGCAGCTGCCGGGGCTTGAGCCCGGGACGGTAGCCCTCCTGCTCCTTCGAGAAGTCGGGCTGCACGGGCCCGCGGTCGTCGTCGCTCTGCGTCACGGGGGCTCCCTCGTCACCGGATCGCGCCGGGCGGCTGCTCCGACACGCCCGTCAGGGTAAGGGCGCGCTGCTCGGAGGAGGCGGGTGGCGCGGTCCGCGGCATGCGGATCCTCTCAGGATCGGGGCGCCTACCCTGGAGGCATGAGCGGTCCCGACCTCGCACGGCAGTCCTCGCTCGAGGGCGTCCGGATCCCGTCGCCGGCGAGGTGCCTGAACGGCGGCACCGATCCGGCGCTCGTCTGGCGCAACGAGCTCGACGGGCTGACCTTCCGCGTGGACGCCGGGTATCTGAAGTGGAATCCCCGGTCCACGGGCGTCGACCTCCGTCGCGAGATCGCGCGTCTGCGCTGGCTGGAGGGGCGGATCGACGCGCCCCGGATCCTGGAGGCGGGCGAGGACGAGGAGGGGCAGTGGCTCCTCACCGCACCGCTGCCCGGGCGGAGCGCCGTCGATCCGAAGTGGACAGCCCGGCCGGAGGAGGCCGTCCGCGCGATCGCGGCCGGCCTGCGGGCGGTCCACGCGCTCCCCGTCGACGCGGTGCCCGAGGAGCTGCGCGGCGACTCCTGGTTCGCGCGCCGGCCGTCGGCGCTCGGCGCGGCTCCGGAGCTCGTGGACCCCGTCGTGGTGCACGGCGACGCGTGCGCTCCGAACACGCTGGTCGACGACGACGGACGCTGGAGCGGCACGGTCGACGTCGGCGACCTGGGCGTGGGCGACCGCTGGGCGGATCTGGCGGTCGCCGCGGTCAGCCTCGGCTGGAACTACGGCCCCGGCCACACCCCGCTGCTCCTCGCGGAGTACGGAGCGGATCCGGACGACGAGCGCGCGGCCTACTACCGCGCGCTCTGGTCGTCCGAGTCCTGAGTCATTTCTTCTTCGCGGCCTCGTCGTCCTGGGCCGCGCCCTCGTCG
The DNA here is from genome assembly GCF_002930885.1 of Rathayibacter sp. AY1F2. NCBI lineage: Bacteria > Bacillati > Actinomycetota > Actinomycetes > Micrococcales > Microbacteriaceae > Rathayibacter > Rathayibacter sp. AY1F2. The sequence goes on along the minus strand of NZ_PSVG01000004.1, from coordinate 211,154 downwards.
CTGCGGTTCTCGCTCGCCAGGCGCAGCCAGCGTCCGTCGCGGACGTCCTTCTCGTGCACGGCCGCCTTCTTGTCGCTCGCGGCGGTGTCGCGCGGGGGGAGCTGGATGGTCTCCTCCGCCTCGATGCCCGCCTGCAGCTCGCGTCCGCGCTCGAGCTCGGCGTCGAACTCCGCGCCGAAGAGCAGGGCGATGTTGGTGATCCAGATCCAGAGGAGGAAGACGATCACCGCGCCGAGCGAGCCGTAGGTCTTGTTGTAGTTGGAGAAGTTGGCCACGTAGAACGCGAAGCCGGTCGAGGCGATCAGCCAGATCGCCAGGGCGACGATCGATCCGATGCTGATCCAGCGGAACTTCGGCTGGCGGATGTTGGGCGCCCAGTAGTACAGGGTCGCGACGATCACGATCGCGATGACCACGAGCACCGGCCATTTCGCGATGTTCCACACGGTGAGGGCGGCGGGGCCGAGGCCCACGACGTCGCCGACGGCGGTCGCGACCGGTCCGCTGAGGACGAGGATGAGCGCCGCGATCACGATCAGGACGACCGTCACCACGGTCACGCCGAGCATCGTCGGGCGGAGCTTCCAGAAGGGGCGCCCCTCGTCGATCTGGTAGACGCGGTTCATCGCGCGGCCGAAGGCGCCGACGTAGCCGGAGGCGGACCAGATCGCTCCGACGACACCGGTCACGAAGGCGAGACCCGCGGCGGAGGAGCTGGTCAGCGCCTGGATCGGGTCGCGCAGCAGGTCGACGACCTCGCTCGACGCGAGGTTCCCGATCAGGTCGAGGACCAGATCGGTGGTGGCCTGCGCCTGGCCGAAGAGCCCCAGCACCGACACGATCGCGAGCAGGGCGGGGAAGAGCGCGAGCACGGCGTAGTAGGTGAGCGCGGCGGCGAGGTCGGTGCACTGGTCCGCGCCGAACTCGCGGGCCGTCTTCTTGAGGACGTAGAACCAGGAGCGCTTGGTGATGTCGGTGACGTCGTCGGGCTTCCGGGAATCGTCGGGATCGGGCGCTGTCTTCTCGCGGGTCGTGCTCTGCTCGGCCATGCGGACACGCTACGGGGCCGACAGTCGTCGGACGGCCCCCTTGACGGCGCGGCCGGTCGTGTCGCGGGTCAGGCCCGGCGCTGGCGCGCGGCGGCGAGGGTGCCGAAGAGGAGGAAGGAGCAGGTCGCGGCGAGGACGGTCAGCAGGGGAGCCTCCCAGCCGCCGCTCGCGTCGTGCGCGAAGCCGATGACGGTCGGGGCGGTGGCGGCCACGGCGTAGCCGATCCCCTGCACCGTGGCCGAGAGCCGCGACGCGTGGGCGTCGGAGCGGGAGAGCCGCACGACGAGCACGAAGACCACCGTGAATCCTCCGCCCTGGGCCGCGCCGCCCAGCACGCACCAGAGCGCCCAGAGCTGCGGCGCGAGCAGCAGCCCCGCCGGCACCGTGCACCAGAGGAGGCCGACGAGCACGATGCTCCCCAGCGGTCCGAGCCTCCGGACCAGGAGCGGGACGCCGAGGGCGCCGGCGACCGCGGCGAGCTGGAACACCGAGGCGCTCGCGCCCGCGGTCGCGATCGAGAAGCCGTTGCGGTCGACGAGCAGCGAGGGGAGCCACGCCGTCACTCCGTAGTACGAGAACGCCTGGCTCGAGAAGCAGAGCGCGAGCGCCAGCACGGTCGCGCTGCGGAAGATCCGCGGAGCCGGTGCGGCCGGTGCGCGGTCGGCGCGGGACGGGCGGGGAGTCGGACGCAGGGCCGCCCGAGGCCCCACGGCCACGAGCCAGCCGCCCAGAGCGAGGGCGTTGAGGGCGAGCCAGACGAGCAGGGCGCCGCGCCAGCCGAGCGCCAGAGCGAGCGGAGCGGTGCCGAGCGAGGTGATCGTCGAGCCGATGTTGAGGGCTGCGGTGTAGACGCCCGTCGTGAGGTCGACGCGCTCGGGAGCGACGTCCCGCCGGATCACGACGGGGAGGACGACGTTGCCGATCGTGATGGAGACGCCGATCAGGATGGTGCCCGCCACGGCCGGTCCCACGTCGCCGATCGATCGGACGATCGTGCCGAGCGCGACGCCGATCACCGTGACGGTCACGGCGGCGTCGGGTCCCGCGCGGCGGATCACCAGGAGGGCGAGCGGAGTCGCCAGGGCGAAGCAGAGCACGGGGATGCTGGTGAGGATCCCCGCCTGGCCCGCGGACAGCGCGAGGTCCTCGCGCACCGCGTCGATGATGGGCGCGACGGCGACGATCGGACCGCGCAGGACCAGCGCGACCAGGGCGACCGCCACGACGAGGAGCCAGGGAGCGCTCCGGCGCGCGGTCATCGGGGCGTCGAGGGCCGCGGCACCCCGGTCAGCCGGCCAGGCCGGGGACCCCGGCCGAGAGGTTGCCGACGATGGTGAAGACGCCCGACACCAGACCGAGGATCCCGGTGACGAGTCCTGCCGTCGCGAGCCCGCGACCGCCTCCGACGACCGGTGCGGCCGCCCGGCCCTTCGCCGAGAAGACGATGGCGAGGATCGAGGGGATCAGCAGCGGATTGATCAGCAGGCTCAGGACGCCGAGCACGAGGCTCGCGATCGCCATCGGGTTGCGGCCCGCCGCGGAGGACGGGGCGGACGGATAGGCGTACAGCTCCTGCTCCGGAGCGCCCGGGGGCGTGCCGTAGGCGGGAGCGGGCGCCGAGGAGGACGGGCGGGACCGGTCGGTCCACGCCGCGCCGTCCCAGTAGAGCTCCGAGCCGAGGTCGGCCGGGTGCGGGTACCACCCGGGCGCGGGCAGCGGAGCGGAGTCGTCGGGCATGGGGCGAGTCTAGAGCGGCGCCGATCAGCTCTTGGGCTGCTCGATGCCGAGCGCGTTCCCGTCGGGATCGAGGATCCAGGACGCCCAGACGCTGCCGCGGTCGGCCACGCCGTTCTCGGTGCGCAGCTCGTCGCTGTCGTAGTCCTCCGGAGCCACGCCCCGAGCCGCCAGCGCGTCCAGCTCGGCGCGCAGGTCGGCCACCCGCCAGGCGGCCTTGGTCTGCTCGTCCTTCGAGCCCGTGGTGCTGGCGGTGACGGTGAGCCGCGTGCCGCCGCAGGAGTAGGCGATCGCCGACTCGCTCTCCTCGAGGACCTCCAGTCCCAGGGAGCCTGCGTAGAAGGCGCGGGAGGCGGCGAGGTCGCGGGAGAGCAGAACGGGGCCGATGGGGGAGTCGGAGAGCACGGTGAGTCCTTTCGTCGGTGGGCCTCCAGTCGACGCCCGCTGCGGCCCGGCGCGGAAGGGGTTGCCACCGGGCCGGCCGGAGGGAGCTGGCGCGGCAGAATGGCCTCGGCCGTGCCCGCCGCGCGGCCGGGAGGAGCCCTCATGAGCTGGACCATCGACGAGGTGGCGTGGACCCACCCGGACGCCGAGCGTCTGCGCGACGCGCAGCGGTGCGAGCTCGACGAGCGCTACGGCAACGACGACCACGAGCCCGGCACGCCGCCCTCGGCCGACGACGTGCCCGTCTTCCTCGTCGCCCGCGACGCGAGCGGCACGGCGGTGGCCTGCGGCGGACTGCGGCCTCTCGACGACGACGTCCTCGGACCGGGGGCGATCGAGGTGAAGCGGATGTTCGCCGACCGCGCCGCCCGCGGCACCGGAGCGGCCACGGCCGTCCTGCGCGCGCTCGAGGCGCGGGCGGCCGCTCTGGGCACGACGCGCCTGGTGCTGGAGACCGGGACGCTCCAGCCCGACGCGATGCGGTTCTACCTCCGGGAGGGCTACCACGCCATCCCGCCGTTCGGCGCCTACATCGGGTCCGAGCACTCGGTCTGCTACGCCCGCGATCTCGCTCCCGGCGCCTGAGCGTCAGCGGCGCAGGGTCTCCACCGGGTACTCGCCGAAGCGGCGGTGGTACGCCCCCGAGAAGCGGCCCTGGTTGAGGAAGCCCCAGCGCGCGGAGACGGCGCGCACGGTCTCCTCGCCCGGAGCGCCCTCGCGCAGCTCGACGCGCGCCCGGTCGAGACGCACGCCGCGCAGGTAGCCGAGCGGAGTGTCGCCGAAGTGCCTCCGGAACGCGGCCTGCAGCGCCCGCGGAGTGAGCCCCGCCGCTGTCGCGATGTCGGACACGGTGACGGGCGACGCGGCGAACGCGTGCAGGAACTCGGCGGCACGCAGCAGGTGCTCGAGCCCCGGCCGCAGCACCTGCGCCGGAACGACGACCGGCCGGTGCGCGAAGGTCGCGAGCAGGTGCAGAGCGACGCCGCGCTCGGCCGCCACGAGCTGCAGCGCTGTCGCCTCGCGCCCCGACCGGAGGACGCCCGCGAAGTCGTCGACCGCCCGCCACCAGCCCGGGAGTGCCGACGCGGAGGCGATCGAGCGGTGGTCGAAGACGAGCGGCAGCGGCACGCCGTCGCCGGCCTCGGACGCGACCTGCTCGAGGAGGCCGGCGGCCACGTGCACGAGCCGCTGCTGGAAGTCGCGGCTGACGAACTCGAACGGACGCGCGCTGGGGAACACGACCGGCCGCCCCGGCAGGTGGACGATCCGATCGCCCTCCGGGTCCACCACGCTCGTGCCGGAGAGGAACCACGAGACGACGTACTCGCCCGCCGGACGCAGCCCCCCGGACACGGAGCCCCGGAACACAGACGTCCGCAGGCTCACGCCCTCGCTCCCGGAGACGTCGTAGCGGAAGGAGAAGGGCCGCTCGACCGGTTCCGTCCGGAATCCCGACCCGCCGTAGCCGTCCGAGTAGAAGCGCCGCGCCTCCTCCAGGTCGGCCCCGGAGCGCGTGAAGCGCTGCAGCGCAGGACCGGCACCCATCGGACCAGGATGCCACCTGGACGGATTGCGCACCGGTCGCCCCCGCGCCCCTCTCCGGGGCACGTCCTGTCGGCAGGGTGACGGGATCGGACGACACGGACGGAGACGCATGGAGATCAGCGCACGCAGACTCGCGGCACGCGACGCGGTGGCCGTCGTCGCCGTGCTCGCCGCACTCGAGGGGGCGCTCGCCGTGGACTCCCTGCCGCCCGGCCTGGAGGAGGTCCTCCTGCACCAGCTCGAGCGCAGCTCGCTCGTGCTCCCCGGCGCCGACCGGGACGAGCTCGCCTCCGCTCTGCGCGCGCTCGGCGTCCGCGTGCGCGACGCGCTCGGGTAGAGGCCGCCGCCGACTACAGTCGAGGGGTCAACCGAGCCCGAGGAGTGCCCGCACGTGTCGAACGAACCGTCGAATCCCGCAGAGAACGAGTCCCACTCGGTCGTCACCGAGGCGGGCACGGGATTCACGCACTTCACCGACCGGGCCGTGGTCGCGATCCGCGTCAACGGGGAGCTCAAGGACCTCGCCGCCGACGTCGTGCCGGGCGACCGCATCGAGCCGGTGCTCATCTCCTCGCCGGACGGGCTGAACATCCTCCGCCACTCCGCGGCCCACGTGCTCGCGCAGGCGGTGCAGCAGATCAACCCGGAGGCGAAGCTGGGCATCGGCCCGCCCGTCACCGACGGCTTCTACTACGACTTCGACGTCGAGGAGCCCTTCACGCCCGAGGCGATGAAGGCGCTCGAGAAGGCGATGGACCGCATCGTCCGCCAGGGCCAGCGGTTCGTGCGCCGCGTCGTCTCCGAGGAGGAGGCGCGCGCCGAGCTCGCCGGCGAGCCCTACAAGCTCGAGCTGATCGGGATCAAGGGAGGGGGAGCCGAGGACGAGAGCGTCGAGGTCGGCGGCGCCGAGCTCACCATCTACGACAACGTCGACCCGCGTTCCGGCGAGACGGTCTGGAAGGACCTCTGCCGCGGTCCGCATCTGCCCAACACCCGCATGATCGGCAACGGCTACGCCCTGACCCGCAACGCTGCCGCCTACTGGCGCGGCTCGGAGAAGAACCCGCAGCTGCAGCGCGTCTACGGCACCGCGTGGCCCACGAAGGACGAGCTGCGCGAGCACCAGGCCCGCCTCGAGGAGGCGGCGCGCCGCGACCACCGCAAGCTCGGCAACGAGCTCGACCTGTTCTCCTTCCCGGACGAGATCGGCTCCGGCCTCGCGGTCTTCCACCCCAAGGGCGGGATAATCCGCTACGAGATCGAGCAGTACATGCGCGAGCAGCTGCTCGCCCACGACTACGAGCTCGTCTACACGCCGCACATCACCAAGGGCGACCTGTTCCTCACGAGCGGGCACCTGCAGTGGTACTCCGAGGGGATGTTCCCCCCGATGCACCTCGACGAGCTGCAGGACGAGGACGGCAACGTCACCCGCCAGGGCCAGGACTACTACCTCAAGCCCATGAACTGCCCGTTCCACAACCTGATCTTCCGCTCGCGCGGCCGCAGCTACCGCGAGCTCCCGCTGCGCCTGGCCGAGTTCGGCACCGTGTACCGCTACGAGAAGAGCGGCACCCTGCAGGGCCTCACCCGCGTGCGCGGCCTGACCCAGGACGACGCCCACATCTACGTCGCGCAGGAGGACGTGTCGGCCGAGCTGACCCGCAACCTCGAGTTCGTGCTGCAGGTGCTGCGCGACTACGGCCTCGACGACTTCTACCTCGAGCTGTCCACGAACGAGGAGGGCAACCCGAAGTTCGTCGGTGCGCCCGAGCAGTGGGAGGAGGCGATCGAGTCGCTGCGCGCGGTCGCCGTCGCCTCCGGTCTCGAGCTGGTTCCGGATCCGGGAGGAGCGGCTTTCTACGGTCCGAAGATCTCGGTGCAGGCGCGCGACGCCATCGGCCGCACCTGGCAGATGTCGACCATCCAGCTCGACTTCAACCAGCCCGAGCGCTTCGAGCTCGAGTACACGGCCTCGGACGGCTCGAAGAAGCGGCCCGTGATGATCCACCGCGCGCTCTTCGGCTCCATCGAGCGCTTCTTCGCGATCCTCACCGAGCACTACGCCGGGGCGTTCCCGGTCTGGCTGTCGCCGGTCCAGGTCGTGGGCATCCCGATCGCCGACGAGTACCTGCCCTACCTCGAAGAGGTCGTCGGCGAGCTCAAGCGGTCGGGCATCCGCGCCGAGATCGACTACTCCAGCGACCGGATGCAGAAGAAGATCCGCAACGCCACGCTGCAGAAGGTGCCCTTCCAGATGATTGTGGGGGAGAAGGACCGCGACGCCGGAGCCGTCAGCTTCCGCTTCCGCGACGGCACGCAGGAGAACGGGATCCCGGTCGCCGACGCCGTCGCGCGCATCCGCGAGGCCGTCGCCTCGAAGGCGCAGGTCTGAGCGTGAGCGACGGCTGCGCGCCCGAGGGGGCGGAGGGCTCGGCGCACCTCGCCGGGGTTCCCGACGAGTTCCAGCGCCTGTGGACGCCGCACCGGATGGTCTACATCCAGAAGGGGCAGCCCGGAGCCGACGACTGCCCCTTCTGCGTGGCGCCGACGCTGAGCGACGAGGAGGCCCTCATCGTCGCCCGCGGGGAGCACGCCTACGTCCTGCTGAACCTGTTCCCGTACAACTCCGGCCACCTCCTGGTCTGCCCGTACCGGCACATCCCGCTCTACGACGAGGCCACTCCCGAGGAAGTGGCCGAGATCGGAGCGCTCACGCAGACGGCGATGCGCGTCGTCCGCTCGGTCTCGAACAACGACGGCTTCAACCTCGGGATGAACCAGGGCGCGGTCGCGGGAGCGGGGATCGCCGCGCACCTGCACCAGCACGTGGTTCCGCGCTGGGCGACCGACGCGAACTTCTTCCCGATCATCGCCCGCACGAAGGCGCTCCCGCAGCTGCTCGGCGACGTGCGGGCGAGCCTCGCGGCGGCCTGGCCGAGCCTCTAGACCGCCGCCCGGCCCCCTGTCCAGCGCCGCGGACGGCGGGCGCCGTCTCGTAGACTCGGAGCTGCCGTCGGCGGAAGTCGCCGCACAGAACAGGACTCGCGAACATGACCGACACCACCACTCCGTCCTCGTCCGCTCCCGAGCAGTTCGGCTCGAGCCGCGTCAAGCGCGGTCTCGCCGAGATGCTCAAGGGCGGCGTCATCATGGACGTCGTCGACGCCGATCAGGCCCGCATCGCGGAGGACGCCGGCGCGGTCGCCGTCATGGCGCTCGAGCGCGTCCCCGCCGACATCCGCTCGCAGGGCGGCGTCGCACGCATGAGCGACCCCGACCTGATCGACGGCATCGTCTCCGCCGTGTCGATCCCCGTCATGGCGAAGGCGCGCATCGGCCACTTCGTCGAGGCGCAGATCCTGCAGGAGCTCGGCGTCGACTACATCGACGAGTCCGAGGTCCTCTCGCCCGCCGACTACGTGAACCACATCGACAAGTGGAACTTCACCGTCCCCTTCGTCTGCGGAGCGACCAACCTGGGCGAGGCGCTGCGCCGCATCACCGAGGGCGCAGCGATGATCCGCTCGAAGGGCGAGGCCGGCACCGGCGACGTCTCCGAGGCGACCAAGCACATCCGCACGATCTCCGGCGAGGTCAACCGCCTGAAGGCGATGACCAAGGATGAGCTCTACGTCGCCGCGAAGGAGCTGCAGGCCCCCTACGACCTGGTCGTAGAGATCGCCCGGACCGGCAAGCTCCCCGTCGTTCTCTTCACCGCCGGCGGGGTCGCGACCCCGGCCGACGCGGCGCTGATGATGCAGCTGGGCGCCGACGGCGTGTTCGTCGGCTCCGGCGTCTTCAAGTCGGGCGAGCCCGCCAAGCGCGCGGCCGCGATCGTGAAGGCGACCACCTTCTTCGACGACGCGAAGGTCGTCGCGGAGGCCTCGCGCGGCCTGGGCGAGGCGATGGTCGGCATCAACGTGGCCGACGTGCCCGCGCCGCACCGCCTCGCCGAGCGTGGCTGGTAGCGCCGACGCGCCGCTCGCCGGCGCAGGATCGACGCGGGAGTCCCTCGAGGGGCTCCGCGTCGGGGTCCTCGCGCTGCAGGGCGACTTCCGCGAGCACGCGCACGTCCTGCGCGAGCTGGGCGCCGAGGTGGTGCTGGTGCGACGCCCGGAGGAGCTCGCCACCGTCGCGGGGCTGGTCATCCCGGGCGGCGAGTCCACGGTGATGGACAAGCTGTCGCGCCTCTTCGGCCTCGCGGAGCCGGTCGTCGAGGCGATCAGTGCGGGGATGCCCGTCTACGGGACCTGCGCCGGGCTGATCATGCTCGCCGACCGGGTCCTCGACCGCATCGACGGCCAGAGCAGCTTCGGCGGCCTGGACGTGTCGGTCCGGAGGAACGCGTTCGGCAACCAGCTCGACTCCTTCGAGACCGATCTCGACGTGCCGGCCATCGGCGATCCGCCGGTGCACGCGGTCTTCATCCGCGCACCGGTCGTGGAGGAGCTGGGCGAGCGGGCGACCGCGCTCGCCAGTGTCGCCGACGGGCGGGTGGTCGCGGTCGAGCAGGGCAACCTCCTCGGGACGGCGTTCCATCCCGAGATCACCGGCGACTACCGGTTCCACGAGCTGTTCCTGCGGAAGGTCGCGGCGACGCGCTTCGGCGACTGACCCGCTGCCGTCCCCTCCGCCAGGGGTGGACGGTGCGGGACCCGCGGGCCAGGGTGGTCGCATGCCCGAACTCCCCGAGGTCCAGGCCCTCGCCCTCGATCTCGACGCGCGCCTGGGCGGACGCGTCCTCGAGCGGCTCGACGTGTTCGCGATCTCCGCGCTCAAGACCGTCGCCATCCCGCCGTCGGCTCTGTCCGGCGAGACCGTCCACGGAGTATCGCGGCACGGCAAGTTCCTCGACATCGCAGTCGGCGAAGCCCACGTCCTCCTGCACCTCGCCCGCGCCGGCTGGGTCCGCTGGCGGCCCGAGCGGCCGACGGCGCCGGCGAAGCCCGGCCGGGGACCGCTCGCCGCGCGGCTCGTCCTCGACGACGGGTCGGGGTTCGACGTGACGGAGGCCGGCACCAAGAAGAGCCTCGCGCTCTCGATCGTCGCCGATCCGCTCGACGTCCCGGGCGTCGCCCGGCTGGGTCCCGATCCGCTGGACCCGGAGTTCACCGAGGAGATCCTCGGCGCGATCCTCGCCACGGCGGGCAGGGCGCAGGTGAAGGGCGTCCTCCGCGACCAGTCCCGCATCGCCGGCATCGGCAACGCCTACTCCGACGAGATCCTCCACGTGGCGCGCATGTCGCCCTTCAAGCCCGCCGCGCTCACCGCCGACGAGCTGGACCGCCTCTATGCGGCCCTCCGCTACACACTCGAGGAGGCGCTCGCCCGCGCCGAGGGCCTGCACGCGGCCGACCTCAAGCGCGAGAAGAAGCTCGGCATGCGCGTCCACGGCCGCACAGGAGAGGCGTGCCCCGTCTGCGGCGACACGATCCGCCAGGTGGTCTTCCACGACTCCACGCTCCAGTACTGCCCCACCTGCCAGACCGACGGCAGGATCCTCGCCGACCGGCTGCTGTCGCGGCTGATCAAGTAGCGAGCCGGTCCCTGCCCGGCTCGCCGCGGTCGGCTTTCGGAGATGGCGGGGCGGGTGGAGCGGGTCGCGTTCGCCTACAGCGATCCGCTGGCACGCGGATCACTGGTTCGGCTGTGCTTGTGGCGAGCCGGTCCTCGCCCGGCTCGCCGCGGTCGGCTTCCGGAGATGGCGGGGCGGGTGGAGCGGGTCGCGTCCGCCTACAGCGGTCCGCTGGCACGCGGATCACTGGTTCGGCTGTGCTTGTGGCGAGCCGGTCCCTGCCCGGCTCGCCGCGGTCGGCTCTCGGGGGTGGCTGGGTGGGTGGAGCGGGTCGCGTCCGCCTAGCGCGATCCGCTGGGACGCGGATCGTGCGTTCGGCGGTGCTTGTGGGAGCCGGTCCCTGCCCGGCTCGCCGCGGTCGGCTCTCGGAGTTGGCGGGGCGGGTGGAGCGGGTCGCGTCCGCCTACAGCGATCCGCTGGCACGCGGATCACTGGTTCGGCGGTGCGGGGGCTGCCGAGACGGCGGCTCGTCTCCGGCGAGGAGGGTGTGGAAGTCTCGGTGCTCGGGCCGAGACGGGCGCGGACCGGCTCTCGAATAGACTGGCCCCTGCCATCAGCGGCGCCCTCGGGGGCCGCACGCAACGAGATTTCCGAGGGAGCACCGTGTCCGGGCATTCCAAGTGGGCCACGACCAAGCACCAGAAGGCGATCAAGGACTCGCGCCGCGCGAAGTCCTTCGCCAAGCTGATCAAGAACATCGAGGTGGCCGCCAAGATCGGCGGCGCCGACCTCTCCGGCAACCCGACGCTCGTCGACGCCGTGCAGAAGGCGAAGAAGACCTCGGTGCCGAACGACAACATCGACCGCGCGATCAAGCGCGGCGCCGGCCTCACCGGCGAGGTCATCGACTACACGACGATCATGTACGAGGCCTACGGCCCCAACGGCATCGCCCTGCTCGTCGAGTGCCTCACCGACAACAAGAACCGCGCCGCGGCGGACGTCCGCACCGCGATGACCCGCAACGGCGGCACCATGGCCGACCCGGGCAGCGTCGCGTACAACTTCGCGCGCAAGGGCGTCATCTCCGTGCCCCACGGAGAGAGCGTCACCGAGGACGACGTGCTCGGCGCGGTCCTCGACTTCGGTGTCGACGACGTGCTCGACCACGGCGAGAGCTTCGAGGTCCGCGTCGAGCCGAGCGAGCTCGTCCCGGCCCGCTCGGCCCTGCAGGAGGCGGGCATCGACTACGACTCCGCCGACATCGAGTTCGTCGCCTCCCTCCAGGTCGAGGCCGACGCCGAGACGGCCCGCAAGGTCTTCCGCCTGATCGACGCGCTCGAGGACTCGGACGACGTGCAGAACGTCTACACCAACCTCGACATCACGGCCGAGGTGCGCGCCGAGCTCGAGAACGAGGAGTGACGCGGTGAGCCCGGCCCGATCCTGGAGGGCGGCCTGATGCGCGTCCTCGGGATCGACCCCGGGCTCACCCGCTGCGGCGTCGGCATCGTCGACGTCTCGCGCGACCGCCGCGCGACCCTCGTGCACGTGACGGTCCTCCGGACACCGCCCGACGACGCGCTGGAGCGCCGCCTGCTGGCCCTGGGCGACGGGCTCGAGGCGCTGCTCGACGAGCACCGCCCCGACGCCGTCGCGATCGAGCGGGTCTTCGCGCAGAACAACGTCAGCACCGTGATGGGCATCGCGCAGATCAGCGGCGTAGCCCTCGTCGCGGCGGCCCGGCGCGGGCTCCCGGTCGGGATGCACACGCCGAGCGAGGTGAAGGCCGCCGTCACCGGTTACGGAGCCGCGGACAAGCGCCAGGTCACCGCGATGATCCAGCGCGTCCTCCGGCTCGACGCCCCGCCGCGGCCGGCCGACGCGGCCGACGCCCTCGCCCTGGCCGTCTGCCACGCCTGGCGGGCGCCTCTCGCGCGGTCCTCCGGGTCGGCGGGAGCCGGTGCCGACGGAGCGGCGGGCGGCACAGCAGCGCAGCGGGTGTGGCGCGCCGCCGAGGCCGCGAGTCGAACGCCTGTTCGAGCATCTAGACTGACGCGGTGATCTCCTCCCTCCGCGGCACCGTCCTCTCCGCCCGCGGGAGTCTCGCCGTCCTCGACGTTCACGGCGTCGGCTACGCGGTGAACGTGACCCCGCAGCACGCGCTCGAGATGCGCGTCGGCGACGAGACCACGGTCAGCACCGTGCTCGTCGTCCGCGAGGACTCGCTCACCCTCTACGGCTTCCCCGACGAGGAGCAGCTCGAGATCTTCGAGCTGCTGATCGGCGTGACCGGCGTCGGCCCGAAGTCCGCGCTCGGCGTGCTCGGCGCGGTCGAGCCGGACCGGATCGCGCAGGCGGTCGCCGACGAGGACGACGGGGTGTTCCGGAAGGTCAGCGGCATCGGCCCGAAGACGGCCAAGCTGATCATCCTGTCGCTCGCCGGCAAGGTGACCGTCCGTCCGCGCGCCGCCCGCGGCTCCGGTCCCGCCGCCACCGCCGCGCAGAACGTGCTCGCGGCGCTCGTCGGCCTGGGCTGGCCCGAGCGCACCGCGGCCGATGTGGTCGACGAGATCCTGCTCGACGCGCAGGCCTCCGACGCCGCGAACGTGCAGGCGCTGCTCCGGCTCGCCCTCGCCCGCCTCGGTCCGGCGGCCCGCTCGTGAGCGACGAGGTGCTGGGCGCCGCGGTCGCATCGGAGGCCGAGGTCGCCTTCGAGGGCGCCCTGCGGCCCAGGAACCTCAGCGAGTTCGTCGGCCAACGCAAGGTGCGCGGCCAGCTCGAGCTGCTGCTCAAGGCCGCGGCCATGCAGGGCCGGACCCCCGACCACATCCTCCTGGCGGGCCCGCCCGGTCTCGGCAAGACGACCCTCGCGATGATCGTGGCGGAGGAGAGCTCCTCGCCCCTGCGGCTCTCCAGCGGCCCCGCGATCCAGCACGCGGGCGACCTCGCCGCCGTCCTCTCCTCGCTGCTGCCCGGCGAGATCCTCTTCATCGACGAGATCCACCGCATGGCGCGCTCCGCGGAGGAGATGCTCTACCTCGCGATGGAGGACTTCCGGATCGACATCATGGTCGGCAAGGGGGCGGGAGCGACGTCCGTCCCGCTGGATCTCGCCCCGTTCACGCTCGTCGGCGCCACGACCCGCTCCGGCCTGCTGCCCAATCCGCTCCGCGACCGCTTCGGCTTCACCGCGCACCTCGAGTTCTACGCGGAGGACGAGCTGCGGCAGGTGCTCGCCCGGGCGGCACGGCTGCTCGAGCTCGACATCGACGCGGACGCGATCGCCGAGATCGCCGGCCGCTGCCGAGGCACCCCGCGCATCGCCAACCGCCTGCTCCGGCGGGTGCGGGACTTCGCCCTGGTCCACGGCGGACGGGCCGACGTGACCGCCGTCCGCGCGGCGCTGGAGCTCTACGACGTCGACGCGATCGGACTCGACCGGCTCGACCGCGCGGTGATGGAGATCGTGCTGACCCGCTTCGACGGCGGGCCGGTCGGCCTGAACACCCTCGCCGTGTCGGTGGGGGAGGAGGCGGAGACGGTCGAGGCCGTCGTCGAGCCGTTCCTCGTGCGGATCGGATTGCTGACCCGGACGCCGCGCGGCCGCGTGGCGACCCCCGCCGCCTACCGCCACTTCGGCATCGACCCCCGGGGGACGGCGGCTCAGCCGCCCCTGTTCCCCGATGATCTATGATTCTCTAGGCCCGACGGGCCGCTCGATCCGCTCCGCCTCGACCTGAGGCCGCGCGGCGGATCGCCCATCCACTCCGGAAGGCCCACCCATGGATCCGACGATCATCCTGCTCGTCCTGCTGCTCGCCGTGATGATCATCTTCATGTTCCGCAACAACAAGAAGCGCCAGCGCGACGCGGAGAGCATGAAGAACAACCTCCAGCCGGGGGTGGAGCTCATGACCGGCTCCGGCCTCTTCGGCACCGTCGTGTCGATCGACGACGAGGCGAACAAGATCGTCATCGAGTCGACCCCCGGCACGCTGCTGACCATCCACCGTCAGGCGATCGCCCGCCTCATCGACCCGAGCGAGAACGCCGTCGCCGTCGACACCGAGGACGAGGCCGACCCGCTGACCGCGACCGGCTCGCCCGAGTTCGGCGAGCGCGACTCCGCGCACCGCGACCCGCTGGTGGACCCGGTCGAGCGCGACCGCCGCCCCGACGCGCAGTAGTCTCCTGGTCGGGCCGGGCGCATCGGCGCCCGCCCGCCCTTCTCCACGCCCGGGCGACCCCGGGCCGATCACCGTCGACCGAAGAGAAAGCTGAGCCCTGGGTGGCCGCATCAACCCCCGTCCGGAAGGCCCGCCGCTCCCTGAGCTGGCTCGGTGTCCTGATCCTCGCTCTCGTCGGACTCAACACGGCGGCCGTCCTCTGGGGCGGCGGCTCCTGGACGCCGAAGCTCGCCCTCGACCTCGAGGGCGGCACGCAGATCGTCCTGCAGCCGCAGCTGAACGACGGCGACACCGTCTCGTCGGAGCAGCTGACGCAGGCCGTCTCGATCATCCGCCAGCGCATCGACGCGTCCGGCGTCTCCGAGGCCGAGATCACGACCCAGGGCTCGAGCAACATCGTCGTCTCGATCCCGGGCACGCCCGACGACGAGACGCTCCAGCGCATCGAGGCCTCGGCGAAGCTCGACTTCCGCCCGGTCCTCGTCGCGAGCCAGGCCACCAACAGCTCGGTCGGCGGCGACGCGACGTCCTCGCCCACGCCGACGCCCGTCGACCCGTCGCTCGCGACGGAGCCGACCGCCTCGCCGACGAACGCGAGCGACCTCGCCTACCTCACGCCGGCGCTCGAGGCCCAGTACACCTCGTTCGACTGCGCGTTCCTCAACGGCCAGGACCCGAACCTCGCCCCGGCCGACCAGCCGCTCATCACCTGCGACGACAGCGGGACGGTGAAGTACGTCCTCGGCCCGGTGGAGATCACCGGCGAGGACATCTCGGACGCCTCGAACGGCCTGATGACGACCTCCTCCGGCGCCAGCACCGGCACCTGGGCCGTCAATCTCTCGTTCGACGACCAGGGCACGCAGGCCTTCGGCGACGTGACCTCGCGCCTCGTGGCGCTGCAGGGTGCGCAGAACCAGTTCGCGATCGTCCTCGACGGCCGGGTCATCTCGGCCCCGTCGACGAACGCCGCCATCACCGACGGCAACGCGCAGATCTCGGGCTCCTTCACCCAGGAGTCGTCGAAGACGCTCGCCGACCAGCTCAAGTACGGCGCGCTGCCGATCGGCTTCCAGGTCCAGAGCTCGGACAGCATCTCGGCGACGCTCGGCTCCGCCCAGCTCGCCAGCGGCCTGCTCGCCGGCCTCATCGGCCTGATCCTCGTCATCGTCTACTCCATCGCGCAGTACCGCGTGCTCGGAGCCGTCACGATCGCCTCGCTGCTCGTCGCGGCGATCGTCACCTACCTCGTCGTCACGCTGCTGTCCTGGCGGGAGGGACTGCGCCTCTCGCTCGCAGGAGTCGCGGGTCTCATCGTCGCGATCGGCATCACGGCCGACTCGTTCATCGTGTACTTCGAGCGCATCCGCGACGAGCTCCGCGACGGACGCGGCCTCGAGTCCGCCGTCGAGTCCGGCTGGCGGCGCGCGCTGCGCACGATCTTCGCGTCCGACATGGTGAACCTGCTCGCCGCGGTGGTCCTCTTCCTCCTCGCCGTCGGCAGTGTCCGCGGCTTCGCGCTCACCCTCGGGATCACGACGATCATCGACCTGATCGTGGTGGCGCTGTTCACCCACCCGATCCTGCAGCTGATGGCCACGAGACCGTTCTTCGCCGAGGGGCACAAGGCCTCGGGCCTGGATCCCCGGGCGCTCGGGGCCGTCTACCGCGGCCGAGCCGCCTTCCGTCCGCAGGACCAGGTGGTCGCCGGCAAGCGCGCCTCCGCGTCCCGTGAGGCGGCCAAGCGCCAGACCATCGCCGAGCGGAAGGCCGCCGAGGCGGCCGGCCTGCGCGACTCCAACGACTCGAACGGGAAGGACGCGTGATGGCCAGCTTCTCGCAGTTCGGAAACGACCTCTACACCGGTGCGCGATCGATCGACTTCGTCGGCCGGCGCCGCACGTGGTACCTCGTCTCGCTCGCCCTGATCCTGATCACGCTGCTCGGTACGGTCGCCCGCGGCGGCTTCAACTTCGGCATCGAGTTCACCGGCGGCTCGCAGTTCACGGTGTCCTCGCCGTCGAGCCTCGAGCAGGCGACGGCGACGGACGCGGTCACCTCGGTCGCTCCGGAGACCGTGCCGCGCGTGTCCATCGTCGGCGACGACTCCATCCGCGTGCAGACCGGCCAGCTCTCGACCGACGAGTCGACCGCGGTGCGGAACGCCCTGTCGGAGGCCTACGACGTGCCCACCGACCAGGTCGCCTCCTCCTTCATCGGAGCGGCGTGGGGCAACGACGTGACCCAGCAGGCCCTGCGCGGCCTGGTGATCTTCGTGGTCCTCGCGGCCCTGGCCATGTGGGCGTACTTCCGCACCTGGAAGATGTCGCTCGCGGCGATCGTCGCGCTCCTGCACGACCTCGTGATCGTGGCGGGCGTCTACGGCATCACCGGCACCGAGGTGTCGCCGGCGGCGGTGATCGGACTGCTGACGATCCTCGGCTACTCGCTCTACGACACGGTCGTGGTCTTCGACAAGATCCGCGAGAACACCGTGGAGGCGCTCGGCAGCACGACCCGCACCTTCTCCGAGACGGTGAACCTGGCCGAGAACCAGACTCTCGTGCGCTCCATCAACACCTCGATCGTCGCCGCCCTCCCGGTGGCCGCGATCCTCGTGATCGGTGCGTTCGTCCTCGGCGCGGGCACGCTCCGCGACATCTCGCTCGCCCTGCTGATCGGCATCATCGTCGGCACGTACTCGACGATCTTCGTCGCGGCGCCGCTGTACGCCCAGCTGCGCAGCCGGGAGCCCGAGATCTCCAAGCACGACAAGCGCGTGGAGTCGGCCCGGGCGAAGGCGACCGCGCCGGCCGCGCCGGCCGTGCAGGGCTGAGCCGTGGCCGACTACGCACAGGTCACGGCGGCCGACGCCGTCGGACTCGTCGAGCGCGACGAGGTCTGGCTGCTCGACGTCCGGGAGCCGCACGAGTGGGCGGCGGGGCATGCTCCGGCCGCCCACCACATCCCGATGGGGGAGATCGGCGCCCGGCAGGACGAGCTCCCGGCCGACACGGCGATCCTGGTGGTCTGCCACTCCGGAGTCCGCTCCGCGATGGTGACGCAGGCCCTCGACGGCGCCGGCTACGAGGTCGCCAACGTCGACGCCGGCATGACCGCCTGGGCCGCGGCGGGCGGCGACGTGGTCGACGGCGAGGGGCGCCCGGGACGCATCGGCTGACGCCGGCGCCGTCCGCCCCGGGCGGAACGGTCATCGGCGCCGTCCGCACGGGCGATAATGGGGCGATGGAGATCCTCGCGTGACGGAAACGACGACGACGTCCTCGACCGCTGCCCTGCGCAGACTGGTCCCGCGGATCTTCTCGCGCGCGCAGCCCTCCGGTGCTGTCGACACCCTCGTCCGCACCGTCCGGATGCACCATCCGAAGAGCGACATCGCGCTGATCGAGCGCGCGTACTCGGTCGCGGAGCGGGCGCACGCGAACCAGAAGCGCCGCAGCGGCGAGCCCTATATCACTCATCCGCTGGCCGTCGCGCAGATCCTCGCCGACCTCGGCATCGGCTCGAAGACGATCGCCGCCGCGCTGCTGCACGACACCGTCGAGGACACCGACTACCAGCTCGACGAGCTCCGCGCGGACTTCGGCGACGAGGTCGCGATGCTCGTCGACGGCGTCACCAAGCTCGACAAGGTCAAGTACGGCGACAGCGCGCAGGCCGAGACCGTCCGCAAGATGATCGTGGCGATGTCGAAGGACATCCGCGTCCTGATCATCAAGCTCGCCGACCGCCTCCACAACGCGCGGACCTGGGGCTTCGTCCCCGCCGAATCCGCCGCCCGCAAGGCCACCGAGACTCTCGAGATCTACGCGCCGCTGGCGCACCGCCTCGGCATCCAGGCGATCAAGTGGGAGCTCGAGGACCTGTCCTTCGCGGTGCTCTACCCCAAGATCTACAACGAGATCGAGAGCCTGGTGAAGCGGCGGACGCCGCAGCGCGAGGAGTTCGTGCAGAACGTCATCGACCTGATCAGCGAGGACCTGCGGGCCGGGCGGATCCGCGGTCGTGTCGTCGGCCGGCCGAAGCAGTATTACTCGATCTACCAGAAGATGGTCGTCCGCGGTCGCGAGTTCGACGAGATCTACGACCTGGTCGGCATCCGCGTCCTCGTGAACTCGGTGCGCGACTGCTACGCCGTGCTCGGCTCGATCCACGCCCGCTGGACGCCGATGCCGGGCCGGTTCAAGGACTACATCGCCACTCCGAAGTTCAACCTCTACCAGTCGCTGCACACGACGGTCGTCGGGCCGAAGGGGCGTGCGGTCGAGATCCAGATCCGCACCAACGAGATGCACCAGCACGCGGAGTTCGGCATCGCGGCGCACTGGAAGTACAAGGAGCAGATGGCCACCGGCAAGGTGCCCACCTCCGGATCGAACGACACCGACCTCGCCTGGCTCGCGCACCTCTCGGACTGGCAGTCGGAGACCACAGACCCGAACGAGTTCCTCGACTCCCTCCGCTTCGAGATCGGCGCCAAGGAGGTCTACGTCTTCACCCCGAAGGGACGCGTGATCGGCCTGCCGACCGGTGCGACCCCGGTCGACTTCGCCTACGCGGTGCACACCGAGGTCGGGCATCGGACGATGGGCGCCAAGGTCAACGGGCGCCTCGTGCCGCTGGAGTCGGCTCTGACGACGGGCGACGTGGTCGAGGTCTTCACCTCGAAGAACCCCGACTCGGGACCGAGCCAGGACTGGCTCCACTTCGTGCAGAGCCCGCGGGCCCGCAACAAGATCCGGCAGTGGTTCACCAAGGAGCGGCGCGACGAGGCGATCGAGCAGGGCAAGGACTCCATCGCCCGGGCGATGCGGAAGCAGAACCTGCCGCTGCAGAAGCTGATGAGCCAGGACACTTTCACCGAGGTGGCCAGCCAGCTGCGCTACAACGACGTCGAGGCGCTCTACGCGGCCGTCGGCGAGGGCCACGTCTCGACCCAGTCGGTGCTCGAGAAGGTCGTCTCCTCCATCCAGGGCGATCCGGAGTCGGACGAGAACGAGGTCACCCTCCCGCGCTCGCCCCGGCCGCGGAGCCGGAGCAGCGAGTCGGGCGTCCTCGTGAAGGGCGCGCCGGACATCCTCGTGAAGCTCGCGAAGTGCTGCACTCCGGTTCCGGGCGATCAGATCGTCGGATTCGTGACGCGGGGAGCCGGCGTCTCCGTGCACCAGGCGAGCTGCCACAACGTGCAGGAGCTGCTGAAGGAACCGGAGCGGATCGTCGACGTCGAGTGGGCGCCGTCCTCCAAGAGCATCTTCCTCGTGCAGATCCAGGTCGAGGCGCTGGACCGCTCGGGCCTGCTGAGCGACGTGACGCGCGTGCTCTCGGAGCACCACGTCAACATCCTCTCGGCGACGGTCTCGACCTCGAGCGACCGGCTGGCGATCAGCCGGTTCGTCTTCGAGATGGGCGACACCACCCACCTGGACCGCGTGCTGAACGCCGTGCGCCGGATCGACGCCGTCTACGACGTCTACCGGGTGAACGCGGGCTGATCCCCGGGCGGCGCCTCGCCGAGCGCCGCCCGCAGCCGTCGTCCGACGATCCTCCGTCCGGCGACGGCGCTGCCCTCCTCCAGCCTCGCGAGGACGGCGTCGAGGCCGGTCCGGGTGCTCCGAGAGAGCGCCCGGAGGATCGCGCCCGCGTCCTCCGTCCGGGCGAGGTCGATCAGCGTGCGAGCAGGCGACGTGACCGGCGCGCCGCCGAGGAGGACGACGTCGTCCTCGTCGAGCAGGACCTCGTGGCAGCGCAGGCGGGGGTTCGACGGCGCCTGTCGGCGCTTCCGCCGGTCGATCGAGGCGCTGTGCACCGGCGGCGGGC
The DNA here is from genome assembly GCF_002930885.1 of Rathayibacter sp. AY1F2. Taxonomy (NCBI): domain Bacteria; kingdom Bacillati; phylum Actinomycetota; class Actinomycetes; order Micrococcales; family Microbacteriaceae; genus Rathayibacter; species Rathayibacter sp. AY1F2. The sequence goes on along the minus strand of NZ_PSVG01000004.1, from coordinate 190,836 downwards.
CGTGCGTCGCCCCGTGCACCCATGCGGCGGAGAGACGATCGGCGACGGCGCCGCGGGGGAGCAACGAGCGCAGGGAGGCGGCCCGCTCGGACGCCCCCAGGGGCAGGTCCGCGACGAGGAAGCCCTCGTCGAGCGCGACCAGCTCGCCGTCGAGGCGGGCGGCGCACAGCTCCGCGAGAGGGAGGTGCCCGGGGAGGAGCACGGAGGGGAGGCGCATCCGGCCATGCTGGCCGATGCGCCTCCCCTCCGGAGCGTCGCGAGCGGATCTGTGGAGGGATCCGCCGGCGCGGGTCTAGCCGATCGCGTCGAGCCAGACCTTGCGGGCGTCGAGCGCCTCCTGAGCCTGGGCGATCGCGTCGCGGTCGCCGCGCGCCTTCGCCTCGTCGAGCTCGTCCTGGAGCTTCTGGATCGCGGCGGTCAGCTGCGAGGCGAGACCCTCGGAGCGGGCCTTGCGCTCCGGGTTGCTGCGGTTCCAGTGCTCCTCGTCGAGCTTGCGGACGTGCGCCTCGACCTTGCGGAGGCGGTCCTCGACGGTGCGCACCTGCTCGCGCGGCACGCGGCCGACGGCGTCCCAGCGCTCCTGGATCGAGAGCAGCACCCGCTTGGCCTTCTCGCGGTCCTGCTCCTGCAGGAGCGGCTCCGCCTCCTCGAGGAGGGCGAGCTTGAGGTCGAGGTTCTCGGTATACTCGACGCTCTCCTGCGCGACGATCTCGGCCTTGGCGCCGTAGATCGCGTCGCCGGCGGCCTTGAAGCGCGCCCAGAGCGCGTCGTCGAACCGCTTGCCTGCGCGGCCTGCGACCCGCCAGCGCTCCAGGAGCGCGCGGTAGTCCGGGATGGCATCGGCGCCCTGCGGCACCAGCGCCTCGGCCTGGTCGATGAGCGCCTGCTTGGCCTGCTTGGCCTCGCGGTGCGCGGAGTCGAGGTCGGCGAAGAACGCCTTGCGGTTCTGCTCGATCGTGGTGCGCGCTCCGCGGAACCGGCGCCACAGCTCGTTCGCGTCGTTCTTGGGAAGGCGCGGGCCCTGCTGCTGGTGGTTCTGCCAGCGGGCGAAGAGGTCGTCGATCGCGGCGCTGGCCTGCTTCCACTGCGTCTTCGCCGGGTCGACCGCCGCCAGGGCCTCGGCCTCGGCGACGATGGCCTCGCGGTGGGCGAGGGCCTCGGACAGCGCGGCCTTCGACTCGGCCGCCTGCTGCTCGGTCAGATCCTCGACGGAGCCGCTCAGCGCGTCGACCCGGGTCTGCAGCGACTCGAGGTCGCCGACGGCGTTCGCCTGCGCGATGGCCGCGGACAGCGACTGCACCGTGCGGGCGACGTCTCCGGCGGGTGCGCCCCGCTTGGCGCGCTGCTCGAGCAGGGAGACCTGCCCGGCGAGCTCCGTGTACTTGCGCTCGTAGTAGGCGAGCGCCTCCTCGGGAGTCGCATCGGGGTACTGGCCGACCTCTCGCTCCCCGTCGCCGACGCGGACGTAGACCGTCCCGTCGTCGCCGACCCGTCCCCACGGCTGCTGGTCACTCATCGCTCGGAGCCTCACCTTGCTGTTCGATGTCGTGCTTCTCGGTGCCCGTCGCGTCGTCGGCCGGTGGGGCTCGACGGCCGGAGGGCCGAAGACCGCGCTCGGCCGCGAACGGGCAGTGACGACAAGCCTATTGCACTCCCCGCGCGGGCGGACCGTGACGACGCCGCGGGTGCGGCTACTGGACGGAGACGGAGGTGATGGTCACGGGCTCGGCGGGGGCGCCGTCACCCGATCCGTCGGCCGTGCCCTTCGACACGACGTCGCTGACGAGGGCGTCGAGTCCCGAGGTGACCTGCCCGAGCACGGTGTACCCGCCGGCCGCGTCGGCGGGCAGGGTCGTGTCCTGGTAGACGACGAAGAACTGGCTTCCCTGGCTGTAGCCGTTGCCGCCCTGGCGGGCCATCGCGATGGTCCCGGCCGGGTAGACGCCGTCCTCGGGCGCGTTCTCGACGGGGCCGTAGCTGTAGCCGGGGCCGCCGGTGCCGTCGCCGTTCGGGTCGCCGCATTGGAGGACGTAGAGGCCCTCCGTGGTGAGGCGGTGGCAGGAGACGCCGTCGTAGAAGCCGGACTGCGTCAGCGAGATGAAGGAGGACACCGCCTGCGGGGCAGCGGCGCCGGCGAGCGTGATGCCCAGCGGGTCCTCGCCGATCGTGAGCGTGCCCGTCCAGTCGCGGCCCTCGGCGATGTCGGAGGAGGGGACGTCGCCGGTGTTCGCCCCCGTCGCCTCGGGCGTCGGGGTCGCGGAGGAGGAGGACGTCGGCTCGGCGACCGGGGTGCCGGGGCCGCCGGAGAAGTAGAGGATCTGGGCGACGACCGCGAGCCCGATCACGACGACGGCGGCGATCGCCGCGATCACGTTGTCGCGCACGCGCCGCTTCTGCCTCGAGCGGTGGAGGCTCTGACGGGCCTGGTAGGCCCGGAGCCGGGTGCGCGCCTCGCGGTCGTTCGACTTGCCCTGGGCCACGTGTTCCTCCGACGTCCTCGTCCGCGCGGCTTCGGCGCGGCGGCCCGCGCACGCAGGCCGCGTCGAGCCTACGAGAACCGCCGGAGGCACGACAAACGCCGCTCCGTCGCGCCGGGCAGTCGGGCCGGGGCTCTGTCGGAGGCCGTCGTTACGCTGGGGGCATGACCATGCAGCAGGCCGGACTCCGCTCCGGGGCGACTCCGCTCGCCGTGCGGATGCGGCCGCGCAGCCTCGAGGAGGTCGCCGGCCAGCGCCACCTCCTGACGCCCGGCTCGCCCCTGGTCGCCCTCGCCGCCGACACGACGGGGGAGCGGGGAGCGGTGTCCGTGATCCTCTGGGGCCCTCCCGGCACGGGCAAGACCACGCTCGCGCAGGCGGTGGCCCACTCCAGCGGCCGCCGCTTCGTCGAGCTCTCCGCCGTCACGGCGGGCGTGAAGGACGTGCGGCAGGTGATGGAGGAGGCACTCTCCACCCGCGACCTCTACGGCACGTCCACCGTGCTCTTCCTCGACGAGATCCACCGCTTCACCAAGGCGCAGCAGGACGCACTGCTGCCCGGGGTCGAGAACGGGTGGGTCATCCTCATCGCGGCCACGACCGAGAACCCCTCGTTCTCGGTGATCGCGCCGCTGCTCTCGCGCTCGCTCCTGCTGACCCTCGAGCCGCTCAGCGACGACGACCTGGGCGTCCTGGTCGACCGCGCCCTGCACGACGAGCGGGGTCTGCGCGACTCGGTGACGCTGGAGGAGGAGGCCCGGGCGAGCATCGTGCGGCTCGCCTCCGGAGACGCCCGGCGGGCGCTGACCGCGCTCGAGGCCGCCGCCACCTCCGCCCGCTCGGAGGCCCGCGAGGCCGACCGGGTCGCCCGCGCCGCCGCCGCGGAGGACCCGGACGAGGAGGACGAGGACGACGAGGGCGCTCCCGTCGAGGCCGCCGCCGAGGAGCCCGCGCTCCCCGTGATCACGACCGAGGTCGTCGCGCGCGCCGTCGACCGCGCCCTGCTGCGCTACGACCGCAACGGCGACGAGCACTACGACGTCATCAGCGCCTTCATCAAGTCCATCCGGGGCTCGGACGTCGACGCGGCGCTGCACTACCTGGCCCGGATGATCGAGGCGGGGGAGGATCCGCGGTTCATCGCCCGCCGCATCATCGTCTCCGCGTCCGAGGACATCGGCATGGCCGACCCGCAGGCGCTCGTCGTCGCGATCGCCGCGGCCGACGCCGTGCAGTTCATCGGCATGCCGGAGGGGCGCATCCCGCTCGCCCAGGCGGTCGTGCACCTGGCGACCGCCCCGAAGTCGAACGCGTCCTACTCCGCCATCGACGCGGCCATCGCGGACGTGCGCGCGGGCCGCGCGGGTCGGGTGCCGGCGCACCTGCGCGACGCGCACTACCCCGGCGCCAAGAAGCTCGGCCACGGGAAGGGCTACCGGTACCCGCACGACGCCGACCTCGGCGTCCTCGAGCAGCAGTACCTCCCGGACCCGCTCCAGGGCGCGCGGTACTACCGGCCCACCGAGCACGGCAACGAGCGCGACGTCTCCGCACGACTGGCGAAGCTCCTGCGCATCATCCGCGGCGACCGGGGCTGACCGCGCCGACCGCGAGCTCGCGCGACCCGCACGGGAGGCCGTGGCCTGATAGTCTTGCGAGGTTGCCCACCGCTCTGTAGCCGAGCGGAGCAGCGCATCCCTCTGAATCGCGCAGCCCGCCACTGCGGTCACCCTTCCCCCGCACCCGCGGAGGACACGACCGCGGCGTCCGCCCTCCTCCCGGAGCCGGCGGTCGAGAGCTGCGACCGAACCTCTCAGACCTTGGAAGGACCACTGTGTCGACCACGTCCCGTACCCGCTCGAAGACGCGCCTCTCGCGCGCCCTCGGCATCCCCCTGACCCCGAAGGCCGCCCGCTACCTCGAGAAGCGTCCCTACGCTCCCGGCGAGCACGGCCGCTCGAAGCGCAAGGCCGACTCCGACTACGCGGTCCGCCTGCGTGAGAAGCAGCGTCTGCGCGCCCAGTACGGCATCCGCGAGAAGCAGCTCCGCATCGCCTTCCAGGAGGCGCGCCGCACCCAGGGCCTGACCGGTGAGAACCTGGTCGAGCTCCTCGAGATGCGCCTCGACGCCCTCGTCCTGCGCTCGGGCTTCGCCCGTACCACCGCGCAGGCCCGCCAGTTCGTCACCCACCGCCACATCATGGTGGACGGCAAGACGGTCGACCGCCCCTCCTTCCGCGTGAAGCCGGGCCAGGTCATCCACGTCAAGACCCGCTCCGAGGGCACCGAGCCCTTCCAGGTCGCCGCCGCCGGTGGACACGTCGACGTCCTCCCCAAGACCCCGGGCTACCTCGAGGTCGAGATCGACAAGCTGCAGGCGACGCTCCTGCGCCGCCCGAAGCGCGCCGAGGTCCCCGTGACCTGCGAAGTGCAGCTCGTCGTCGAGTACTACGCGGCCCGCTGAGTCCAGCCCCGCAGAGAAAGGCCCCGGTGTGCGCACCGGGGCCTTTCCCGTTCCCGGGGTCGCGATCCGGAGTGCCCGCCGCGCTCCGAGAGTCCCGCGCTGCGCCCGATCCGGCCGTCGCGCCCGAGCCGAGCGCCCGTCCCCGCGTCCGACCCTCTCGCGGGCCGTCGGTAGGCTGGAGTGCCGCGCTGGGCGGCATCGAACGGAGGTCACCGTGACCGGTGGAGACATCGCAGGGCTCATCGCCGCGGGGGTGTTCGCGATCCTGGTGGCGATCACCGCCGTCCCGCTCTGGAAGCTCGGGCGCGTCTTCGACAGCACGAGCGAGGCCATCAAGCAGGCCAGCGACGGCCTGACGCCGATCCTCGACGAGTCGGCCTCCACCCTCCGCGAGGCCAACCACCAGCTCGCGCGGGTGGACACGATCACCAAGGACGTCGCCGAGGTCACCGGCAACGTCAACGCGCTCGTCGCTCTCACGGCCGCGACCGTCGGCGGTCCGCTCATCAAGCTCGCCGGCTTCACCGCCGGAGTCCGCGCCGTGCTCGTCGCCGGACGGACGGCCGACAAGGCCGGAGCCGCGGTCGGCCGCTCCGCCGCGAAGCGCACGAAGCGCCCGCGCTCGAAGTAGCGCCGCGCCCGCGCCCTAGAATCGAACGGGTCGTCGCGCCGTCGCGCCCGCCCCGCCGCTGTGGAAGGACACCCCGTGAAGAACATCCTCCTGATCGTCATCGGGATCGGCCTCGGATTCGCGGTCGCCCACCAGGTCTCGCGCACCGAGGCGGGCGCCCGGCTCTTCGCCGACATCAACCGCACCGCGAAGGAGCTCGGCGAGGCCGTCTCCGAGGGCTACCACCAGCGCGAGGCCGAACTGAAGGCCGCCATCGGCGAGGGCTGACGCCCCGCCGCCCGACATCCGCGTCGTCACCGACCGAACCGTAACGGAACCCATGCAGACCGCAGACATCCGCAACCGCTGGCTCGACTTCTTCGGGAGCCGCGGCCACACCGTGGTCCCCTCCGCCTCCCTCGTGAGCGAGGACCCGAGCCTCCTCTTCACCGTCGCCGGCATGGTGCCGTTCGTGCCCTACCTCACCGGAGTGGTCCCCGCGCCCTACCCGCGTGCCACCAGCGTGCAGAAGTGCATCCGCACCAACGACATCGAGGAGGTCGGCAAGACGCCTCGTCACGGCACCTTCTTCCAGATGAACGGCAACTTCTCCTTCGGCGACTACTTCAAGGAGGGGGCGATCGGCTACGCCTGGGAGCTGCTCACCGGCGCCGAGAGCGACGGGGGACTGGGCTTCGACGAGAAGGACCTCTGGGTCACCGTCTACAAGGACGACGACGAGGCGATCGCGCTCTGGAAGACGATCGCGGGACTGCCGGACGAGCGCATCCAGCGCCTGGACAAGGACACCAACTACTGGTCGACCGGCCAGCCCGGCCCCGCGGGCCCCTGCTCCGAGATCTTCTTCGACCGCGGCCCCGCCTACGGGATCGACGGCGGCCCGGCGACGGACGACGACCGCTACGTCGAGATCTGGAACCTCGTCTTCATGCAGTACCTCCGCGGCGAGGGCACGAGCAAGGTCGACTTCGACATCCTCGGCGAGCTGCCGCGCAAGAACATCGACACCGGCATGGGCCTCGAGCGCGTCGCCTTCCTCAAGCAGGGCGTCGAGAACATGTACGAGATCGACCAGGTCCGTCCGGTCCTCGATCGCGCCGCCGAGCTCTCGGGCCGCCGCTACGGAGCCGTCCACGAGGACGACGTCCGCATGCGCGTCATCGCCGACCACGTGCGCTCCTCGCTGATGCTGCTGTCGGACGGCGTGACGCCGTCCAACGAGGGGCGCGGCTACATCCTCCGCCGCCTGATGCGCCGCACGGTGCGCGCCATGCGCCTGCTCGGAGTGGACACCGCGACGTTCCCCGAGCTCTTCGCCGCCTCGCGCGACGCGATGGCGTCGGCCTACCCCGAGGTGTCCACGGAGTTCGAGCGCCTCTCGACCAGCGCCTACGGCGAGGAGGAGGCGTTCCTGCGCACCCTCGCGGCCGGCACCGAGATCCTCGACCTCGCGGTCCTGAAGACGAAGAAGGCCGAGTCGCCGACGCTGCCGGGCGACACCGCGTTCCTCCTGCACGACACCTTCGGGTTCCCGATCGACCTCACCCTCGAGATCGCCGAGGAGTCGGGTCTGACGGTCGACCGCGAGGCGTTCGATTCCCTCATGACCGCGCAGCGCACGCGTGCGAAGGCCGACGCGAAGTCGAAGAAGTCGGCGCTGGCCGATCTCTCGGTCTACGCCGACTTCCGCGCCCACGGCGAGACGCTGTTCACCGGCTACGACGTGCTCGACACCGAGACGCGCATCCTCGGCCTCATCGTCGGCGGGCACTCCGTCACGAAGGCGGTCGCGGGCGACATCGCCGAGGTGATCCTCGAGGCGACCAGCCTCTACGCGGAGTCGGGCGGCCAGGAGGCCGACGCCGGCCGCATCGTCGGCTCCGGCTTCGATCTCGAGGTCCTCGACGTGCAGAAGCCCGTCAAGGGGCTCATCAGCCACAAGGTCCAGGTCGCCAGCGGCGAGGTCGGAGTGGGCGACGCCGCCACCTCCGTCGTCGACCGCGACTGGCGCCGGGGCGCCACGCAGGCGCACTCGGGCACGCACCTCATCCACGCCGCGCTGCGCCAGGTGCTCGGTCCGCAGGCGCACCAGTCCGGCTCCTACAACAAGGCGGGCTACCTGCGCCTGGACTTCTCGTGGAACCAGGCCCTCTCGCTCGAGACCCGCAGCGAGATCGAGGAGATCGCCAACACGGCGATCCGTGACAACCTCGAGGTCGTCACGCGCGAGCTCCCGATCGACGAGGCGAAGGCGCTCGGCGCGATGGCCCTCTTCGGCGAGAAGTACGGCGACGTCGTCCGCGTGGTCGACATCGGCGGGCCCTGGTCGCGCGAGCTCTGCGCGGGCACCCACGTCGGGCGGTCGTCCGAGGTCGGCGTGATCAGCCTGGTCAGCGAGTCCTCGGTCGGATCGACCAACCGCCGCGTCGAGTCGCTCGTGGGCCGCGAGGCCTTCCAGGAGCTCGCCGCCGAGCGCGCCCTCGTCAGCACGATCTCGTCCTCGCTGAAGACCCCGCGCGAGCAGCTCCCCGAGCGGATCGGCGAGCTCGTCGCGAGCCTCAAGGCCGCTGAGAAGCGGATCGCCGCGTTCGAGGCCAAGGCCCTCGCCGACCGGGTGCCCGCCCTCGCCGCGACCCGCCGCACCGTGGGCGGCACGACCGTCGTCGCCGAGAGCATCGGCTCCGCCGGATCGACCGACGAGCTGCGCTCCCTCGTGACCTCCGTCCGCGAGCGGCTCGGCCAGGAGCCGGCCGTCGTCGCGCTCGCCGCCGACGTCTCGGGCAAGCCCGCGGTGATCGTCGCCACCAACCAGGCCGCCCGCGACCAGGGCCGCCGCGCGGGTGCGCTCGCCAGGCGCGCCGCCGGGATCCTCGGTGGCGGCGGAGGCGGCAAGGACGACCTCGCCCAGGGCGGCGGCTCCGACGTCTCCGCCATCGGCGCGGCGCTCGAGGCCGTGGTGCAGGAAGCGACCAGCTGAATGAGCCGGTTCGGCGTCCGGCTCGGCATCGATGTGGGCCGTGCCCGCATCGGGGTCGCCCGCTGCGACGCCGACGGCCTGCTCGCGGTGCCCGTCGAGACGGTCGCGCGGGCGGGCACTGACGGCGGATCCTCGGACGTCTCCCGGATCGCTCACCTCGCCGCCGAGTACGATGCCCAGGCGATCATCGTCGGACTGCCGTTGTCGCTGTCGGGGGCCGAGACGGCCTCGACGGAGGACGCGCGCGGATTCGCTCGACTGCTCGCCGAGGCGGTGCCCACCGCTCCGGTGCGGCTCGTCGACGAGCGGCTGTCGACGGTCACCGCTCAGAGCGCCCTGCACCGCTCCGGACGCACCACCCGCGGCTCCCGAGCCGTGATCGACCAGGTCGCCGCCGTGGTGATCCTGCAGCACGCCATCGATTCCGAGCGCTCGGCCGGCACCCCGGCCGGAGTCCTGCTCGAACCGAACGAAGGACCTCCCCGTGACCGACGTCCCCCCGAGCCGCCGCGACGCCCGCGCCGCCGAGCAGGCGCAGCCGACTCCGCCCGACCCGACTCCGGAGCAGCAGCCCGCGCCGACTGAGGCGCACGATCCGCTGGGCCGCCTCTTCACCGGGCCCGACGTGCCCGAGCCCCGCGGCCGCGACGACGCGGCCGCGTTCGACCCGGACGCGCGCCCGAAGCGTCGCCGCGCGGCTCGCGCGACGGGCGGCGCGAGGAAGCGCCGCAGCCGCCGCGGGCTCATCGGCGGGCTTCTGGCCTTCGGCGTCTTCGCCGCGCTCGTCGCCATCGCAGTCACGATCTTCCTCGAGCCCGTGCGCGGCCTGTTCGCCGAGCCCGAGCCGACCGACTTCACCGGCACCGGCTCGAGCGAGGTGCTGTTCACGATCCACCAGGGCGACGGCGGCAGCGACATCGCCAACAACCTCGTCTCGGACGGGGTCATCAAGTCGTACGACCCCTTCTACGACCTGCTCCTCGCCCAGAGCCCGGAGCCCGTCTTCCAGCCCGGCGCGTACTCGCTCAAGGCCGAGATGAGCGCCAAGGCCGCACTGTCGGCGCTGCTCGACTCCGAGTCGACGCGCCTCGCGAACACCTTCGTCATCCCCGAGGGGACGGCGCTCAAGGAGGCGCTGCCGCTCATCGCGGACGGCACCGGGGTCGCGCTGACGGACCTCGAGGCGGCCGCCGCCGACTGGGGCTCGTTCGGGCTCCCGGCCGGGGCGACGAGCCTCGAGGGGTTCCTGTTCCCCGCGACCTACGACATCGACCCGTCGACGCCGGCGCACGACATCCTGAAGACCCTGGTCGACCGGATGTACCAGTCGCTCGACCAGGCCGGCGTGCCGGTGGACGACCGCTACCGCGTCGTGGTGTTCGCGTCCCTCGTGCAGCGCGAGGCCCGCGTCGCCGAGGACTTCCCGAAGGTCGCGCGCGTGTTTCAGAACCGCCTCGACCAGGGGTGGCGCCTGCAGTCGGACGCGACCGTGGCGTACGGCACCGGCGCGACCGACCGCGTCTCGACCACGGACGCCGAGCGGAACGACGCCGGCAACGTCTACAACACCTACCAGCGCGACGGCCTGCCGCCCGCGCCGATCTCGAACCCGGGCGACGTGGCGATCGACGCGGTCATGCACCCCGCGGACGGCACCTGGATGTACTTCGTCACGGTGAACCTCGAGACGGGCGAGACGGTCTACTCCACCACCGACGCCGAGCACAACGCGGCCGTCGACCAGTGGCAGGCCTGGATGCGGGACCACCCGGAGTACCAGTGACGGCCGCCGGGTACCGCCTCGCGGTCCTCGGCGCGCCGATCGCGCACTCGAAGTCGCCCGCGCTGCACGCGGCCGCGTACCGGGTGCTCGGACTCGACTGGAGCTACCGCGCCGTCGAGACGACGGAGGCGACCCTCTCCGACGTCGTGTCCGGTGAGCCCTGGCACGGCCTGTCGCTGACCATGCCGCTCAAGCACGCGGTGCGCCCGCTGCTGGCGGAGGAGGACGCGGTCGCCCGGGCCACCGGCGCGGTCAACACCGTGCTGGTCGACCGCTCCGGCCCGGCACCCCGCCTCCGCGGGTTTAACACCGACGTCGCGGGCATCGTGCGCGCCCTCGCCGAGGCGGGCGTCGTCTCGGCGGAGCGCGTCCAGGTGCTCGGCGGGGGAGCGACCGCCGCCTCCGCCCTGGCCGCCGCCGCCGAGCTGGGCGCGACGCGGGTCGACCTCGTCCTGCGGACGGCGTCGAGGGCCGTCGAGCTCGCTCCGATCGCGGAGTCGCTCGGCGTCCCGCTCTCTGTCCGCTCCTTCGCCGACTGGTCCACCGGAGCGCCGCTGGTGATCTCGACGCTCCCCGGCGGAGCGGCGGACGGCCTCGACGTGCCCGACGCGGCGGTCGCGGGCTCGACCCTGTTCGACGTGGCGTACTCCCCGTGGCCGAGCGCGCTCGCCCGGCGCTGGGAGCAGGGCGGCTCCCCGATCGTCTCCGGGCTCGGGATGCTGCTCCACCAGGCACTCGTGCAGGTGCGGATCTTCGTCGGCGGCGACCCCTCCCTGCCTCTCGATCGCGAGGACGAGGTGCTCGCGGCGATGCGCCGAGCCGTCTCGGCGGGTCCGGCGCACTGACCTCGTGTGCCAGAATCGGAGGATGCTCCGTTGGCTCACGGCCGGGGAATCCCACGGTCCCGAACTCGTCGCCGTCCTCGAAGGACTGCCGGCGGGGGTCCCCGTCTCCCTCGACGACATCCGCGCCGATCTGGCGCGCCGGAAGCTCGGCTACGGCCGCGGAGCCCGGATGAACTTCGAGCAGGACGAGCTGACGATCTCCTCCGGCGTCCGGCACGGAGCGACGATGGGCAGCCCCATCGCCCTGCGCATCGGCAACACGGAGTGGCCGCGCTGGGTCGACGTCATGTCGGCGGAGCCCCGCGACCCCGAGAGCCTGCCCAAGGGCCGCGGCGCCGCGCTCACCCGGCCCCGCCCGGGCCACGCCGACCTCGTCGGGATGCAGAAGTACGGCTTCCCCGAGTCCCGCAACGTGCTCGAGCGCGCCTCCGCCCGCGAGACCGCGGCCCGCGTCGCCCTCGGCGCCGTCGCCCGCCGCTTCCTCGGCGAGCTCGGCGTCTCGCTCGTCAGCCACACCCTCGCCATCGGGCCGGTCCGCGTGCCCGAGGGCTCGCCGCTGCCCGGCCCGGCCGACGTCGCCGCCCTGGACGCGGATCCGCTGCGCTGCCACGACGCCGCGACCAGCGCCCTCATGGTCGCCGAGGTGGACCGCGCCCACGACGACGGCGACACCCTCGGCGGCGTGGTCGAGGTCCTTGCGTACGATCTCCCGCCCGGACTCGGCTCCTACGTGCACTGGGACCGTCGTCTCGACTCCCAGCTCGCGGCGGCCCTGATGGGGATCCAGGCGATCAAGGGCGTCGAGGTCGGCGACGGCTTCCTCACCACCACCCGCCGCGGCTCGGAGGCGCACGACGAGCTGTTCCAGTCCGCCGCCGGGATCTCCCGGTCCAGCGACCGGGCCGGCGGCACCGAGGGCGGGATGAGCACGGGGACCGTGCTGCGGGTCCGCGCCGGCATGAAGCCGATCGCGACCGTGCCGCACGCGCTGCGCACCGTCGACGTCGCCACCGGCGAGGCGGCCGGCGCTCACCACCAGCGCTCCGACGTCTGCGCGGTGCCGGCGTCCGGTGTCGTCGCGGAGGCGATGGTCGCCCTGGTGCTCGCGAACGCCGTGCTCGAGAAGTTCGGCGGCGACAGCGTCACCGAGACCCGCCGCAACCTGCAGGGCTACCTCGCCGCCATCCCCGACGAGCTCCGCACGGCCGCCGCGAGCGACCCGGGTCTCGGGCTCGCCTGATGGCCGCGTCCTCGGCGGCCCGCTGATGGCGGGTCACGATACCGGCGCGGCCCGCGCCCGCCTCGTCCTGATCGGCCCGATGGGCGCCGGCAAGACGACGATCGGCAAGCGGGTCGCGAAGGCGCTGAGCGCCGGGTTCGTCGACTCCGACGCGGAGTTCGTGCGCACCCACGGCCCGATCGCCCCCTACTTCGACGCCCACGGCGAGCCGGCCTTCCGCCGGGAGGAGCGCCGTGTCGTCGAGCGCGCCGTCCGTCGCGACGTGGTGCTGAGCCTCGGCGGGGGAGCGGTGCTCGATCCCGCGACGCGCGCCGACCTCGCGGACGTGCCCGTCGTGCTCCTCACCACCACGGCCGAGGCCGTCCGCGACCGGCTCGGCTCCGGCTCCCGCCCGCTGGTGCGCGGCGGGGTCGGCGACTGGGTCCGCATCTTCGACGAGCGGCGCCCGGTCTACGAGTCCCTCGCGGACACCGTGGTCGACACCTCCCGGCGGCCGATCACCCTGATCGCCGCCGAGATCGCGGAGTGGGTGCGCGCGCAGCGCCCCTCCGCCACCCCTGCACCATCGGACCCGGCGGCCACGAGCCGCCCGAGCGGAAGACAGTCATGAACGACGGCACCACCGCCATCCCCGTCGCCGGAGAGAACGGCTACGACATCCACGTCGGGCGCGGACTCCTCGACGGCCTCGCCGACGCGATCGGCCCCCGGGCCGCGAAGGTGCTCATCGTGCACCCGCCGACCCTCGCGGTCCTCGCCGCCGAGATCCGCGAGAGCCTGCTCGAGTGCTACGAGGTGCTGCTCGCCGAGGTCCCGGACGCCGAGGCCGCGAAGCGCGTGGAGGTGGCGGCCTTCTGCTGGCAGGTGATGGGGCAGTCGGACTTCACCCGCACGGATGTGGTCGTCGGCTTCGGCGGCGGCGCGATCACCGACCTGGCCGGCTTCGTCGCCGCCACCTGGCTCCGCGGGGTCGAGCTGGTGCAGGTGCCGACCACCGTGCTCGGGATGGTCGACGCGGCCGTCGGGGGGAAGACCGGCATCAACACGGCCGAGGGCAAGAACCTCGTCGGCGCCTTCCACGCGCCGCGGGCGGTCGTCGCCGACCTCGACGTGCTGACCAGCCTCCCGCGCAACGAGATCCTGGCCGGCTTCGGCGAGATCGTGAAGTACGGGATGATCGCCGAGCCGCGCATCCTCGACATCATCGAGTCCGACATCGACCTGGCCACGGACCCGACGTCGGAGGAGTTCCGCAGCCTGGTCGAACTGTCGATCGGGATCAAGGCGCGGGTCGTCGGCGAGGACTTCACCGAGAAGGGCCTGCGCGAGATCCTGAACTACGGGCACACCCTCGGGCACGCGGTCGAGCACGCCGAGCGCTACCAGTGGCGCCACGGCGCGGCCGTCTCCGTCGGGATGATGTTCGCGGCCGAGCTCTCGCGCCTGACCGGATCGCTCAGCGACGCGGTCGTGGACCGCCAGCGCCGGGTCCTCGAGTCGCTGACCCTGCCGACGAGCTACCCGCTCGGACGGTGGGAGACGCTCCTCGCCGCGATGCAGCGCGACAAGAAGACCCGTGCGGGGATGCTCCGCTTCGTGGTCCTCGACGACATCGCCCGCCCGAGCATCCTGCAGGGGCCGGAGACGTCGCTGCTGTTCGCGGCGTACCAGGAGATCGGATCGTAGGTCCGGCTCGGCTGAGCCCGGGCGGCGCCGTTGGGGCGATTCGCATGCGGCGTCCAGACTCCTCTGCCGACGGGGCCGCGTCGACTACACTCGACGGGTCAGCCGGACCGGCCGATATCGCCGCGCCCGCGTACCGGGCTCGCCGGCGCAGACTTCCACCGAAACGGATCCCCCTTCGCATGGCCTCTACCACCGACATCAAGAACGGCACCGTCCTCAGCATCGACGGCCAGCTCTGGAACGTCATCGACTTCCAGCACGTCAAGCCGGGCAAGGGCGGCGCCTTCGTCCGCACCAAGATGAAGAACGTCCTCACGGGCAAGGTCGTCGACAAGACCTTCAACGCGGGCGCCAAGATCGACACGGCCAACGTCGACCGCCGCGACTTCCAGTACCTCTACCGAGACGGCGCGGACTTCGTGTTCATGGACACCAGCGACTACGACCAGATCACCGTCCCCGAGGCGGTCGTCGGCGACGCGGCGAACTTCATGCTCGAGAACCAGAACGTGACCCTCGCCCTGCACGACGGCGACCCGCTCTACATCGACCTCCCCGCCTCGGTCGTCCTCGAGATCACCTACACGGAGCCGGGCCTCCAGGGCGACCGCTCGACCGGCGGCACCAAGCCCGCGACGGTCGAGACCGGCTACCAGATCCAGGTCCCGCTCTTCCTCGAGCAGGGCACGAAGGTCAAGGTCGACACCCGCACGGGCGACTACCTCGGCCGCGTCAGCTGAGCCGGGCCTCCCGTGAGTGCTCGCACGAAGGCGCGCAAGCGCGCCCTCGACATCCTCTACAACGCCGACGTCCGGCAGATCAGCTTCGCCCAGTCGCTGCGCGCCGAGGCCGAGCGAGCGGCGAACGAGCCGGCCCGTGAGGCCTCGTGGCTCTACGCCCGCGAGATCGTCGACGGGGTCATCGACCACGCCGACGAGATCGACGAGATGATCGCCCGGCTCGCCCAGGGCTGGACACTCTCGCGCATGCCGCTGGTCGACCGCGCGATCCTCCGGATCGGGGTGTGGGAGATCCTGCACAACGACGCGGTGCCCGACGGCGTCGCCATCTCGGAGGCCGTCGAGGCCGCCACGTCGCTGTCGACCGACGACTCGGCGGGCTTCATCAACGGGCTCCTCGCCTCCGTCGCGGAGTCCCGCACGACGGCCTGACCCGCCCCGGAGACCTGCTCGGCCCGCCGGATCCCCGTGATCGGGCGGGCCGAAGTCGTTCCCGGGCTGCCCGTCCGGCGGGCCGCGTGACGGCCCCTATACTCGACACGGCTTTTCCTTTAACAGCCGTCCTGTGAGGCGGGGAAGGAGGTCGGTGTGACGGCACGAATCGTGCTCAACGGCGCTGACATCACGCGAGCGCTCACGCGCATCGCCCACGAGATCCTCGAGTCGAACCGCGGCCCCGAGTCGCTGGTCGTCCTCGGCATCCCGACGCGCGGCGTCGCCCTCGCGAGGCGCATCGCCGAGACGATCGCGCGGATCGAGCCGGACGGTCCCCCCGTCTTCGCCGGCTCCCTCGACGTGACCATGTACCGCGACGACCTCTCCCGGCACCCGGTCCGCACCCCCGCGCGCACCGCCGTCCCCGCGAGCATCGACGGCCGGACCGTGGTCCTCGTCGACGACGTCCTCTTCTCGGGCCGCACCATCCGCGCCGCCCTGGACGCCCTCAGCGACATCGGCCGTCCGCGAGCCGTGCGGCTGGCCGCGCTGGTCGACCGCGGACACCGCGAGCTCCCGATCCGGGCGGACTTCGTCGGCAAGAACCTGCCGAGTAGCCTGAGCGAGCGGATCAACGTCCGGCTCGTCGAGACGGACGGTGAGGACCTGGTCGCGATCGAGTCGCAGGCCACCGGCGAGGAGACGGCTCCGTGAAGCACCTGCTCTCGACCCGGGACCTCGACCGCGCGAGCGCGATCGCACTCCTCGACATCGCCGAGGACATGGCGGACGTGCAGAACCGCGAGGTCAAGAAGCTGCCGACCCTGCGCGGGAAGACCGTGGTCAATCTCTTCTTCGAGGACTCCACCCGCACGCGGATCTCGTTCGAGGCGGCGGCGAAGCGGCTCTCGGCCGACGTCATCAACTTCAGCGCGAAGGGCTCCAGCGTCTCCAAGGGCGAGAGCCTGAAGGACACCGCGCAGACGCTCGCCGCGATGGGCGCCGACGGCGTGGTCATCCGCCACAGCGCCTCCGGAGCCCCCGCAGTTCTGGCGGCGAGCGGCTGGATCGACGCGTCGATCCTCAACGCCGGTGACGGGACCCACGAGCACCCGACCCAGGCGCTCCTGGACGCGTTCACCATCCGCCGGCGCCTGCACGGCGCCTCCGCGTCCCGCGGCAAGAGCCTCGACGGCGTCGCGGTCACGATCGTGGGCGACGTCCTGCACTCGCGGGTGGCGCGCTCGAACGTCTGGCTGCTGACGGCGCTGGGCGCCGAGGTGACCCTGGTCGCACCGCCGACCCTCGTGCCGGTCGACACGCGCGACTGGCCCGCGACCATCCGCTTCGATCTGGACGAGGCGATCGACACCGGGCTCCCCGACGTCGTGATGCTCCTGCGCATCCAGCTCGAGCGGATGTCGAGCGGGTTCTTCCCCAACGGCCGGGAGTACGCGCGGATCTGGGGCCTCGACGACGAGCGGCTCGCCCGGCTGGGTCCCGATACCATCGTCATGCACCCCGGACCCATGAACAGGGGCGTCGAGATCTCCTCGGCGGCCGCCGATTCGAGCCGCTCCACGGTGCTCGAACAGGTCACGAACGGAGTGTCCGTCCGGATGGCCGCGCTCTACCTGCTGCTGTCCGGCGAACGGGAGGTCCACTGATGAGCACTGCCCAGCCGCTTCAGAGCACGGCGCCGGAGCGGATCCTGATCTCGGGAGCGACGCTCGCCGACGAGTCGACCGCCGACCTGCTGATCGATGGGGGCGTGATCGTCGAGATCGGCGCCGACCTCGACTCGCGCGGGGCCCGCGTGATCGACGCCGACGGCCTGCTGGCGCTGCCCGGCCTGGTCGACCTGCACACGCACCTGCGCGAGCCGGGGTTCGAGCAGAGCGAGACGATCCTCACCGGCACGCGAGCTGCGGCCGCCGGAGGCTTCACCGCCGTCTTCGCGATGGCGAACACCTCGCCGGTGCAGGACACCGCGGGCGTGGTCGAGCAGGTGCAGAGCCTGGGCGAGGACGCCGGCTACGCGACGGTCCGCCCGATCGGCGCGGTGACCGTGGGTCTGGCGGGGGAGTCGCTCGCCGAGCTCGGCGCGATGGCCCGCAGCCGCGCGGCCGTGCGGGTCTTCTCGGACGACGGGAAGTGCGTCTCGGACGCGCTGCTGATGCGCCGCGCTCTCGAGTACGTCAAGGCGTTCGACGGAGTCGTCGCCCAGCACGCGCAGGAGCCGCGGCTCACCGTCGGCGCGCAGATGAACGAGGGCGCCGTCTCCAGCGCCCTCGGCCTGCAGGGCTGGCCCGCCGTGGCCGAGGAGGCGATCATCGCCCGCGACGTGCTCCTCGCCGAGCACGTGGGCTCCCGCCTGCACGTCTGCCACGTCTCGACCGCGGGCTCGGTCGACGTCATCCGCTGGGCGAAGGCCCGGGGGATCGACGTGACCGCCGAGGTCACCCCCCACCACCTGCTCCTCACCGAGCAGGCCGTCGCCGGCCAGGACGGGCCGAGCTACGACGCCCGCTTCAAGGTGAACCCGCCGCTGCGCCGCGACGAGGACGTGCTCGCCCTCCGCGAGGCCCTCGCCGACGGCACCATCGACATCGTCGCCACCGACCACGCGCCGCACCCGGTCGAGGCGAAGGACTGCGAGTGGGACGCCGCGGCGTTCGGCATGGTCGGCCTCGAGAGCGCGCTGAGCGTGGTGCACGCCGCCGTCGTCGAGGACGGGCGGATGAGCTGGTCCGACGTCGCGCGCGTGCTCTCCTCCGCCCCCGCCCGCATCGGCCGGCTCGACGGCTACGACCGCGGCCTCGCCGTCGGGGCCGCCGCGAACGTCGTGCTCTACGACCCGGAGGCGCGACGCCGCTTCTCCGTCGAGGACCTGCGCGGCCGCAGCGGCAACTCCCCGTACCTCGGTCGCGAGCTGCCGGGCCGCGTCGTCGCCACCCTCCACCGGGGCTTCCCGACCGTGCTGGACGGCGAGCTCGTCGACGCGGCGGTCGTCGCCGCCTCCGCGAAGGCCTCCCGTGGATAGGGCCGCGATCACGATCGTCATCGCCGCGGTCGTCGTCCTCGTCTTCGTCGGCATGCTGCTCTCCTGGCGCGCGCGGCGCCGCCGCTCGGCCGCCCTCGCGCCGGAGCCCGTGCCCGCGTCCTCGCTGGGCGCCGAGGTCGAGCGCGTCGACCTCCCGTACGTGGCCACGACCCGCTTCGAGCAGCCGCTCGAGCGCGTCGTGCTGCCGGGGCTCGGCTTCCGCGGCAACGCTGTGCTGCGCCTCCACGAGCGCGGCGTCGTGATCGCCCCCGTCGGCGAGCGCGAGACGGTGATCCCGGCCTCCCTCCTGCGCGGAGCGGGCCAGGGCAGCTACGTGATCGACCGCGTCGTCGAGGAGGGCGGCCTGCTCGTGATCTCCTGGTCGCCCCGCGGCGACGAGACCGTCGACAGCTACCTCCGCGTGGCCGAGCCCGCCCTCCGGGCGCACCTGGTCGCCGAGCTGCAGCGCCTCGCCGGCCCCCGTTCCTCCCCCTCCCACCCCGGAGCCGCCGACGGCGGCCCCGACACGACCCAGAAGGGCTCCTAGTCCGTGCCAACGACACGCCTCAGCACCGAACCCACCGCCGTCCTCGTCCTCGAGGACGGACGACGATTCCGGGGACAGGCCTACGGCGCCCGAGGCCGCACCCTGGGCGAGATCGTCTTCGCCACCGGCATGACCGGCTACCAGGAGACGCTGACCGACCCGAGCTACGCCGGCCAGATCGTCGTGCAGACCGCGCCCCACATCGGCAACACCGGGACCAACGACGAGGACATGGAGTCGCGCCGCATCTGGGTCGCCGGCTACGTCGTCCGCGACCCCTCCCGCGTCGTCTCCAACTTCCGCGCGCAGCGCTCCCTCGGCGACGACCTGGAGACCGACGGCATCGTCGGGATCTCCGGCGTCGACACCCGGGCGATCACCCGCCACATCCGCTCGGCCGGCTCGATGCGCGCCGGCGTGTTCTCCGGCGAGGACCTCGCCCTCCCCGAGGAGGAGCAGCTCGCGCTGGTCCTCGGCGGCCGGCAGATGCAGGGGCTCAACCTCTCCTCCTCGGTCTCGACCGACGAGCAGTACACGGTGCCCGCCCGCGGCGAGCGCGTCGGCTCGGTCGCGGTCATCGACCTGGGGGTGAAGACCTCGACGGTCAACTACCTCGCGGAGCGCGGCTTCGACGTCCACGTGCTGCCCGAGTCGGTGACCGCCGAGCAGGTGCTCGCGCTCGACCCGTCCGCGCTCTTCTTCTCCAACGGCCCCGGCGACCCCGAGGCCTCGGACCGCCACGTCGAGCTGCTGCGCACCACCCTGCGCGCCGACCTGCCGTTCTTCGGCATCTGCTTCGGCAACCAGCTGCTGGGGCGCGCTCTCGGCTTCGGCACCTACAAGCTCCCGTTCGGCCACCGCGGGATCAACCAGCCCGTGCTCGACAAGCTCACCGGCCGCGTGGAGATCACCTCGCAGAACCACGGGTTCGCCGTGGACGCGCCGATCGAGGGCGAGCTGGACTCGCCCGAGGGCTTCGGCCGCGTCGAGGTCAGCCACTACTCCCTCAACGACTCGGTCGTGGAGGGCCTGCGCTGCCTCGACATCCCCGCCTTCTCGGTGCAGTACCACCCGGAGGCGGCGGCCGGCCCGCACGACTCCAACCACCTCTTCGACCGCTTCCGCGAGATGGTCGTGCAGCGCACGGCCGGGCGCGGGGCCTCGGAGCCCACCGACATCCCCACGACCAGCAGCATCGGAGAGCAGAAGTAATGCCGCGCAGGGAAGACATCCAGAGCGTCCTGGTCATCGGCTCCGGCCCGATCGTCATCGGACAGGCCGTCGAGTTCGACTACTCCGGCACCCAGGCCTGCCGCGTGCTGCGCGCCGAGGGGGTGCGCGTGATCCTCGTCAACTCCAACCCGGCGACGATCATGACCGATCCCGACTTCGCCGACGCCACCTACGTGGAGCCGATCACGCCCAAGGCGATCGAGGCGATCATCGCCAAGGAGAAGCCGGACGCGATCCTGCCGACCCTCGGCGGGCAGACGGCACTGAACGCGGCCATCCAGCTGCACGACCTCGGGATCCTCGAGAAGTACGGCGTCGAGCTCATCGGCGCGAGCTTCGAGGCGATCAACCGCGGCGAGGACCGGCAGATCTTCAAGCAGCTGGTGCTGGACGCGGGCGCCGACGTCGCGAAGTCCTACATCGCGCACACCGTCGACGAGGCGATCGAGTACGCCGAGGACCTGGGCTATCCCCTCGTCATCCGCCCGTCGTTCACCATGGGCGGCCTGGGCTCCGGCTTCGCCTACACCCGCGAGGAGCTGGTGCGGATGGTCGGCGACGGCCTGCACCAGAGCCCCACCACCGAGGTGCTCCTGGAGGAGTCGATCCTCGGCTGGAAGGAGTACGAGCTCGAGCTGATGCGCGACACGGCCGACAACACGGTCGTCGTCTGCTCGATCGAGAACGTCGACCCCGTCGGCGTGCACACGGGCGACTCGATCACCGTCGCACCGGCGCTGACCCTCACCGACCGCGAGTACCAGAAGCTGCGCGACATCGGCATCCGGATCATCCGCGACGTGGGCGTGGACACCGGCGGCTGCAACATCCAGTTCGCGATCGACCCGGCGGACGGCCGGATCATCGTGATCGAGATGAACCCGCGCGTCTCCCGCTCCTCCGCCCTCGCCTCCAAGGCGACCGGCTTCCCGATCGCCAAGATCGCCGCGAAGCTCGCCATCGGCTACCGCCTGGACGAGATCCCGAACGACATCACCAAGGTGACGCCGGCGAGCTTCGAGCCGACGCTGGACTACGTGGTCGTGAAGGTCCCGCGGTTCGCGTTCGAGAAGTTCCCGGCCGCCGACAAGACGCTGACCACGACCATGAAGTCGGTGGGCGAGGCGATGGCGATCGGCCGCAACTACGCGCAGGCGCTGCAGAAGGCGCTCCGCTCGCTCGAGAAGCGCGGCTCGTCGTTCCACTGGGGCGCGCAGGAGCGCTCGGTCGAGGAGCTCCTCGAGATCGCGAGGACCCCGACCGACGGCCGCATCGTCACCGTGCAGCAGGCGCTGCGCCTGGGAGCCACGGTCGAGCAGGCGTTCGAGTCCACGAAGATCGACCCCTGGTTCCTCGACCAGATCGTGCTGATCAACGAGATCGCCGACCTGGTGCGCGAGCACGACGGCCTCGACGCCGGACTCCTCCGCCTGGCGAAGGACCACGGCTTCTCGGACGCGCAGATCGCCGAGCTCCGCGGGCTCGACGAGGCGGAGGTCCGCCGCACCCGCTACGCGCTGGACGTGCGCCCGGTCTACAAGACCGTCGACACCTGCGCGGGCGAGTTCCCGGCGCTCACGCCGTACCACTACTCCTCGTACGACGAGGAGACGGAGGTCGTCGCCGCCGACCGCCGCAAGGTCGTCATCCTGGGCTCCGGCCCCAACCGCATCGGCCAGGGGGTCGAGTTCGACTACTCCTGCGTGCACGCCTCGTTCGCGCTCTCGGACGCGGGCTTCGAGACGATCATGATCAACTGCAACCCCGAGACGGTCTCGACCGACTACGACACCTCGGACCGCCTCTACTTCGAGCCGCTGACTCTCGAGGACGTGCTCGAGGTCATCCACGCGGAGTCGCAGTCCGGCGAGCTCGTCGGCGTCGTCGTGCAGCTGGGCGGCCAGACGGCGCTCGGGCTCGCCGCGGGCCTCGAGGCGGCCGGCGTGCCCATCCTCGGCACCACCCCCGCGAACATCGACCTCGCGGAGGAGCGCGGCGCGTTCTCGCGGATCCTCGACGAGGCGGGACTTCTCGCTCCGCGCAACGGCACCGCGACCGACCTCGACGGCGCCCGCGAGGTCGCGGTGGAGATCGGCTACCCGGTCCTCGTCCGTCCGTCGTTCGTCCTCGGCGGGCGCGGCATGGAGATCGTCTACGGCACGCCCCAGCTCGAGGACTACTTCGAGCGGATGGCCGGCGAGGGGATCATCGACGAGGCGCACCCGCTGCTGGTGGACCGCTTCCTCGACGACGCGATCGAGATCGACGTCGACGCGCTCTTCGACGGCGAGCAGCTCTACATCGGAGGAGTGATGGAGCACATCGAGGAGGCCGGCATCCACTCCGGCGACTCGGCGTGCACGCTCCCGCCGGTGACGCTCGGCCGCCGCCAGATCGACCAGGTGCGGGAGGCGACCCTCGCGATCGCGCAGGGCGTCGGCGTCCGAGGACTGCTGAACGTCCAGTTCGCGATCGGCCAGGGCGTGCTCTACGTGCTCGAGGCGAACCCCCGGGCCTCGCGCACCGTGCCGTTCGTGTCGAAGGCGCTGGGCATCCCGCTCGCGAAGGCCGCGTCGCGCCTGATGGTGGGCGAGACCATCGCCGCGCTGAAGGCCGAGGGCCTGCTGCCCGAGCGCGACGGCTCCGACGTCCCGATGGACTCTCCCATCGCGGTGAAGGAGGCGGTCCTGCCGTTCAAGCGCTTCCGCACCAAGGAGGGCCAGATCGTCGACTCGCTGCTCGGGCCCGAGATGCGCTCCACTGGCGAGGTCATGGGGATCGACCGCGACTTCCCGCGCGCCTTCGCGAAGAGCCAGGACGCCGCGTACGGCGGCATGCCGGCGAGCGGGACCGTCTTCATCTCGGTCGCCGACCGCGACAAGCGCTCGATCGTCCTGCCCGCGCTGCGCCTGCGTCAGCTCGGCTTCGACATCCTCGCGACCGAGGGCACGGCCGAGGTGCTGAACCGCAACGGGATCCAGGCCCGCGTGGTCCGCAAGTACAGCGAGACCGCCGAGGGCGACGCGCCCTCCATCGTCGAGCTGATCGCCCGCGACGAGGTCGACGTGGTGATCAACACGCCCAGCGGAGGAGCGACCCGCGCCGACGGCTACGAGATCCGCGCCGCTGCGGTCGCCGCGGACAAGCCGCTGTTCACCACGATCGCCCAGCTCGCGGCGGCGGTCGCCTCGCTCGACGCGGCGAACGAGCCCTTCGAGGTGACGAGCCTGCAGGACTACGCCCTGCGCCGCGCGGAGCGCACCGCGTGAGCGGCGGCGCGGCGGGCACCGCCTCCTTCGGCTCGCGCCTCGAGGCGGCGTTCGCCGCGCACGGCCGGCTCTGCGTCGGGATCGACCCGCACGCGTACCTGCTCGACGCGTGGGGCCTCGCCGACGACGCGGCCGGGCTCGAGAGCTTCGGCCGAACGGTCGTCGAGGCGGCGGCCGGCCGTGCGGGCGTGGTGAAGCCGCAGATCGCGTTCTTCGAGCGGCACGGCTCGGCGGGCTACGCCGCGCTCGAGCGCGTGCTCGCCGACGCCCGCGAGGCCGGACTGCTGGTGATCGCCGACGTCAAGCGCGGCGACATCGGCACGAGCGTCACCGCCTACGCCGAGGCGTGGCTCCGGCCCGGCTCGCCGCTCGAGGCGGACGCCATGACCGCGGCGGCCTACCAGGGGCTCGGCTCCCTCGAGGGGATGCTGACCCTCGCCGAGGAGGCGGGCAAGGGCGTGTTCGTCCTCGCAGCCACCTCCAACCCCGAGGCCCGCCCCGTGCAGCGCGCCCTCGTGCAGGACGGCGGCCGGGCGGGATCCACCGTGGCACGCGCGGTCGTGGCGGACGTGGCATCCTGGAACGACGCTCACGCTCGCGCGTCGATCGGCTCGATCGGCTCGGTCGGCGTGGTGCTCGGCGCCACTGTCGCCCTGGGCGACTTCGGCATCGGCATCGACGAGCCGCTGCACCCCGCACTTCCGGTGCTCGCGCCCGGCTTCGGCCACCAGGGCGCAGCCGTCGCGGACGCGCAGCGGCTGTTCGGCGCGCTGAGCGCCGCCACCATCGTCAGCGAGTCGCGCAGCGTGCTCGGCGCCGGCCCCTCGGGGATCGCGGCCGAGATCACCCGCCGCGCGACCGACATCCAGGAGACCCTTGTCCGCTGAAACCGTCAGCCCCGATCCCGGCGCCTCCTCGCGCCCGGAGGCCGTGCGCCGTCCCTCGCCGCCCGAGGTCGACCGGCGCGCCGCCTCCGAGGCCGCGATCGCGGCGCGCCGTGCCCGCGCCGCCGTCAAGAAGGCCGTCGCCGCCGGACGCCGCCCCGCGACCGCCGTGCTCGCGGCGGCCCAGGCCGAGCCGCTCGGAGTCGAGGGGCGGATGCGCGTCAGCGAGCTGCTCCGCGCCGTGCCCGCACTCGGCGTGGTGAAGACGCCCCGGGTGATGGACCAGCTGCGGATCGCCGAGTCGAAGCGCCTCGGCGGGCTCGGCCGGCGCCAGGTCGAGGGCCTGGCGTCGTTCCTCGAGGAGCGGGAGTCGCGGCAGCGCCGCCCCGGCCGCAACCGCCTGCTCGTCCTCGCCGGTCCGACCGCGGTCGGCAAGGGCACCGTGTCGACCTACATCCGCGAGAACTACCCGGACGTCCTGCTCTCGGTCTCGGCCACCACCCGGGCCCCGCGTCCGGGCGAGGTGGACGGCGTCAGCTACTACTTCGTCGACGACGCCGAGTTCGACCGGATGGTCGCGGCGGGGGAGTTCCTCGAGTACGCCGTCGTCCACAACGCTCACCGCTACGGCACGCCCCGCGGCCCCATCGACGCCGCGCTGGAGCAGGGCCGGCAGGTGATGCTCGAGATCGACATCCAGGGTGCCCGCCAGGTGCGCGAGCGGATGCCGGACGCGCGGCTGGTCTTCCTCCTGCCGCCGAGCTGGGACGAGCTGGTCCGCCGGCTGGTCGGCCGCGGCACCGAGAGCGCGGAGGAGCAGGAGCGCCGTCTGGCCACCGCGAAGGTGGAGCTGGCCGCGCAGGACGAGTTCGATTTCGCCGTCGTCAACAGCACCGTGCCCGAAGCGGCCCGCGAGGTCGTAGAATTGATGTCGCCTCGTGCCGACGGCGCGCCCGCTGACCCGGGCCGCTGACACCGGGCCACCGACCACCTCCGGGCCGACGCCCCGGGTCCCACCGGGCACACGCCCCTCGGAGCCCGCGCGCCGTGTTGCTCCGGAGCCGCAGATCGGCGCTGATGCGCCTGCAAGGAGACACCCATGGCCAACAACCTCGGCATCATCGACCCGCCCATCGACGAGCTCCTCTCGAAGGTCGACTCCAAGTACGCGCTGGTGATCTTCGCCTCCAAGCGCGCCCGCCAGATCAACGACTACTACGCCGACCTCCACGAGGGCAGCCTGTTCGACAACGTCGGCCCGCTGGTCGACTCCACCATCGACGACAAGCCCCTCTCGGTCGCACTGCACGAGATCAACGAGGACAAGCTCGTCGCCAAGCCCCTCGCCGAGTAGTCCCCTCCGGGTGGGCTCCTCTCTCGAGGCCGGCCGACGGCTCAACGTCGTCGTCGGCATCACCGGCGGCATCGCCGCGTACAAGGCCGTCGGAGTCGTCCGCGCGCTGGTCCTCGCGGAGCACGACGTGCACGTCGTCGCGACCGAGGCCGCGCTGCGCTTCGTCGGGAAGCCCACCCTCGAGGCCATCTCGCGGAACCCGGTGCACACCGAGCTCTACGAGGGCGTCGCCGAGGTCCGGCACGTGGCCATCGGCCAGGCCGCCGACCTCATCGTGATCGCGCCCGCGACGGCGCACACGCTCGCCAAACTCGCTGCCGGCCTCGCCGACGACCTGCTCGGCAACACGGTGCTCGCGAGCACCGCCCCGCTCGTGGTCGCCCCCGCGATGCACACCGAGATGTGGGCGAACGCCGCCACCGTCGCGAACACGGCGGTGCTCCGCTCCCGCGGCGTGCACGTCGTCGGCCCCGCGGTCGGCCGCCTCACCGGCGCCGACTCGGGCCCCGGCCGCATGGAGGAGCCCGAGACGATCGTGGCGGAGGCCCTCGCCGTCCACGCCCGCTCCGCCTCCGCCCGCCGCGACCTCGCGGGCGTGCGCGTCCTCGTGACCGCCGGCGGCACCCGCGAGCCCCTCGACCCGGTGCGCTTCGTCGGCAACCGCTCCAGCGGCAGGCAGGGCGTCGCGCTCGCGCTGGCCGCTGCGGCCCGGGGCGCGGAGGTCACCCTCCTCGCCGCGAACCTCGACGTGCCGGCGCCGGAGGGCGTCACGGTCCTCCCGGTGGGCACCGCGCTCGAGCTGCGCGAGGCCGCCCTCGCCGCGGCCCCCGGCGCGGACGTCGTGATCATGGCCGCGGCCGTCGCCGACTACCGGCCCGCCGCGGTCGCCGACGCGAAGATCAAGAAGGAGCAGCAGGGCGACCGTCTCGTCCTCGAGCTCGTCAAGAACCCGGACGTCCTCGCCGAGATCTCCGCCTCCCGGCGGGAGGGGCAGATCGTCGTCGGCTTCGCCGCGGAGACCGAGCCGGACCGGGACGCGATGCTCGCCCTCGGCCGCGCCAAGATCGCCCGGAAGGGCTGCGACCTGCTCGTCCTCAACAGGGTGGGCTGGGCCGAGGGTTTCCAGAGCGACAGCAACGCCGTCGTGGTCCTCGATCGGGCCGGCGATATAGTTGGCGAGGCCTCGGGCAGCAAGGCGGAGGTGGCCGATCGCGTCCTCGACGCGGTCGTGCGCTAGCCCCGCCGGTCCGCCCGCCCAGGCGCCGATCGCCTGCCGCCCGGCATCGCGCCCGCCAGGCCACTCCCGGTACGAACGACCCCGGTCCGCACGAGCCGGGACGAGAAGAGAAGCATGACCTCCGGTCCCCTCCGCCTGTTCACCTCCGAGTCCGTCACCGAGGGCCACCCGGACAAGATCTGCGACCAGATCTCGGACCGGATCCTCGACGCCCTGCTCCGCGAGGACCCGCACAGCCGGGTCGCCGTCGAGACGCTGGTCACGACGGGGCTCGTGCATGTCGCGGGCGAGGTCTCCACGAGCGGCTACGTCGAGATCCCCAAGATCGTGCGCGACACGATCGTCGAGATCGGCTACGACTCCTCGGAGAAGGGCTTCGACGGCCGCTCCTGCGGCGTCTCGGTCTCGATCGGCCAGCAGTCGCCCGAGATCGCGGCGGGCGTCGACACGGCGCTCGAGGTCCGCTCCTCCGAGGCGGGCGAGGACGCCTTCGACCGCCAGGGCGCGGGCGACCAGGGCCTGATGTTCGGCTTCGCGACCGACGAGACCCCCGAGTACATGCCGCTGCCGAGCTGGCTCTCGCACCGCCTCGCCGAGCGCCTGGCCGCCGTCCGCAAGTCGGGCGAGCTCGACTACCTCCGACCCGACGGCAAGACCCAGGTCACCATCGGCTACGACGGCACGACGCCGTCCACCATCGACACCGTCGTCCTGTCCACCCAGCACGCAGAGCACGTCAGCACCGAGACGATCCACGCGGACATCGCGGCGCACGTCATCCGCCCCGTCCTCGAGACGGTCGACCTCGACTCCTCCGCCGTGCGCCTGCTGATCAACCCGACGGGCCGCTTCGAGATCGGCGGCCCTCAGGGCGACGCCGGGCTCACCGGCCGCAAGATCATCGTCGACACCTACGGCGGAGCGTCCCGCCACGGCGGCGGCGCGTTCTCGGGCAAGGACCCGTCGAAGGTGGACCGCTCGGCCGCCTACGCCATGCGGTGGGTCGCCAAGAACGCGGTCGCCGCGGGGCTCGCCTCGCGGCTGGAGGTGCAGGTCGCCTACGCCATCGGCAAGGCGGCCCCGGTCGGCCTCTACGTCGAGACCTTCGGCACCGGCACCGTCTCCGACGAGACGATCACCGAGGCGATCCGCTCGGTCTTCGACCTGCGCCCGGCCGCGATCATCCACGCACTCGACCTGCTCCGCCCGATCTACGCGCAGACCGCGGCTTACGGCCACTTCGGCCGGGAGCTCCCCGACTTCACCTGGGAGCGCCTCGACCGGGTCGACGACCTGCGCTCCGCCGCGGGCCTCTCGTAGCGGGCGCGGCGGCGATGGCGACGAGCGGAGCCGTCGCGCGCGTGCTCCTGGACTCGCCCCTCCCGCAGCTCGACCGGCTCCTGGACTACGCGGTGCCGGAGGCGCTGCGCGGCGAGGTGGTCCCCGGCGTGCGCGTGCGGGTGCCGTTGCGGACCGGAGGCCGGATCGCCGACGCGTTCGTCGTCGAGACGGGGGAGGGGACCGAGCACGCTGGAGCGCTCAGCGGCATCGAGGAGCTGGTCTCGCCGCTCGTCGTGCTGACCCCGGAGGTCTGGGCCCTCGCCCGCCGGGTGGCCGACCGCGCCTCCGGAGGCGCGAGCGACGTGCTGCGCCTGGCCGTGCCGCGCCGCCACGTCCGCGTCGAGAAGGCGCGACTCGCCGCGGGTCCCGCTCCTGCGGCGCCCGCGGTCGAGGCGGGCGGCGTGACGGGCTACCCCGACGCCTCCTTCGCGGGACTCGCCGAGGGGGCCCGGCTGGCGGTCGGCGCCGTGCCGGCTCCGGTGAGGCTCGACTCGGGCGCGTGGGTCGGCGGCTGGGCCGTCACGCTCGCCGAGCTCGCCCGGGACACGCTCGCCGCGGGCCGCGACGCGATCCTGGCCGTCCCCGACTACCGCGACCAGGAGCAGCTGGAGCTCGCTCTCGCCGCCCTCGTCCCCGCGGAGGCGGTGGTGCGCCTCGATGCGCGGCAGAAGGGCGCCGAGCGCTACTCCGCCTTCGTCCGCTGCCTCGATCCCGGGCCGCGGGTCGTCGTCGGCAACCGCTCCGTCCTCTACGCGCCCTCCTCCGCCCTCGGCCTGATCGCGCTCTGGGACGACGGCGATCCGCTCTTCGCCGAACCGCTCGCGCCCTACGCGCACGCCCGCGACGTCGCCCTGGTGCGGCAGGAGCAGAGCGGCGCCGGCCTCGTCCTGCTCGGCAACACGCGCACGGTCGAGGTCGAGCGGCTCGCCGAGATCGGCTTCGCGACCGAGGTGGAGCCGCGGCCGAGCCGCCGCCCGCACGTCGTGCCGACCGCCCAGCAGTGGGCGGCCGACGAGCACGACGCGGCAGCGCGCATCCCCTCCTCCGCCTGGCGGGAGGCGCGGAAGGCCCTCGACTCCGGTCCCGTGCTCGTCCAGGTCGCGCGCCCCGGCTACGCGCCGGTGGTCGCCTGCGCCCGCTGCCGGACCGTCGCACGCTGCAACCGCTGCCAGGGTCCGCTCGGCGTGCACTCCGAGGGCGGGCGGCCGAGCTGCGGCTGGTGCGGCCTGATCGCGGCCGACTGGACCTGCTCCGTCTGCGAGGCGACGGCTCTGCGCCTCGTCTCCCTCGGCGCGGGCCGCACCGCGGAGGAGCTCGGACGCGCCTTCCCGGGTGCCAAGGTGATCGTCGCCGACGGGCAGCGCCCCGTGCTCACCCTCCCCGACGAGCCCGCGCTCGTCGTGGCCACGCGCGGGGCGGAGCCGCGGGCCGACGGCGGCTACCACGCCGTCCTGCTGCTGGACGGCGAGCGGATGCTGGCCCGCGAGAGCCTGCGGGTCGCCGACGACGCGCTCCGCACCTGGTCGAACGCCGCGGCGCTGGCCCGCCCGGGCGCGCCGGTCCTCCTGGTCGGGGTCGGCGGCCGGCTCGCGACCGCCCTGGCGACCTGGCGGCAGGCCGAGTACCTCCGGGCCGAGCTCCAGGAGCGGCGCGCTCTGCGCTTCCCGCCCGCGGTGCGCCTGGCCACGGTGAGCGGCGACGCGCACGCGGTGGAGGAGGCGCTCGAGGCGCTCGACGAGGACGACCGGCACGAGGTCCTCGGTCCTGTCGGGCTCGAGGACGGCTCCGTCCGGGCGATCGTCCGGTTCGACTACGCTCGCGGTGCGGATGTGGCCGCGCGCCTCCGCTCCGCCGTGATCCGCAACGCCACGCGCCGTCGTCGCCCGCCGACCACGCCCGGCCGCTTCCGGCCGGCCCCCCGGCTCCGGGTCCGTCTCGACGACCCCGACATCCTCTGACTCCCCAGGAGACCCCCGTGCGCCTCGTCTTCGCCGGCACGCCCGCCGCCGCCGTTCCGACCCTCCGCGACCTCGCCGCCTCCGCGCACGAGGTCGTGGCCGTGGTCACCCGGGAGGACGCCCCGGTGGGACGCAAGCGCGTGCTCACCCCCTCGCCGGTCGCCGTCGTGGCCGAGGAGCTGGGGATCCCGGTGATCCGGGCGAACCGCCTCGACGAGGACGTGACCGACCGGATCGCGGAGCTCGCCCCCGACCTCGGCGTGATCGTGGCCTACGGCGGCCTCGTCCGGCAGCGCCTGCTGGCGGTGCCGCGCCTGGGCTGGATCAACCTGCACTTCTCCCTGCTGCCGCGCTGGCGCGGGGCGGCTCCCGTCCAGCGGGCGCTGATGGCGGGCGACACGCGGATCGGCGCGAGCGTCTTCCAGCTGGTCGCCGAGCTCGACGCCGGTGACGTGTACGCCGAGCTCGCCGTCGACGCGGGGGAGCACACCGCGGGCGAGCTGCTGACGGAGCTGGCCGCGAGCGGCGCCGGCCTCACCCTCGGCGTGGTCGACGCGCTGGAGGAGGGCACGGCCGTCGCGACTCCGCAGACCGGAGAGGCGACCCCCGCTCCCAAGCTCGACGCCGCCGACGGCCGGATCGACTGGAGCCTCCCGACCGCGCGGGTCCTCGCGCTCGTGCGCGGAACGACTCCCGAGCCCGGAGCCTCGACCGCGGTGGGGGACGCGCGCCTCAAGGTGCTCGCGGTCCGCGCGGCCGAGGGGGACCTCGCTCCCGGCGTCGTCCGCCTCGACGCGGGGCGCGCCCTCGTCGGCACCGCGGACGGAGCGGTCGAGCTGGTCACCGTCCAGCCCGCCGGCAGGACCCCGATGGCCGGCGCCGACTGGGCCCGCGGCCTGCGCGAGAGCACGGTGCTCGCGTGAGCGCCCGTCGCGAGGCCGCTCCCGCCCGCCGGGTCGCCTACGACGTCCTGCTCGCGGTGAGCGGGTCGGACGCCTACGCCAACCTGATCCTGCCCGCGCGGATCAGCGCCGCCGGCCTCTCGCCCGCCGACGCGGGACTGGCCACCGAGCTCTGCTACGGCACCCTGCGGATGTCCGGCTACTACGACCGCGTGATCGCCCTCGCGGCCGGCCGGTCCGTCGAGAGCATCGATGCGCCCGTGCTCGACGCGCTGCGCCTGGGCGTGCACCAGCTGCTCGCGACCCGCGTGGCCCCGCACGCCGCGGTGAACGAGAGTGTCGCGCTCGTCGCGGCCGGCTCCTCGCGGGGAGCGGTGGCCTTCGCCAACGCCGTGCTGCGCGAAGTCTCGCGCTCGAGCGCCGGCGAGTGGCGCGAGCGGGTCTCCGCGGCCGCGGTCTCCGGGGACGACCGGATCGCCGCGCTGAGCTCCCACCCCGTGTGGATCGTGCGCGCCCTGCGACGGGCGCTGGCGGCGGAGGGGGCGGCCGACGAGCTCGACGCGCTGCTCGCCGCCGACAACGCGGCTCCGCGGGTGAACCTGGTGGCTCTGCCGGGCCTGGCGTCTCCCGGCGAGATCGCCGACGCCGAATCCGACCGGTTCTCGCCGGTCGGCATGACCAGCACCGGCGGCGACCCGGAGGCCTTCCCCGCGGTGCACGAGGGCCGCGTGCGCGTGCAGGACGAGGGCTCCCAGCTCGCCGCTCTGGCGCTCTCCCGGGCACGGCCGGTCCGCCCGGGCGAGCGCTGGCTCGACCTGTGCGCGGGACCCGGCGGCAAGGCGGCGCTGCTCGCGGCGGAGGCGCGCGCAGGCGGGGCGGCGCTGCTCGCCAACGAGGTGGTCGCGGGCCGCGCGGGCCTGGTGCGGCAGGCGCTGGCCGCCGTCGATCCGTCGGTCGAGGTGCGCACCGGCGACGGGCGCGACCTGGGCGACGAGCAGCCGGGATCGTTCGACCGCATCCTCCTCGACGCGCCGTGCACCGGTCTCGGTGCGCTGCGGCGGCGGCCGGAGGCGCGCTGGCGCAAGTCCGCGGCCGACGTGGAGCCGCTGGCCGCCCTCCAGGGCGAGCTGCTCGACTCCGCGGTGAGGGCTCTCGCTCCCGACGGGCTGCTGGCCTACGTGACCTGCTCGCCGCACCTCGGCGAGACCCGGCGCGTGCTCTCCCTCGCGCAGGAGCGGCACGAGCTCGAGCTCGTCGACACGCCGGCCGTGCTGCGCGCGGTGACGGCGGACCCGCTCCCGCTGCCGGACGGCCCCCTCCACGTGCAGCTCTGGCCGCACCGGCACGGCACCGACGCCATGTTCGTGCAGCTCCTCCGCCGCCGGCCCCTCGAGGCGGCGTCCGGGAACGCCTGACCCCTCCGGAGCGGGAGCGTCCTCGGCCGGGCGGACGCGGAGGACGCTCCGATCTAGGCTGGAGGCATGCCCGCACGGATCAACCCCAGCATCCTCTCCGCCGACTTCGTGAACTTCGAGGCCGAGCTGCAGCGCATCGCCGGAGCCGACCTCGTGCACGTCGACGTGATGGACAACCACTTCGTGCCGAACCTCACCTTCGGGCTGACCATGGTCCAGCGCCTCCAGGACGTCTCGCCCCGCCCGCTCGACCTGCACCTGATGATCGACGACCCCGACCGGTGGGCCCCCGACTACGCCGAGACCGGCGCCTTCTCCGTGACCTTCCACGCCGAGGCCGCGCGCGACGCCGTGGCCCTGGCGCGGCGCCTGCGCGGGATCGGCTCGCGGGCGGGGATCGCGCTCAAGCCGGGCACGATGGTGGACGACTACCTCGACCTCCTGCCCGAGTTCGACCAGGTCCTCGTGATGACGGTCGAGCCCGGCTTCGGGGGCCAGTCCTTCATGCAGGAGACGATGCCCAAGCTGCGCACGCTCCGGAACGTGGTGGACCGCACCGGGCTCGACGTCTGGCTCCAGGTCGACGGCGGGATCGCACCCGGCACGATCGAGATCGCAGCGGAGGCGGGAGCCGACACCTTCGTCGCGGGCTCCGCGGTCTTCGGCGCGGACGACCCGGAGGCCGCGATCGCGTCGCTGCGCGAGACGGCGACCGCTCACCTGCACCGGCACTGAGGCGTCCCGCGCCCGGCCGCCGTATAGACTTCCCCGGTGAAAACTTTCGACGACCTCTTCGCTGAGCTGGGCGAGAAGGCCGCCGCCCGTCCCGAGGGTTCGGGCACCGTCCGCGAGCTCGACGCCGGCGTGCACTTCATCGGCAAGAAGATCGTCGAGGAGGCCGCCGAGGTGTGGATGGCCGCCGAGTACGAGGGCGACGAGCGCACCGCCGAGGAGATCTCGCAGCTGCTCTACCACCTGCAGGTGCTCATGCTCGCCAAGGGACTGACGACGGCCGACGTCTATCGGCATCTGTGAGCCCCGCCCCGCTCGCCGGGGTGCGCCTCCGCTCCGCGCCGTCGCGCCCGCACGCTCCCCGAGGAGCCGTGCCGCCCCCTGAACAGCCGTCGAGTCATGAAGGACGTCCCGTGACCACCACCCCCGCCCCGGCGCTCCTGCGCGTCGCCGTCCCCAACAAGGGCTCCCTCTCGGAGACCGCCGGTCAGATGCTCGCGGAGGCCGGCTACACCGGCCGCCGCGACCCGAAGGAGCTGCACGTCGTCGACGAGCGCAACGGGGTCGAGTTCTTCTACCTGCGCCCGCGCGACATCGCCACCTACGTCGGCTCCGGCGCTCTCGACGTCGGGGTCACCGGCCGCGACCTCCTGATCGACTCCGGCTCCGAGGCGCGCGAGATCGCGAGCCTCGGCTTCGCGAACTCCACCTTCCGCTTCGCCGGGCCCGCAGGCCGCTACGACGAGCTCGCGCAGATCGACGGCCTCCGCGTGGCGACCAGCTACCCGGGCCTCGTGGGCCGCTTCCTCCGGGAGCACGGCGTCGAGGTGACGCTGATCCGCCTCGACGGCGCGGTCGAGTCCGCGATCCAGCTCGGCGTCGCCGACGTCATCGCCGATGTCGTCGAGACCGGCACCACGCTCCGCAAGGCCGGCCTCGAGATCTTCGGGCCGGTCATCCTGGACTCGACCGCCGTCCTGGTCTCCGCCGCGGGGGAGCCCGAGGGCATCCCGGTGCTGCTGCGCCGCCTGCAGGGCGTGCTGGTCGCCCGCGAGTACGTGCTGCTCGACTACGACTGCCCCGTCGCGCTCCTGGAGAGCGCCACGGCGATCGCCCCGGGCTTCGAGTCGCCGACGGTCTCGCCGCTGCACGACGCCGAGTGGGTGGCCGTCCGCGTGATGGTGCCGCGCTCGGACATGAACCAGGTGATGGACCGCCTGTACGACCTGGGCGCCCGCGCGATCCTGGTCACCTCCATCCACGCCGCGCGCCTGTAGAGGGGGAGCCGATGAGTCTCGCCGTCCGCGTCATCCCCTGCCTCGACGTCGCCGCCGGCCGCGTCGTGAAGGGCGTCAACTTCCAGAACCTGCGCGATGCGGGCGACCCCGTCGAGCTCGCCCGCCTCTACTTCGAGCAGGGCGCCGACGAGCTGACCTTCCTCGACGTCACCGCCACGGTCGACGACCGCTCGACCACCTACGACGTGGTGCGGGCGACCGCCGAGCAGGTCTTCATCCCGCTCACGGTCGGCGGAGGCGTGCGCAGCGCCGAGGACGTCTCGCGACTGCTCGCGCACGGCGCCGACAAGGTGGGCGTCAACTCCGCCGCGATCGCCCGGCCCGAGCTCCTCGGCGAGATCGCCGACGTCTTCGGCGCGCAGGTGCTCGTGCTCTCGCTCGACGTCAAGCGGAGCGACGCCACGCCGTCCGGCTTCGTCGTCACCACTCACGGCGGACGCCGCGAGACCGAGCTCGACGCCCTGGCCTGGGCGGCCGAGGCCGTCGAGCGCGGCGCCGGGGAGCTCCTGGTCAACTCCATCGACGCCGACGGCACCAAGCAGGGCTTCGACCTCGAGCTGATCGCCGCGATGCGCGAGCTGAGCTCCGTGCCGGTCATCGCCTCCGGAGGCGCCGGCGCCGTCGAGCACTTCGCTCCGGCCGTCGACGCGGGAGCCGACGCCGTGCTCGCCGCCTCCGTCTTCCACAACCGCGAGCTGACGATCGGCGACGTCAAGCGCGCGCTCGCCGCCTCCGGGATCGAGATCCGATGACCCCCGCCGAGCTCGACGCCGTCCTGGACCGCGCCGCCTTCGATCCGACCGGGCTCCTGCCCGCGATCATCCAGCAGCACGACACCCGCGAGGTGCTCATGATGGGCTGGATGGACCGCGAGGCGCTCCGGCGGACCCTCACCGAGGGCCGCGTCACCTTCTGGTCGCGCTCGCGCCAGGAGTACTGGCGCAAGGGCGACACGTCCGGGCACGCGCAGTACGTGCGGGGTGCCGCCCTCGACTGCGACGCCGACACTCTGCTGGTCCAGGTCGAGCAGATCGGCGCAGCCTGCCACACGGGCGAGCACGCCTGCTTCGACGTCGACCCCCTCGTGCCGTTCACCGGCCTCGGCCCGGCGGAGTGAGCATGAGCGGACGGCGGCTGAAGTACACGGCGATCCTCGGGGTCGTGCTCCTCGCCGCGCTCGAGCTGACCTCCTCCACTCAGACCTGGTCCACGCTGACCCTGGCCGCGATCGAGGGGGAGGGCCAGCGGATCGACGTGGCCGGGACCGTCGCCGCGCCCGCGCTCTCCGCCCTGGCGCTCGCGGGCCTCGCCCTCGCCGCGGCCCTCGCCATCGCCGGCCCCGTCTTCCGGATCGTGCTTGGTGTGCTCCAGGCCGTCCTCGGCGCCTCGGTGGTGCTCGCGGCCGCGACGGCACTGGGCGACCCCGTGCGCGCCGGCGCTTCGCTCGTCACCGAGGCGACCGCCATCGCGGGGGAGCAGTCCGTCGCGGCGCTCGTGGCCTCGTCCTCCGCGACGGCCTGGCCCGTCGTCGCCCTGGTCTGCGGCGTGCTCACCGCGCTGCTCGGGATCGGCGTCCTCGCGACCTCGGGCCGCTGGCCGGGAGCGGCGCGGAAGCGCGCGTCCCGCTTCGAGCCCGCCGACGGCTACGGCCACGGCGCGTCGACCGTGCAGACGGACGACGGCGACATCGACCCGGTCGTCTCGTGGGACGAGCTCTCGCGCGGCGACGACCCCACCTCGGGCCGCTGACACCGGCCGGGGTCGTGTCCGGCGGTCCGGCATCCCCGCCTCCTTCAGGCGGCTGCGCAGGCGAGTCCGGGGCCGGGCGCTCAGGCGCCTCACGCTAGACTGCTCTGGTCCCGATGCACCCCCAGGAGGAGACCCATGAGCACCGAGCACGACGACGACAACCACGGCCACTCGCCCGCAGCGTGGACGGCCGTCGTCATCATGCTGGTCGGATTCACGATCGGCACGATCGCGTTCTGGTTCGACGTGCCCCTGGTGGTCTGGCTCTCGGCCGGCCTGGTGGTGGTGGGTCTGCTCGTGGGCATGGGCATGGCCAAGGCGGGCTACGGCGTCAACGGCGCGAAGGCGAACCCGAAGGCGCGCGCCTAGGTGCTCGCCGACCTCACCGCCGGCGCCCTGGCCGACGCGGCCCGGCGCCGCGAGAGCGCCCCGCTCGAAGCCGTCGAGCGCCGCGCGCTCGCCCAGGCGCCCGCCCTCGACGCCCTGGCCGCTCTGGCCCCCGCCGAGCGCGTCAGGATCATCGCCGAGGTGAAGCGCGCCAGCCCGTCGCGCGGAGCCCTCGCCGACATCCCCGTCCCCGCCGAGCTGGCCGGACAGTACGAGCTCGGGGGAGCGAGCGCGATCAGCGTCCTCACCGAGGAGCGCCGCTTCAAGGGGTCCCTCGCGGACCTCGAGGCGGTCCGCGAGCGCGTGTCGATCCCCGTCCTGCGCAAGGACTTCGTCGCCGAGCCGTACCAGGTCCTCGAGGCCCGCGCGGCCGGAGCCGACCTGGTCCTCCTCATCGTCGCCGCGCTCGAGCAGCCCCTGCTCGCCGAGCTGCACGCCCTCGTGCTCGAGCTGGGGATGACCCCGCTCGTCGAGACGCACTCGGCCGACGAGCTCGAGCGGGCCGCCGACCTCGGCGCGCGGCTCATCGGCGTGAACGCCCGCGACCTCTCCACCTTCCAGCTCGACCGCGACCTCTTCGGCCGCCTCTCCGAGCGCTTCCCCGACGATGCGGTGAAGGTGGCCGAGTCGGCCGTCCTCACCGCCGACGACGTCGCGCACTACCGCGGCTCCGGAGCCGACGTCGTCCTCGTGGGCGAGGCTCTCGTCACCGGCGGCGACCCCGTCTCCACCCTCGCCGGCTTCCTGGCGCACTGACCACACCGATAGGCGGTACCCCCATGGCACTCCGGGATGAACTCGGCCCCTACTTCGGCGAGTTCGGCGGACGCTACGTCCCCGAGTCCCTCGTCGAGGCCCTCGACGAGCTGAGCGCCGAGTACGAGCGCACGAAGGTCGATCCCGCGTTCGCGGCAGAACTGATGGAGCTGCACCGCAGCTACACCGGTCGTCCGTCGATCATCACCGAGGTGCCGCGGTTCGCCGAGCACGCCGGCGGTGCGCGGATCATCCTCAAGCGCGAGGACCTCAACCACACCGGCTCGCACAAGATCAACAACGTGCTGGGCCAGGCGCTGCTCACCAAGCGGATCGGCAAGACCCGCGTCATCGCCGAGACGGGAGCGGGCCAGCACGGCGTCGCGACCGCCACGGCCGCCGCCCTGTTCGGCCTCGACTGCGTGGTCTACATGGGCGAGGTCGACACCGAGCGCCAGGCCCTCAACGTCGCCCGCATGCGCCTGCTCGGCGCCGAGGTGATCCCCGTGACGACCGGCTCGCGCACCCTCAAGGACGCGATCAACGACGCGATGCGCGACTGGGTGACGAACGTGGGCACCACGAACTACATCTTCGGCACCGTCGCCGGCCCGCACCCGTTCCCGGCCCTCGTCCGGGACTTCCAGAAGATCATCGGCGAGGAGGCGCGCGAGCAGGTCCTCGAGCTCACCGGCTCGCTGCCCACCGCGGTCACCGCCTGCGTCGGCGGCGGCTCCAACGCGATGGGGATCTTCCACGCCTTCCTCGATGACCCCGAGGTCCGCCTCGTCGGCTTCGAGGCCGGCGGCGACGGGATCGAGACCCCCCGCCACGCGGCGACCATCAGCAAGGGCCGCCCCGGCGTCCTGCACGGCGCCCGCAGCTTCCTCCTCCAGGACGAGGACGGCCAGACCGTCGAGTCGCACTCGATCTCGGCCGGCCTCGACTACCCGGGCATCGGCCCGGAGCACGCGTGGCTCTCGAGCATCGGCCGCGCCGATTACCGCGCGGTCACCGACTCGGCCGCGATGGACGCGCTCATGCTGCTCAGCCGCACCGAGGGGATCATCCCGGCGATCGAGTCCGCGCACGCGCTGGCCGGCACGCTGGAGCTCGGGCGCGAGCTCGGCCCCGAGGCCACCATCCTGGTCAACCTCTCGGGCCGCGGCGACAAGGACATGACGACCGCTGCGCACTACTTCGGCCTCATGGACCAGGGCGCGGTGCAGTCGTGAGCGGCCGCGGACCGAGCGTCGCCGAGACCGTCCGGCGCCGGAACGAGGAGGCGGCGGGCGCCCTGATCGGCTACCTCCCCGTCGGCTTCCCCGACCTGCCGACCAGCATCGACGCCGCCGTGGCCATGGCCGAGAACGGCGTCGACGCGATCGAGCTCGGTCTGCCCTACTCCGATCCGGTGATGGACGGACCCGTCATCCAGGAGGCGACCCAGGCCGCCATCGCGGGCGGCTTCCGCCTCCGCCACGGCTTCGAGGCCGTCCGCGAGATCCGGGCGCGCGTCGACGTGCCGGTCCTGGTGATGACCTACTACAACCCCGTCCTGCAGTACGGGGTCGAGCGCTTCGCCACCGATCTGGCCGAGGCCGGCGGGTCCGGCCTCATCACGCCCGACCTGATCCCGGACGAGGGCGCCGAGTGGCTCGCCGTCTCCGAGCGGCTCGGACTCGACCGCGTGTTCCTCGCGGCACCGTCCTCGACGGACACGCGCCTGCGCCAGGCCGTCGACTCGAGCCGTGGATTCGTCTACGCGGTCTCGACGATGGGCATCACCGGCGCGCGCACCGATGTCGACTC
This sequence comes from Rathayibacter sp. AY1F2, assembly GCF_002930885.1. Taxonomy (NCBI): domain Bacteria; kingdom Bacillati; phylum Actinomycetota; class Actinomycetes; order Micrococcales; family Microbacteriaceae; genus Rathayibacter; species Rathayibacter sp. AY1F2. Next base: position 151,641 of record NZ_PSVG01000004.1, on the reverse strand, counting down.
CGCGGCCCGCACCCTGGTCGACCGCCTCCGCGCCGCCGGCTCCGAGAGCGCGTGCGTCGGCCTGGGCATCTCGACCGGCGAGCAGGTCGCCGAGATCCTCGCCTACGCGGACGGCGCCATCGTCGGATCCGCCCTGGTGCGGGCGCTGGCGTCCGGCGGGGTCGACGCGGTCGCCGAGACCTCCCGCGGCCTCGCCGAGGGCACCCGCCTGCGCTCCGCGCGCTGACACCCTCCCGCTACAATCGGGATGCCCACCGGGGCGCGGCCGAGCCGTGCCCGGGGGACCCCCTCCTTCGAAAGGTCGAGTACCGGTGTCCGTACCGCTGAGCATTCCGAGCCCCCCCGACGCGTGGAGTCAGTACGACCTCACGATCGGCACCTTCACGCTCGCGATCCACACCTACGCGCTCTGCATCCTCGCGGGGATCATCGTGGCGACGATCATGACGAATCAGCGCCTCAAGCGCCGCGGCGCGGAGCCGTGGGTCGTGCTCGACATCATCATCTGGGCCGTGCCGCTCGGCATCGTCGGCGCCCGCGCCTACCACGTGCTCACCCACCCCGGCGACTACTTCTACGACGGCGCCGACCCGTGGGAGGTCGTCCGCATCTGGAACGGCGGCAACGCCATCTTCGGCGGGCTGATCGGAGGCGCGGTCGGCGCGTTCATCGGCTGCCGCTGGACAGGAGTGCGGTTCTGGACCTTCGCCGACGCCCTCGCCCCCGGCATGCTCGCCGCGCAGGCGCTCGGGCGTCTGGGCAACTGGTTCAACCACGAGCTCTTCGGCCTGCCCACGACCCTGCCCTGGGGCCTCGAGATCGAGACCACCAACCCGGCCTTCCCCGTCGGCCTCCCGGCGGGCACGCTCTTCCACCCGACCTTCCTCTACGAGATCCTCTGGAACGTCGTCGGCATCGCGGTCATCCTCCTGCTCGAGCGCCGTCTCAAGCTGCAGTGGGGCACCGTCTTCACCGCCTACCTGATCTGGTACGGGATCGGCCGCGTCTGGTTCGAGTCCATCCGGATCGACCCGAGCGAGTTCTTCTGGGGCATCCGCACCAACGTCTGGGCCGCGCTCATCGCCGTGGTCATCGGCCTGGTCCTCGTGGTGATCCAGAAGCGCGAGCACCCGGGCGCCGAGCCCTCGGCCTACCGGCCGGGTCGCGAGTGGACGCCCGCCCCGGCTGCGGTAGAATTCGAGGACGTCGAGTCCGACTCCGACGACACCACCACCCCTGCTTCCGGCACCGACGCCGAGAAGCCGACGGTCTCCCGCACCTGACGGAGGTCGCGGAGCCTCCGCGACCGCCTCCCGGGTGCCCGACACCTCCACGACCGCCCCATCGCGGCGCAGCCACGAGCGCTGCCGCGGGCGGGTCGTCGTGCAGGCACCGCCGGCGGCGCGCGACGCTCGCGCCACGGCAGAACCCTGCGGCCCTCCCGATCGGGGAGCCGCTCCTCCTCCACCACCGCGGGCCAGCGACGTCCCGATCAGCCATCACCCCCGTGAGGACGGTTCCCATGGCCTCCGCCCAGCCCTCGACCCCGGCCCGCGCCGTGCCCTTCCTGGGCATGCCGCCGGCACAGGGGATGTACGACCCGGCCGCCGAGAAGGACGCGTGCGGTCTCGCGATGGTCGCCACCATGCGCGGCACCGCCGGCCACGACATCATCGACGCCGCGCTGAACGCGCTGCGCAACCTCGAGCACCGCGGCGCCGTCGGCTCCGACGCGGGAACGGGCGACGGCGCGGGGATCATCACGCAGATCCCGGACGAGTTCCTCCGCGCGGTCGCTCCCTTCGAGCTCCCGCCGCTGGGCCAGTACGCGGTGGGCAACGCCTTCCTCCCGGTGGACGTGTTCGAGCGCGAGCGGGTCAAGTCGACGATCGCCGACATCGCCCGCGAGGAGAACCTCGCCGTGGTCGGCTGGCGCTCCGTGCCCGTGCAGCCCGACGAGATCGGCACGCTCGCCCGGGCCGCCATGCCGGCGATCGAGCAGCTGTTCATCCGGAGCGAGCTGACCGACGAGAGCGGCACGCCCCTCTCCTCCGTGCGCCTCGACCGCCTGACCTTCCGCCTGCGCAAGCGCGTCGAGCGGGAGCTCGAGGTCTACTTCATGTCGCTCTCGAGCCGGACGCTCGTCTACAAGGGCATGGTGACGACGCTCCAGCTGGAGCCGTTCTACCCGGACCTGTCCGACGAGCGCTTCGCGTCGAAGCTCGCGCTGGTGCACTCCCGGTACTCCACCAACACCTTCCCGTCGTGGCCGCTCGCTCAGCCGTTCCGGATGATCGCGCACAACGGCGAGATCAACACGGTGCAGGGCAACCGCAACTGGATGCGCGCACGCCAGTCGCAGCTGAAGAGCCGCGAGCTGGGCGACCTGGCCCCGCTGTTCCCGATCGTCTCGCCCGGCCGCAGCGACTCCGCCTCGTTCGACGAGACCGTCGAGCTGCTCAACCTGGCCGGCCGGTCGCTCCCGCACGCGGTCATGATGATGGTGCCGGAGGCCTGGGAGAACCAGGACGGCGCGCTCGACCCGAAGCGCCGCGCGTTCTACGAGTACCACTCGATGCTCATGGAGCCGTGGGACGGCCCGGCCGCGATCGTCTTCACCGACGGCGAGCTCGTCGGCGCCACTCTCGACCGCAACGGGCTCCGCCCCGGCCGCTACGTCGTCACCGACGACGGGCTCGTGGTGCTCGCCAGCGAGATCGGCGTGCTCGACATCGACCCCGCGAAGGTGGTCCGCAAGGGACGCCTGCAGCCCGGCCGCATGTTCCTGGTCGACACCGAGCAGGGCCGCATCGTCGAGGACGAGGAGATCAAGGGGCAGCTCGCCGCCTCCGGTCCGTTCGAGGAGTGGCTCGAGAAGGGCCGCATCAACCTCAAGGACCTCCCCGAGCGCGAGCACATCGTGCACACGCCCGCCTCGGTCAACCGCCGCCAGCGCACCTTCGGCTACACCGAGGAGGAGGTCCGCCTCCTCCTGCTGCCGATGGCGCGCGCCGGTGCGGAGCCGCTCGGAGCGATGGGCTCGGACACCCCCGTGGCCGTCCTGTCCAAGCGCCCCCGCCTGCTCTTCGACTACTTCACGCAGGCCTTCGCGCAGGTGACGAACCCGCCGCTGGACTCGATCCGCGAGGAGGTCGTGACCTCGCTCCGCCTGGGCCTCGGCCCCGAGCGCAACCTGCTGACCGCCGGTGCCGAGCACGCGCGCCAGGTCGTCCTCGACTTCCCGGTCATCGACAACGACGAGCTCGCGAAGATCCAGCACATCGCGCCGCGCCCGCTGAGCCACATCACCACGACGATCCGCGGCCTCTACCGCGTCGACGCGGGACCCCGCGCGATGCAGGACCGCATCGACGAGATGTGCGATGAGGCCGACGAGGCCATCGCCGCGGGAGCGCAGTTCCTGGTGCTCTCGGACCGCGACTCCACCAAGGACTTCGCGCCGATCCCCTCGCTGCTGATGCTCGCCGCCGTGCACCACCACCTCATCCGCACCGAGAACCGGATGCGAGTGGGGCTCGTGGTCGAGGCGGGCGACGTCCGCGAGGTGCACCACGTGGCGACGCTCATCGGCTACGGCGCCTCCGCGGTCAACCCGTACCTGGCGATGGAGACCTGCGAGGACCTCGTCCGCAGCGGCATGCTGTCGGACGTCTCGCCGGAGAAGGCCGTGAAGAACGTGATCAAGGCGCTCGGCAAGGGCGTGCTGAAGATCATGTCCAAGATGGGCATCTCCACCGTGTCGAGCTACGCCGGGGCGCAGACCTTCGAGGCCGTCGGCCTCAGCCAGGCGTTCGTCGACCAGTACTTCACCGGCACCGTCTCGAAGCTCGGCGGCATCGGCATCGACGTCGTCGCCGAGGAGAACGCCGCGCGTCACCGCGCCGCCTATCCCGAGGACGGCGCGATCGTCGCGCATGAGCGCCTGGCGGTCGGCGGCGAGTACCAGTGGCGCCGCGACGGCGCCCCGCACCTGTTCAACCCGGACACGGTGTTCCGCCTGCAGCACTCGACGCGCAACCGCCGCTACGACGTCTTCCGCGAGTACACGAAGATGGTCGACGACCAGGCGAGCTCGCTGATGACCCTCCGCGGCATGTTCAAGCTCGACACCGCGGGGCGCACGCCGATCCCGATCGACGAGGTCGAGCCGGTCGAGGCGATCGTGAAGCGCTTCTCGACGGGCGCGATGAGCTACGGCTCCATCTCGCCGGAGGCGCACGAGACGCTCGCCATCGCGATGAACCGACTCGGCGCCAAGTCGAACACGGGCGAGGGCGGCGAGGACACCGAGCGGCTGCTCGACCCGGAGCGCCGCTCCGCGATCAAGCAGGTCGCCTCGGGCCGCTTCGGCGTCACGAGCATGTACCTCACCCACGCCGACGACATCCAGATCAAGCTCGCCCAGGGCGCCAAGCCCGGCGAGGGGGGTCAGCTCCCGCCCACGAAGGTGTACCCGTGGATCGCGCGCACCCGGCACGCGACCGCCGGTGTCGGCCTGATCTCGCCGCCGCCGCACCACGACATCTACTCGATCGAGGACCTGAAGCAGCTGATCTTCGACCTCAAGCGGGCGAACCCGTCGGCGCGCATCCACGCGAAGCTGGTCAGCCAGTCGGGCATCGGAGCGGTCGCCGCCGGCACCGCGAAGGCCCTCGCCGACGTGATCCTCGTCTCGGGTCACGACGGCGGCACCGGCGCGAGCCCGGTGAACTCGCTCAAGCACGCGGGCACGCCCTGGGAGCTCGGCCTGGCCGAGACCCAGCAGACGCTGATGCTCAACGGCATGCGCGATCGCGTGGTCGTGCAGGTCGACGGCCAGATGAAGACCGGTCGCGACGTCGTCATCGGCGCGCTGCTCGGAGCCGAGGAGTTCGGCTTCGCGACGGCTCCGCTGATCGTCGAGGGCTGCATCATGATGCGCGTCTGCCACCTCGACACCTGCCCGGTGGGCGTCGCGACGCAGAACCCGGAGCTGCGCCAGCGGTTCTCCGGCAAGCCCGAGTTCGTCGTCAACTTCTTCGAGTTCATCGCCCAGGAGGTGCGCGAGTACCTCGCGCAGCTCGGCTTCCGGAGCGTCGACGAGATCGTCGGCCACCGCGAGCTGCTCGACGTCGACCAGGCGATCGAGCACTGGAAGGCGAGCGGGCTCGACCTGACGCCGATCCTCGTCGGACCGGTCTTCACGGCGGAGGAGCCGCGCCGCCACGGCCGCGCGCAGGAGCACGAGCTCGAGCACCACTTCGACAACGAGCTGATCCGCCTCGCGGCGAACGTGCTCGACCACCGCGGCACCGTGCGGATCGAGCGCGAGATCAAGAACACCGAGCGCGCCGTCGGCACCATGCTGGGCCACGAGGTCACCGTCCGATTCGGCGAGAACGGCCTGCCGGCCGACTCCATCGTCGTGTCGCTCCGCGGCTCGGCCGGGCAGTCGCTCGGAGCGTTCCTCCCCGCCGGCATCACGCTGCGGCTCGAGGGCGACTCCAACGACTACGTCGGCAAGGGCCTCTCGGGCGGTCAGATCGTGGTGCGGCCGGACCGCCGCAGCACCTTCGACGCCTCGACGAACGTGATCGCGGGCAATGTGATCGGCTACGGGGCGACCCAGGGCACGATGTTCATCCGCGGGATGGTCGGCGAGCGCTTCCTGGTTCGCAACTCCGGCGCCACCGCGGTGGTCGAGGGAGTGGGCGACCACGCGCTCGAGTACATGACCGGCGGCCTGGCGGTGATCCTCGGCGAGACCGGGCGGAACCTCGGCGCCGGCATGTCGGGCGGCACGGCCTACATCCACGGCCTGCGCCGCGAGCTCGTGAACCGCGACGCGATCGCCTCCGGCGAGCTGACCCTCTCCGCGCTCGGCAGCGCCGACGTGGAGATCCTGCGCGACCTGCTCGAGCGGCACGTCGCGGAGACCGAGTCGACCCTGGCACAGGGGATGCTCGACGATTTCGACGGAACGGTCTCGCGTTTCGTCAAGGTACTGCCCCGCGACTTCGCCGCGGTGCTCGCGACGCGCGCATCCGCTGTGGAGGAGGGGCTCGACCCCGACGGCGACGTCGTCTGGGGACGGATTCTGGAGGTGACCGGTGGCTGATCCCAAGGGGTTCCTGAAGGTGCAGGACCGGGAGCTGCCCAAGCGGCGTCCCGTGTCCGTCCGCCTGATGGACTGGAAAGAGGTCTACGAGCAGGGCGACTCCGCCGTGCTGCGCCGGCAGGCGGGCCGCTGCATGGACTGCGGCATCCCGTTCTGCCACAAGGGCTGCCCGCTGGGGAACCTGATCCCCGAGTGGAACGACCTGATGTGGCGCGGCGAGGGCCGCCAGGCGATCGAGCGCCTGCACGCGACGAACAACTTCCCGGAGTTCACGGGCCGGCTCTGCCCGGCGCCGTGCGAGTCGTCCTGCGTGCTCGGCATCAATCAGCCCGCCGTCACGATCAAGCAGATCGAGGTCTCGATCATCGATCAGGCCTTCGGCAACGACTGGGTGCAGCCGCACCCGCCGGAGCGCCTGACCGGCAAGACCGTCGCGGTCGTCGGCTCCGGCCCGGCGGGGCTCGCCGCAGCTCAGCAGCTCACCCGCGCCGGGCACACCGTCGCGGTCTACGAGCGCGACGACCGCATCGGCGGCCTCCTGCGCTACGGGATCCCGGACTTCAAGATGGAGAAGAAGCACCTCGAGCTCCGCCTGAACCAGATGAAGGCCGAGGGCACCCGGTTCCGCGCGGGCGTCGACATCGGCTCCGACATCACCTGGGACGACCTGCGGGCGCGCTACGACGCGGTCGTGGTCGCCACCGGCGCTCTCGTGCCGCGCGACCTGCCGATCCCGGGGCGCGACCTCGACGGCGTGCACTTCGCCATGGAGTACCTCGTGCAGTCGAACCGCGCGATCGCGGGCGACCGCGTCTTCGAGCAGATCTCGGCCGAGGGCAAGCACGTCGTCGTCCTGGGCGGAGGCGACACCGGAGCGGACTGCATCGGCACCGCCCACCGCCAGAAGGCCGCGTCGGTCACGAACCTGGCGATCGGGCAGCAGCCGCCGTCGCAGCGCCCGGACAGCCAGCCCTGGCCGATGGACCCGACCGTGTTCGAGGTCTCGAGCGCCCACGAGGAGGGCGGGGAGCGGATGTTCCTCGCGTCGACCGTGGAGTTCCTCGCGAACGAGGGCGGCGAGGTCCGCGCGGTGCGCGTGGCCGAGACCGAGTACCTCGACGGACGCCGCGTCCCCAAGGCGGGCACCGAGCGCGAGATCCCGGCCGACCTGGTCCTGCTCGCCCTCGGCTTCACCGGCCCGGAGGCGGACCACCTCGGCCGCCAGCTCGACGTCCCCTTCACCGAGCGCGGCAACGTCGCGCGCGGCGACGCCTTCGAGACCACCGTCCCCGGCGTCTTCGTGGCCGGCGACGCCGGGCGCGGCCAGTCCCTGATCGTCTGGGCGATCGCGGAGGGCCGCTCCGTCGCGGCCGAGGTCGACCGCTACCTCGAGGGCACGACCCAGCTGCCGGCGCCGGTCGGCCCCAACGACCGGGGCTTCACGCTCTAGTCCCCGGGACGCGATAGTCTCGGCCCGCCAGCAATCAGCTCACCCTCCCCGCTAACGACGCGCCTCCGGGCGCAGAACAACGGAGCACCCCCTCAATGAGACGAGCGAAAATCGTCGCCACCCTCGGCCCGGCAACGTCGTCGTACGAGACCATTCGTGCGATCATCGACGCCGGCGTGGACGTGGCCCGCATGAACCTCAGTCACGGAAGCTACGACGTCCACGAAGGCATCTACCGCATCGTGCGGAAGGCCGCGGACGACGCCGGGCGCGCGGTCGCGATCCTCGTCGACCTGCAGGGTCCGAAGATCCGCCTCGGCAAGTTCGAGGGCGGCCCGTACGCCCTCGCCGAGGGCGACGTCTTCACCATCACCACCGAGGACGTCCTCGGCACGCGCGAGCTCTCGGGCACCACGTTCAAGGGCCTCCCGGACGACGTGAACCCGGGCGACATGCTCCTCATCGACGACGGCAAGGTCGCTGTCCGCGTCACCGCCGTCGAGGGCCCCCGGGTCGTCACCGAGGTCGTCGTCCCCGGCAACGTCTCGAACAACAAGGGCATCAACCTGCCCGGTGTCGCGGTCAACGTCCCCGCCCTCTCCCAGAAGGACGAGGACGACCTCCGCTGGGCGATCCGCCTCGGCGCCGACATCATCGCCCTCTCCTTCGTGCGCAACGCCAGCGACATCGAGCGCGTGCACGAGATCATGGCGGAGGAGGGCCGCAAGGCTCCCGTCATCGCCAAGATCGAGAAGCCTCAGGCGGTCGACAACCTGCAGGAGATCATCGACGTCTTCGACGGCATCATGGTCGCCCGCGGCGACCTCGGCGTCGAGCTGCCCCTCGAGGCGGTGCCGATCGTGCAGAAGCACGCCGTCGAGCTCGCCCGCCGCTGGGCGAAGCCGGTCATCGTCGCGACCCAGATGCTCGAGTCGATGATCGAGAGCCCCCGCCCCACGCGGGCCGAGGCCTCGGACGTCGCGAACGCCATCCTCGACGGCGCGGACGCGGTCATGCTCTCGGGCGAGACCAGCGTCGGAGCCTGGCCCGTCGTCACCGTGCAGACCATGGCCCGCATCGTCGAGTCCACCGAGGAGCACGGCCTGGAGCGCATCCCCCCGCTGGGGAGCAAGCCCCGCACCCAGGGCGGATCCGTCACGCTGGCCGCCGCCGAGGTCGCGGAGTTCGTCGAGGCGAAGTTCCTCTGCGTGTTCACGGAGTCGGGCGACTCGGTCCGCCGCATGACGCGCCTGCGCCACGGCATCCCGATCATCGGCTTCACCCCCGAGCCGGCCGTCCGCCGCCGCATGGCGCTGAACTGGGGCGTCCAGTCCTTCGTCACGCCGCGCGTCAACCACACCGACGCGATGTTCGCGCAGGTGGACGCGGTGCTGCTCCGCGAGGGCCTCGCCCAGGCGGGCGAGACCGTGGTCGTCGTCTCCGGATCGCCCCCCGGGCGCGCCGGCACGACGAACGACATGCGGGTGCACATCGTCGGCTCGTCCAGCTCGGCCGACAGGGCCGAGAACTGGGACCACTGAGTCCAGCACCCTCCGGAGGGCCCGGTCGCGCGAGCGGCCGGGCCCTCCGGCGTTCCCCGGCGGCCCGCGTGGCGGGACGCGCCTCCGCGGGCGGATACCGTGGACCCATGCGACTCGGCGTGCTCGACATCGGCTCCAACACGGTCCACCTGCTCCTCGTCGACGCGCACCCCGGCGCCCGCCCGGTGCCCTACCGCTCGCACAAGCGGAGCCTCGCTCTCGTGGCGCACCTCGATGAGGCGGGGGAGATCACCGAGCGTGGCCAGCGCGAGCTGATCGCGTTCGTGACCGAGGCCGCCGAGGTCGCCCGCGAGCACCGCGCGGAGGACCTGCTGGCGTTCGCGACCTCGGCGATCCGCGAGGCCGGCAACGGCGCGGCGGTCCTCGACCGGGTCCGCGCCGAGACGGGCGTGCACCTCCAGGAGCTCGGCGGCGAGGCCGAGGCGTCGGCCACCTTCCTCGCCGTGCGCCGCTGGTTCGGCTGGGGCGCGGGCTCGATCCTGGACCTCGACATCGGCGGCGGCTCGTTCGAGCTCTCGATGGGCGTGGACGAGGTGCCCGAGCTCGCCGTGTCGGTCCCGCTCGGAGCGGGGCGGGTGACGCGGGACCTGCTGGTCGGCGATCCCGCCTCGGCCACGAGCGTGAAGGCCGCCCGGCGTCACGCCCGCGAGGTGCTCGCGGAGCCCGTCCGCGGCTTCCTCGCCCTGGGGCGCCCCGACCTGGTCGCAGGCACGTCGAAGACCTTCCGGTCTCTGGCGCGGATCACCGGCGCCGCTCCGAGCGCCGCCGGTCCGCTGGTGCGCCGCGAGCTGCACCTGGTCGACCTCCGGCTGTGGTCCGCCCGCCTCGCCGCGATCGGCGCGGCCGATCGCTCAGCGCTGCCCGGCGTCTCCGCTCTGCGGGCTCCGCAGCTGCTCGCGGGCGCTCTCGTCGCGGAGGCGGCCATGGACGCCCTCGGCATCGAGACGCTGGTGATCTGCCCCTGGGCCACCCGCGAGGGGCTGATCATCCGCCGCTTCGAGCTGCTCGACGCGCAGATCCAGCGCGCGGACGTTCAGCTCAGCGCGATGCTGTAGGACAGCGACCGTCGGCCGCCCGGCTCGAGGACGACCTGGCGCGGCTTGTCGACGATGTCGCCGTCCCAGCCCTCGGGGGTCGGGACGCTCCGCCACGGCTCGAGGCAGACGAACGGGGCCCCGACGGGCTTCCACACGCCGACCACGTCGAAGTCCCCGGTGTCGACGACGATCGCGCGGGCGGCGCCGTCGGCCTCGAGCCGGAGGGTCCGCCGGCGCGGCTCGTCGAAGATCATCACGCCCTCCTCGAAGTGCGCGTCGTCCACTGTCAGGACCCCGTCCTCGAGCGGCGCCGGGTGGCGCGCCTCGAGCAGCAGGTTCTCCGGAGCGCGGCGGTACCCCTCCGGCTCGGGCTGCGCGAAGCGGATGCGGTGCTCGCCGCGGCCCTCGGGCAGCGGCAGCGCGAAGGCCGGGTGGTTGCCGAGCGAGAAGCCCAGCGGAGAGGGACCCCTGTTCTCGACGGTCTGGGTGATCCGGAGCGAGGCGCCGGTCACGGCGTAGGCGATGAGGAGCGTCCAGTCGAAGGGGAACACCGCGCGCGTGGCGTCGTCGCTCCGGAGCCGGAACACCGCCTCGTCCGCCGAGACGCCCGCGAGCTCGAAGACCCGGTCCCGCGCGAAGCCGTGCTGCCCCATCCGGTGGTCCGCGCCGTCGTGGTGCAGCGTGTCGCCGGGGAGGCGCCCGATGATCGGGAACAGGACGGGAGCGTGCCGGCGCCACTCCAGGCCGGCCTGCCACAGGTACTCGCGGCCCTCGTCGTCGCGGAGGGACGTCATCTCGGCCCCGGCGGGCGTCAGGGCGAGGCGCAGGCTCTCGCTGCCGAGGGTGAGGACGGTGGGCGCGGGGGAGTCGCTGCTGGTCATCCTCCGATTCTGCCCGTCACGCGGTGCGGGCGGGGGTGTCGGCGGCGCGTGGCAGCATGGGGCGGTGCCTCCCGAGTCGACCCCTTCCTCCTGGCGCGCCCGCGTCGGCGAGCTCAGCGGACCCGCCGAGGCCGAGTCGCCGCCCGTCCTCACTCCGATCGGGCTGCAGTTCGAGCTGCGCCGGCTGGTGCGCCGGGCCGACGATCCCTGGCGGGCGCCGGCGAGCGAGCGCGTCACGGCGAAGACCTACGACGCCGCCGAGCGCCGCGACCACCGTCTGGCCACCCGCCCCGTCGTCCGCGGGCGCGGGGGCGCCTGGAACCGCACCACCCTCACCTGGAAGTCGCTGAACTTCCAGACCCACCGGCTCTCGCTCGACCCCGCTCACCAGCGCTGGTTCGCCGAGTTCGCGGCCCTGCACCGCGCCACGCGCACCGTCCACCTGGGGCAGGACCCCGACTGGATCCATCTCGACGACTACGAGAGCCCGCTGCTCTGGCGGCTGCTCGAGCAGGCGCAGGCCGTCGGGATCCCGCTGCTCGCCCCGGAGAAGGGCGCGGTCCGCCTCGCCGGTCCCGCCCATGTGGCGGTGACGGTCTCGGCGGAGGCGGGAGGCCTGCGGCTGCGGCCCGTCCTGCGGATCGACGGCGCGGAGCACGCACCCGAGTCGGCGCGTCCGGTCGCCCGGCACGGCGTCTACGCGGTCGAGGGCGGCGATCCGTCCTCGCTCCTGCTCGCGCCCGCGTCCCTGCCCTTCGACGACGAGGAGCTGCGGCTCCTCGACCACCCCGAGGAGACGGAGGTCCCGGCGGAGGACGTGCCCGAGTTCGTCGGCGAGCACCTCCCCGCCCTCCGCGGCCGCGTCGCGGTGCGCGAGGAGGGCGTCGACCTCGTCCTGGACGATCCGGAGCCCCCGCGCCTGGTCTGCACGGTCTCGTTCGAGCCGCGGCGCGCCGTCAGCGTGGGCTGGCACTGGCGCCGCTCGGCCGATCGCGCGGGCGAGCTCGACGGCACGGCCGACGCCGCTCTCGAGCGCGCGGTGCTCCGCCGGGTGCGCTCGGTGCTCGGCGAGGCCGGGTCCGCTCTCGTGCCGGAGCCGGGGACGAGTGCGGTCCTGCGCGGGGCCGAGGCGGCGGTGTTCGTGGTGGAGCAGCTCCCGCAGCTGGAGGGGATCGGCGGGGTCCGGATCGAGCGCGAGGGCGCGGCCCCGGACTACCGCCTGCTGACCGGACCGCTCACGCTCACCATCACCGCGGTCGACACCGAGAGCGCCGACTGGTTCGACCTCGGCGTCGTCGTGACCATCGGCGACGCGACCGTGCCGTTCCTGCCCCTCTTCCGCGCTCTGGCCGCGGGCGGCGACCGCATCCGCCTGGTCGACCACTCCTACCTCTCGCTCGCGCACCCCGGCCTCGACCGGCTCCGGGAGCTGCTGACCCGGGCGGACGAGCTCGTGGAGTGGGAGACGGGACCGCGGCTCGGCCGGCACCAGACCGGGCTGTGGAACGAGCTGGAGGAGCTCGCCGACGAGAGCGTCCCCTCCGACGCGTGGCGCGCCGTGCTCGACTCCGCGCTGGCCGCCGGGTCGCCGGAGGACGTGGAGCCGCCGGAGGGACTGACCGCCCGGCTGCGCCCGTACCAGCGGGCGGGCTACGCCTGGCTCGTCCACCGCCTCCGTCACGGGCTCGGCGGGATCCTGGCCGACGACATGGGCCTCGGCAAGACCCTGCAGGCGCTGGCCATGATGCTCGACGCGGTCGAGGAGGCGGGCCGCGCCGGGATCCGCCGCGCGCCGTTCCTCGTGGTCGCCCCCACCTCGGTCGTGCCGGGCTGGCGCTCGGAGGCCGAGCGCTTCGCGCCCGCCCTGCGCGTCCACGTCGTCGCGAGCTCGCGGGAGGGCGCGCTCGACGCGATCCCGGGCGACGCGGACGTGGTCCTCACCAGCTACGCGGTCCTGCGCCTCGGCGGCGAGCGCTGGGCGTCGAGGACGTGGTCGGCGCTGATCCTCGACGAGGCCCAGTTCGTCAAGAACCCCGCCTCACAGACGCACCGGGCCGCCCGCGGGGTCGGCGCGCCCGTCACGCTCGCGCTCACCGGCACACCGCTGGAGAACTCGCTCGACGAGCTCTGGGCGGTCCTCGCCCTGGTGGCGCCCGGGCTCCTGCCGCCGCTGCGCCGCTTCCGCGAGGAGTACACCCGGCCGATCCTGCACGCGGAGGCGCCCGTCGGCATCGGTTCGCCCGATCTGTCCGAGGGACGGACCGTCAGCCACACCGAGGGCGCGCGCCGCCGCCTCGAGAGACTGCGCCGGCGACTGCGTCCGTTCCTGCTCCGCCGCACCAAGGAGGCGGTGGCGCCGGAGCTCCCCGAGAAGCAGGAGCAGACGATCGAGGTCGCGCTGACGCCCGCCCACAGGGTGCTCTACGACGGCTACCTCCAGCGCGAGCGGCGGAAGCTCCTGGGCCTGGTCGACGACCTCGACCGGCAGCGCTTCACGGTGTTCCGATCGCTCACCCTCCTGCGCCTGCTCGCGCTCGACGCGTCCCTGGTCGACCCGGCCTACCGGCACGTCCCGTCCGCGAAGCTCGACGTGCTCGTCGAGCAGCTCGACGACGTGATCGCGGAAGGCCGTCGGGCCCTCGTCTTCAGCACCTTCACCTCGTACCTGGAGCGGGCGGGGGAGCGGCTGCGTCGGCGCGGCATCCCGTTCGTGCAGCTCGACGGCTCCACGCGGGACCGCGCGGGAGTGATCGAGGAGTTCCGCTCGGGAGCCGCGCCCGTCTTCCTGATCAGCCTGAAGGCGGGCGGCACCGGGCTCACCCTCACCGAGGCCGACCACGTCTTCATCCTCGACCCGTGGTGGAACCCGGCGGCCGAGGCGCAGGCCGTCGACCGCGCGCACCGCATCGGCCAGGAGCGGCGGGTGAACGTGTACCGGCTGGTGGCGACGGACACGATCGAGGAGAAGATCGTGCGCCTCCAGGAGCGCAAGGGCCGCCTCAGCACGGCGGTGCTCGACGAGGGCGAGCTCTTCGCCCGGGCGCTGTCGGCCGACGACGTCCGCGAACTGCTGGCCGAGTGACCACGGCCCCACGAAGGGTGACAGAACGGCCAGCCGCGGCCCAGGATCCGAGCGCACACTGAGCGGATGAGACGCCGCCGCCCCCGCCCCCGCGCCGACTGGATCGTCGCCCTCGAGAAGGGCGACGACGCCGGGCTCTTCGGACCGGGCAGCGCGGTCTGGGCGGTCAACGGCGGCCTGCCCACGATGATCGCCGGAGTGCGGGCTCTGCTCATGCAGACCCTCCATGCCGGAGCGATGGCCGGTGTGCACGACCACTCCCGCTACCGCGAGGACCCGATGGGCCGCCTCGACAACACGGTCCGCTGGGTCCTGACCACCAGCTTCGGCGACACCGCCGCGGCGAGCGGAGCGGCGCGCTGGGTGACCGGCGTGCACGAGCGGATCGTCGGCTCCTACGAGGACGCCGGCGGGCGTGAGCGCTCCTACTCGGCGCAGGACCCCCGCCTGCTGCTCTGGGTGCACGACGCCTTCACCGACGCGTTCCTCGGCGCCCACGAGATCTGGGGCGGACGGATCCCCGGCGGCCCCGACGCTTACGTGCGCGAGTGGGCCGCCTCCGGCCGGCTGCTCGGAGTGCAGGATCCGCCCGAGAGCGTCGCGGAGCTCCGCGCGCAGCTCGCCGGATTCGCGGGCGAGCGCAAGCCCGACGCACGCGTGCACGAGGCGGTCGGGTTCCTCCGCGACATCCGGCTGCCGGGCGAGGCGGGCGTGGTCTACCCGCTGCTGTTCGCCGGCGCGGTCGCCTCGCTCAGCCCCGAGGTGCGGAGGCTCCTAGGCCTCCGGCGCCCGTGGTGGCCCGCGATCACGGCGAACCGCCTGCTGTTCGTGTTCCTGGGCCGGTATCTCGGCCGGGTCTCGCCGAGCGAGCAGGCCGCGATCGACCGCATCGCCGGCCTCGACCAGGTTCGCACCGGCGCCTGACGCTCTTCCCGTACACCTGTCCGGGAAGTGGTAGACTGACGTCGATGACTCCCGCCCGCCTCGCCTCCGTGCCCGCGGCGGAGTCCCCCTCGGCGCTCGGCTCCGCCGATCCGCGAGCCCGGCGCACCCGCCGCCGCGTGTTCGACGCGGTCGAGCGGCTCGTCATGCAGAGCGACGGCGAGAGGGCCGAGGGCATCGCGGTGAGCGACATCGTGCGCGAGGCCGGGATCAGCCGCAGCTCGTTCTACGCCCACTTCGACGACGCGGCGGGAGTCGCCTCCGCGCTGCTCCGCCAGGACCTCGTGGTCGCCGACGTCGCCGAGGGCGATCCCGCCGACCGCTCCGGAGCCGACGCCCTGCAGCGCGGCTACTCGCGGCTCGTCGAGCGGCTGGTCGACCGCCACGCCTTCCATGCCCGGCTCCGCGCGCGGGCCTCCGCCCGGGTCGCCTCCGACGACGCCGTGCTCGACACGGCGCTCGCCCTGCACCGCGAGGTGCTCGCCCGGGTCGACGTCCCCGCAGCGGTCGACCCCGAGCTCACCGCGGTCTTCGCGGCCGGCGGCGTCCTCTCCGTGGTCGGCGCCTGGCTCGCCGGCTCCCTCGACGGCACCGACGAGGAGCTGGTCGAGCACCTCGTCGCGCTGCTCCCGGCCTGGCTCGCCGCTGCGCCGCTGCGCCCCCTGGACTCCTCACTCCCACCACGCCCCACGACGAAAGGCACGACATGATGACATTCGAGGTCGGCGAGACCCTGGTCTACCCGCACCACGGAGCGGTGACGATCACCGGGCTCGAGAAGCGCTCGGTCAAGGGCGTCGAGAAGACGTTCATGACGATGAACGTGCACACCAGCGAGCTCACCATCACCCTCCCCGTCGAGAACGCCGAGCTCGTCGGCGTCCGCGAGATCATCGACGACGCCGGAGTCCAGGCGGTCTACGACGTCCTGCGCAGCGACGTCGCGGAGGAGGCCAGCAACTGGTCCCGCCGCTTCAAGGCCAACCAGGAGAAGATGGCCAGCGGCAGCGTGTACCGCGTCAGCGAGGTCGTCCGCGACCTGTGGCGCCGCGAGCAGGCGGGCGGCGTCTCGGCCGGCGAGAAGCGGATGCTCCTCAAGGCGCGTCAGATCCTCGTGTCGGAGCTCTCGCTCGCCCTGAAGGGCACCGACGAGGAGGCCTCGGCCAAGCTCGACGAGGTCCTCGCCTCGGCGATCTGACCCCGCGTCGCGGCGGGTCGGCTCACTCGGGCCGGCACGCCGCGATGATCCTCGCGGCGACCTCGTCCTGCGAGGCGGAGCCGTCGATCCGCACCAGGAGCTCGCGCTCGTCGTAGACCTCCGCCAGAGGAGCCGTCTCGCGCTCGTAGACCTCGATCCGGTTCCGCACCACCTCGGGGTCGTCGTCGGCGCGGTCCTGCTCCTGCGCCCGCACGTGCAGCCGTTCGACGACCACGTCCACGTCGGCCGTCAGCAGCACGACGCACGAGAGCGGTGTACCCCGCTCCTCGAGGAGCTCCGCCAGCGCGTCCACCTGGGCGAGCGTGCGCGGGTAGCCGTCGAGGATGAACCCGTCCCGGGCGTCCTCCTCGGCGATGCGCTCGGCGACCAGGGCGTTCGTCAGCTCGTCCGGCACGTACTCGCCGGCCTCCACGAGCGCCCGCAGACGCCGTCCGAGGTCGGTGCCGTCGGCGACGTGCGCGCGGAACAGATCGCCGGTGGAGATCGCCGGCACCCCCAGCTCGCGCGACAGCACGGCCGCCTGGGTGCCCTTGCCCACGCCGGGCGGGCCCATCATGATGACGCGCATCGCTCGTCCTCCTCGGTGTCGTCAGGCGATGCTAGCGGTGCGGAGCGGGGTGGCCGGTGCACACCGCGCCCGTAGGCTGGCGGGACGAGCCGAGGAGGAGCGATGCCCGCAGCACCCGGGGCCGAGCAGGCCGCCGCCGATCTGGCCGCGCTCCTGCGCGAGGTCTCCGCAGAGCTCGACGCCCGCGGCATCGCCGACCAGGCCGTCGCCGAGCTGCGGACGCCGCGCGCGATCCTCGGCTTCCGCCGCAAGCCGGTGATGGCGCCGGTGACCCGCGCGTGGCGCCTCGGCGTGGTGCTCCTCGGACGCGAGGGCGAGCTCCTCGCGACGGGATCGGTCACTCGTGCCGTCGCTCCGCTGCACGCCAACAACCAGTCCGAGTCGCAGGAGGCGCGCCGCGAGATCCGGCGCGCCGCCTTCGACGGTCCGTTCCAGGAGGGCGAGATCGTCAACTACGGCTGGCGGCGCCTCGCACTGGACGCCGCAGCGCTCGAGTCGGGCCAGGAGCCGCTGGCCCTGCGCGGCTCCGAGGTGCTCGTGCGCTGGGCGCCCGGTCTGGGCGAGCAGGGACTGATGCCGCTGCGCCGGTACCTGGCCGACCGCCTCGACCTCCTCGAGGCCGACTAGCGCCGGGTCACTCCTCCTCGGCCACCGGGTGGAACCACGGCGGGTAGACGGCGACGCGGGGAGAGGCGTCGATGCCCTCGAAGAGAGCCTTGACGCGGTTGCGGGCGGCGACCGACGCCACGCCGACCGTCGCGACGCCCTCGAGCGGGAAGCGCTCGGGCACGAGCGCCTCGGCGCTGCGCAGGGCCGGCTCGTCGACCAGGAGGCGCGCGAAGGTGCGCACGAGCGCGTCGCCCTCGGTGAAGCGCGTGAGGACGTGGGAGGCGTCGCCGTCGCTCAGGACCGGGGCGGAGGCGAGCGAGCCCACCAGGACGACGTACTGCGAAGCGGTGGTCTCGTGGGCGCTCGGCGACCAGTGCGGAGCGACCCGCTCGCCGCGCAGGTCGGCCCAGAGGGCGGCGTCGGGGGAGAGGAAGAAGGGCACGAAGCCGGCGACGCTGACGCCGTCCTTCACCTGCACGGCACGGCGGTGCTCGCGGGTGGTCTCGGCGCTGACGTCGATCGCGGGGCGCTCCTGGAGCTGCTGGTCCGCCAGGATCGCGCCGGCGGCGACGATCGCCTCGAGGTTGTCGAGGTGGGTGACGTGGTAGATCCGCTGCGCGGCGATGTCGACCTTCGGCAGGGGCTTCTCGCGCGCCGTGCCGCGGGCGGCGGCACGGGCGGTGGCCGCACGGGAGGTCCCGGGCACGCGCGCGGGGGCGCGGGTGGCACGGCCGACCTGCTCGGGGAGCTTCTTCGGGGTGCAGACGTCGCAGAGCGCGATGTCGAGGCCGTGGATGCATTCGGTGGGCACTCTGGATTCCTTCTGCGCGCGGGCTCGGGGTTCCGCCGCAGGGACGACGTTACGCGACCGGGGCCCTCGCGCGTCCCGGCGGCGGGGATCTGCGGAGCCGCGGCGTCCGCCCGGGCATCCTCTGGGAGGCGCCGGAGCACCGCTCCCCGCCGCGTAGCGTGAGCGGGATGAAGCGCGTGCCGCCCGCCGAGGGCCAGGAATCCGTCTGGGACTACCCGCGACCCCCGAGGGTCGAGACCACCGCCGAGCACGTGGTCGTGCGGCTGGGCGGCGTCGTCGTCGCCGAGACCCGCGACGCTCTCCGCGTCCTCGAGACGAGCCACCCTCCCGTCTACTACCTCCCCGTGTCCTCGTTCGCGCCCGGGGCGCTCGAGCCCGCGCCCGGCCGCAGCATCTGCGAGTTCAAGGGCGCGGCCTCCTACCTGACCCTGCGCGGGGGAGGAGGAGCGGTCGCGGAGGCGGCGGGCTGGACGTACCCCGAGCCGATGGCCGGCTTCGAGGCCCTCGTCGACACCGTCGCCCTCTACCCCGGCCGGATGGACTCCTGCACGGTCGACGGCGAGGCGGTCCAGCCGCAGCCGGGCGACTTCTACGGCGGCTGGATCACCTCGCGCGTGGTCGGTCCGTTCAAGGGCTCGCCGGGCACGATGTTCTGGTGAATCAGACGGGGGAGGGCGGACCGAGCGGGTCCTGGACGAGGACCGCTCGTGCTGCGTCGATCCCCGAGGCCTCCAGCGTCCATTCCGGCCGCACCAGGGTCTCCGGTGTGACGCGGAACCGCAGCTCCTCGACCGACATACCGTCCGGACCGACGATCCGGTGCGTCCCGTTCGGCCGGTAGCCGAGGGCCTCCGAGACCCGGATCGAGCGGGTGTTCCAGGCCAGAGCGCCGCTCTCGGCGACCTCGGCTCCGAGGTGGTCGAAGGCGAGGAGGAGGACGGCGGCGCGCATCTCCCGCCCGAGGCCGCGGCCCTGCGCCGAGCGGGTGAGCCACGAGCCCGAGGTCAGGGTGCGGGTGGCGGCGAAGGACTCGGCGACCACGTCCTGGCAGCCGACGACCCGGCCGTCCTCGACCACGGCGAACGCGACGCGCCACGACTCCCGCGTCGTCTGCGCGCGCTGCGACCAGTGGAAGCGGGCGAGCTCGCCGGGCAGGCGCTCCGCCGTCGCCTCGGCCCAGGGGGAGGGGAACGGCGAGCGGCCGCTCTCGTGCACGCCCGCGAGGGCTGCCTCGGCGAGAGGGCCGAGGTCGGCGTCGCGGACCGGATGCAGCTCGAGCCGCGGCGTGCGCAGCTCCAGCGAGAACAGGGGCCAGGGGTCGGTGCTCATCCGACGACGCTAGCGAGCGGAGGCGCGCACCGCGCGACCAGGCGGGTACCGGTGGTGGGACTCGAACCCACAAGCCCTCTCGGACAGAGCATTTTGAGTGCCCCGCGTCTGCCATTCCGCCACACCGGCTCATCACCAGCCCGTCGAGAATACCGTAGGCTCATCGGCGTGACTGACCAGGAACCCTCGTCGACCGCACCCCGTCGGGTCGTCGTCGCCGAAGACGAATCCCTCATCCGCCTCGACATCGTGGAGATCCTCCGCGACAACGGCTTCGAGGTCGTCGGCGAGGCCGGCGACGGAGAGACCGCTGTGGCCCTCGCCACCGAGCTGCGCCCCGATCTCGTCATCATGGACGTCAAGATGCCCCAGCTCGACGGCATCTCGGCGGCCGAGCGCCTCTCGAAGGCGCACATCGCGCCTGTCGTCCTGCTCACCGCCTTCAGCCAGAAGGAGCTCGTCGAGCGCGCCAGCGAGGCCGGAGCGCTCGCCTACGTCGTGAAGCCCTTCACGCCCAACGACCTGCTGCCCGCGATCGAGATCGCCCTCTCGCGGTACGCCCAGATCCTCACCCTCGAGGCCGAGGTCGCCGACATGGTCGAGCGCTTCGAGACCCGCAAGCTCGTCGACCGCGCCAAGGGCCTGCTCAACGAGAAGATGGGGCTCACCGAGCCCGAGGCGTTCCGCTGGATCCAGAAGGCCTCCATGGACCGCCGGCTCACCATGCACGACGTCGCGCAGGCGATCATCGAGCAGCTGAGCACGAAGAAGGCCTAGCGCGAGGCCGGGCCCGAGGGCCCACGGCCTCAGGGCCAGAGGCGGGTGCGCTCCCACGGGGAGCCGCCCGCCTCCGTCGTTCCCGGGCGGTACTCGAGACGGGTGTGATCCTGCTCCGGCGCGGTCGAGCCCTGCCAGAACTCGATGCGCTCGGGCACGACGCGGTAGACGGCCCACTCCCGGTCGAGCGTCGCGGGCGAGCAGCCCACGGCGACGCTGGTCTGGAGCGTGACGAGGCCGAAGTCCTGCGCGCTGCGCATCGGCTCGCTCTGGCGTCCGACGAGCAGGGCGGTGCGAGCGGCCTCGGAGCGGCGGCGGAAGTCGTCGGCCGACTCCTGCGCGGAGGCGCGCTCGACCCGGCCCTCGACCCGGACCTGACGGCCCTGGACCGGCCAGAAGAAGGTCAGCGCGGCGTGCGGGTTCTCCTCCATGGCGCGTCCCTTGGGGCTGGTGGCATGGGTGGAGAACGCCCAGCCCGCCTCGTCGATCTCGCGCAGCACGAGCACGCGCGCCGAGACGGTGCCGTCGTCGGAGGCGGTGGAGAGCGTGGCGCCGTGGGGGAGGAGCTGGCCCGCGTCCTTCGCCTCCTCGAGCCACT
Organism: Rathayibacter sp. AY1F2; assembly: GCF_002930885.1. Lineage (NCBI taxonomy): Bacteria > Bacillati > Actinomycetota > Actinomycetes > Micrococcales > Microbacteriaceae > Rathayibacter > Rathayibacter sp. AY1F2. Next base: position 130,658 of record NZ_PSVG01000004.1, on the reverse strand, counting down.
GCGCGAACAGCTCGAGAGGATCGGCCGGAGCCGCCTCCGCATCGAACGAGGGCAGCTCGGAGGGCATGGACGGGAGGCTCTTGAGGAGATGGCGAAGGCTCATCCGCTCAGTGTCGCCCTTCGGGCACCACCGGGCACAGTGGGGCGCCGTCGCTTGACAGTGCCGCTCGCCGCGGTGCCGGGTCCCCGAGCGGCGCGGCCGACCGGTCGATCCCCCGTCGCTCGCAGGCACGGGCGGTCCCGACGGCGGTCGCGGTCCTGGGCGTGGTCGTCGCCCTCCGCTCCCGCGAGGGGGACCCGTCCGCTCCCGTCAGCGGGCGTCGCGGATGATGTTGGTGATCCGCACGGTGGAGAGGCGGCGCCCCTCCTGGTCGCGCACGACGATCTCGTGGGTGGTGAGGGTGGAGCCCAGGTGGATCGCGTCGCAGGTGGCGATCACGAAGCCCGAGTGGACCGACCGGCTGTGGCTCGCGTTCAGCTCGATGCCCATCGCCAGGCGGCCCGCGCCGGCGTGCACGTTCGCCGCGATCGAGCCCATCGACTCGGCGAGCACGACGTGCGCGCCGCCGTGCAGGATGCCGACCGGCTGCCGGTTGCCCTCGACGGGCATCGAGGCCACCGAGTGCTGCGGGGTGAGCTCGTGCCAGAGGATCCCCATCCGCTCGGCGAGCTCGCCCATGCCGCGGCCGATCCCGGCGACCAGGTCGAGCGCGGGCGGGCGGATCCAGGCGGTCGTGGTGGGGGTCGGCTCGGTCACGTCGCTCCTCGCGCTGGAGCCTCGGAGCGGCCCTGACCGGCGGGCGCGAGCGGGCCGATCCGGTGTCGGAGGCGCTGTGTAGTCTGGCCCTGTGTCAGATCCGGAACAGCCTACCCTCCTGCTCGTCGACGGCCATTCCCTGGCGTTCCGGGCGTTCTACGCGCTCCCGGTCGACAGCTTCCAGACCCGCGAGGGCCAGCACACGAACGCCATCCACGGCTTCCTCTCGATGCTGATCCTGCTGCTGAAGAACGAGAAGCCGACCCACCTCGGCGTCGCGTTCGACATCTCCCGCTACTCGTTCCGCACGCGCGAGTACCCGGAGTACAAGGGCACCCGCGGCGAGACGCCGCCCGAGTTCAAGGGCCAGGTCCCCCTCCTCGAGGAGGCGCTGCACGCCATGAACATCCGGACCGTCTCGAAGGAGGACTTCGAGGCCGACGACATCCTCGCGACGCTCGCGCGCCAGGGGGCCGAGGCCGGCTTCCGCGTGCTGGTCGTCTCGGGCGATCGCGACACCATCCAGCTGGTGACCCCGGACGTCACCCTGCTCTACCCCTCCACCCAGGGCGTCTCGCAGCTCACCCGCTACGACCGCGACAAGGTGTTCGAGAAGTACGGCGTCGAGCCGCACCAGTACCCCGAGATCGCCGCCCTCGTCGGCGAGACCAGCGACAACCTGCCCGGCGTCGACAAGGTCGGCCCCAAGACGGCCGCGAAGTGGGTCAACCAGTACGGCACGGTCGCCGACATCATCGCCCACGCCGACGAGATCAAGGGCGTGGTCGGCGAGAAGCTGCGCGAGCAGAAGGAGAACGCGCTCCGCAACCGCCGCCTCAACCGGCTGGTGACGGACGTCGAGCTCCCCCTCGGGCCGCACGATCTGACGCGCCGTCCGATCGATCCCGACGCGGTCCGCGAGATCTTCAGCCGCCTCGAGTTCAAGACCCTGCAGGAGCGGGTCCTCACGATCGCCGCGGAGGAGGGCGTCGACGGCGCTGCCGCGGCCCTGGCGGGCGACGTGGTCACGACCTCCGCACCCGCCGTCCGCACCCTGGTCGACGAGGAGCTCGCGCACTGGCTCGACCGCGTGTCGGCGAAGGGCACCGCGCCGGTCGCCGTGCAGGTCCTGCTCGGAGCCGGCGGGCTCGAGGGTGTGGGCCTCGCGGTCGAGAAGGAGACGGCGTTCGTCCCGTGGGCCGCCGAGCGGCCCGACTACACCGCGCTCGAGCAGTGGCTGGCCGGGCCCGCCCCCAAGTACTTCGCCGACGCGAAGCCCCAGATCAAGGCGCTTCGGAGGGCCGGACTCCCCGTCGCGGGGCTCGCGTTCGACACCCGCGTCGCCTCCTGGCTGGTGCAGCCCACCGGGCATCCGGCCACGCTCGCGGCGCAGGTCGCGCAGCACCTCGACGAGACCATGGCGCAGGGCGACCCGAACCAGCTGGTCCCCACCGTCGAGCCGATGGGGCCCGCCACCGAGGCCTGGTACGCGTACCGGCTCGTCGCTCCGCTGCGCGAGCGGCTGGGCGAGGGGATGCTCTCGGTGCTCGTCGACATCGAGCTGCCGATCGTCCAGGTCCTCGCGACGATGGAGCTCACCGGCGTCGCGATCGACGCCGACGTGCTGGCGCGCCTCCGCGCCGAGCTGACCGTTTCGGCCGCCGACCTCGCGAGCCGCGCGTTCGCCGAGATCGGCCACGAGATGAACCTCGGCTCGCCCAAGCAGCTGCAGCAGGTCCTCTTCGAGGAGCTCGACATGCCGCGCACCCGGGCCACGAAGACGGGCTACACCACCGACGCCTCCGCCCTCGCCGACCTGCAGGAGTCCCACCCGCACCCGTTCCTCGGGCTGCTCCTCGAGCACCGCGACGCGACCAAGCTCAAGCAGATCATCGAGACGCTCGAGAAGTCGGTCACCGCCGACGGCCGGATCCACACCAGCTACGACCAGACCGGCACGGCCACCGGCCGGATCTCCTCCAACGACCCGAACCTGCAGAACATCCCCGTCCGCAGCGAGGTGGGCCGCCGCATCCGCACCGCCTTCGTCCACGGAGCGGACGCGAGCACCCTCCTCACCGCCGACTACTCGCAGATCGAGATGCGGATCATGGCGCACCTCTCCGGCGACGCCGGGCTGATCGAGGCCTTCCACTCCGGCGAGGACCTGCACCGCTTCGTCGGGTCGCGGATCTTCGGCGTCGATCCGGGCGACGTCACCTCGGCCATGCGCAACAAGGTCAAGGCGATGTCGTACGGCCTCGCCTACGGCCTGAGCGCCTTCGGCCTGTCGAAGCAGCTGCGCATCTCGAGCGCCGAGGCCAAGCAGCTGATGACCGACTACTTCGTCCGCTTCGGCGCGGTGCGCGACTACCTCCGCAGCGTCGTCGAGCAGGCCCGCGAGACCGGCTACACCGAGACGATCTTCGGTCGCCGGCGTCCGTTCCCCGACCTGCAGAGCGCGAACCGCGTCCTCCGCGACAACGCCGAGAGGGCGGCACTCAACTCGCCGATCCAGGGCTCGGCCGCCGACATCATGAAGCGCGCGATGATCGGCGTGCAGGCCGACCTCGACGAGCAGGGGCTCGGCTCTCGGATGCTCCTCCAGGTGCACGACGAGCTGATCTTCGACGTCGCCCCCGGCGAGGAGGAGCCGCTCGAGGCGATCGTCCGCGGCCGGATGGCGGGTGCCGCCGACCTGAGCGTCCCGCTCGAGGTGCAGGTGGGCCACGGGTCCGACTGGGACGTCGCCGCGCACTGAGCCGGCCGCAGGGCCTGGCTAGGCTCGGAGGCATGAGCACCGACACCCCCCGCGAGCCCACCGCCGTCGACGCCGTCGCCGAGCGCTGGGTCGACACGCTCGTCGACCTCGACCCCACCCTCGGCACCGCGATCGGACGCAGCGGCGCGAACGGCCGTCTGGGCGACTACTCGCCGGCCGGTCTCGAGCAGGCCCGGGCGGCGACCGCCTCGGCCCTCGCCGAGCTCGAGGCCGCCGACCCCGTGGACGACGTCGACCGCGTCACGGTCGCCGACCTCGGCGCCGAGCTCCGGCTCTCCCTGGAGGGGCACGACGCCGGTCTGCCGCTGCGGGACCTCAACGTGATCGCGTCCCCGGCGCAGGAGCTGCGCGACGTCTTCGACCTGATGCCGACGGACGAGGTCGCCGACTGGGAGGCGGTCGCCGAGCGGCTGCTGGCCGTGCCGGCCGCCCTCGAGGGCTACGCGGAGACCCTGCGCGAGGGGATCCGCACCGGCGTGGTCCCCGCCCGCCGCCAGGTCGAGCTCGTCGCCGAGCAGGCGCGGAAGATCGCCGCTCCCCGCGGGTTCTTCGCCGAGCTGGCCGCGGAGGCCGCTCCCGCCGCCGGATCCCTGCCCGCGTCGCTCGCTCAGCGGCTGGAGGACGGCGCCCGCCGTGCCTCGGCCGCCTACGGGTCGCTCGCGCAGTTCCTCCGGGGCGAGCTCGCCCCCGCCGCGACCGAGCAGGACGCCGTCGGCCGGGAGCTGTACGCGCTGCACTCCCGCCGCTTCCTCGGCGCTGTCGTCGACCTCGACGAGACCTACGAGTGGGGGATCGAGGAGCTGGCCCGCATGACGTCCGAGCAGGAGGCGATCGCGCGCGAGATCCTGCCCGGCGCCTCCGTCGCCGAGGCGATCGCCCACCTCGAGGCGGACCCGGCCCGCACTCTGCACGGCGTCGACGCTCTGCAGGCGTGGATGCAGGAGACCAGCGACCGCTCCGTCCGCGAGCTCGCCGGCACCGCCTTCGACATCCCGGAGGAGGTGCGCCGCCTCGAGTGCAGGATCGCGCCGACCCAGGAGGGCGGCATCTACTACACCGGTCCGAGCGACGACTTCTCGCGCCCGGGGCGGATGTGGTGGTCGGTCCCGGCCGGAGTCACCGAGTTCGCCACCTGGCGGGAGCTGACCACGGTCTACCACGAGGGCGTCCCGGGCCATCACCTGCAGATCGGCCAGGCCGTCCACAACCGCGCCCGCCTCAACACCTGGCGCCGTCAGCTCGCCGGGACCTCCGGCCACGCCGAGGGCTGGGCGCTCTACGCGGAGCGGCTGATGGAGCGCTTCGGCTACCTCGACGACCCGGCCGACCGCCTGGGCATGCTCGACGGCCAGCGGATGCGCGCGGCGCGCGTCGTGCTGGACATCGGCGTGCACCTCCAGAAGCCGATGCCGGGCTCCGGCACCGTCTGGACCGCCGAGTCGGCCCTCGACTTCATGCGGGCCAACGTGAACATGGACGACGCGTTCGTGCGCTTCGAGGTGAACCGGTACCTCGGCTGGCCGGGGCAGGCTCCGTCCTACAAGATCGGGCAGCGGATCTGGGAGCAGCTGCGCGACGAGGCGGAGGCGCGCGAGGGCGCCGCGTTCTCGCTCGCGGCCTTCCACCGGAGGGCGCTCGACCTCGGCGGCGTCGGTCTCGACACCCTCCGCTCCTCCCTCGCCGGCTGACTCCGGAACCCGCGCCTGGACGGGCGCGGCGAGATTGCCGTGCGCCTCCCGGGGCGTCTAAGCTGGGGTGTCACATCTGTGGCGCCGCCGTGCCCGCGGCGCGCGAGGAAGGCCGGTCCTCCGGCCGGCCGAGCGCGGCTCCCGGGCCGGAGGCACATCCCTCACCACCGCAGTGGTCACCACTCCGCCGAGCCGCGAGGCCCGCAGGCGGCCGCCGCCCGAGACCCATCCATCCTGGAGCATCCCTTAATGACAACCGCAACGACCGACAAGGCAACCAAGCAGGTCGCGATCAACGACATCGGGTCTGCTGAAGACTTTCTTGCCGCGGTCGAAAAGACTCTGAAGTTCTTCAACGACGGAGACCTCATCGAAGGCACCGTCGTGAAGATCGACCGCGACGAGGTCCTCCTCGACGTCGGCTACAAGACCGAGGGCGTCATCCCCTCGCGCGAGCTCTCCATCAAGCACGACGTCGACCCCTCCGAGGTCGTCAACGTGGGCGACAGCGTCGAGGCCCTCGTCCTCCAGAAGGAGGACAAGGAGGGTCGCCTGATCCTGTCCAAGAAGCGTGCGCAGTACGAGCGCGCGTGGGGCGACGTCGAGAAGATCAAGGAGTCGGACGGCGTCGTCACCGGCTCGGTCATCGAGGTCGTCAAGGGCGGTCTCATCGTCGACATCGGCCTCCGCGGCTTCCTCCCGGCCTCGCTCATCGAGCTGCGCCGCGTCCGCGATCTCACGCCGTACCTCGGCCAGGAGATCGAGGCGAAGATCCTCGAGCTCGACAAGAACCGCAACAACGTGGTCCTGTCGCGTCGCGCGCTCCTCGAGCAGACCCAGTCCGAGAGCCGCACCACGTTCCTGAACAACCTGCACAAGGGTCAGGTCCGCAAGGGCGTCGTGTCGTCGATCGTCAACTTCGGTGCGTTCGTCGACCTCGGCGGCGTCGACGGTCTCGTCCACGTCTCCGAGCTCTCCTGGAAGCACATCGAGCACGCCTCCGAGGTCGTCGAGGTGGGCCAGGAGGTCACCGTCGAGATCCTCGAGGTCGACCTCGACCGCGAGCGCGTGTCGCTCTCGCTCAAGGCGACCCAGGAAGACCCGTGGCAGGTCTTCGCCCGCACCCACGCGATCGGACAGGTCGCGCCGGGCAAGGTCACGAAGCTGGTCCCGTTCGGTGCCTTCGTCCGCGTCGCGGACGGCATCGAGGGCCTCGTCCACATCTCCGAGCTGTCGGGCAAGCACGTCGAGCTCGCCGAGCAGGTCGTGTCGGTCGGCGAAGAGGTGTTCGTCAAGGTCATCGACATCGACCTCGACCGTCGCCGCATCTCCCTCTCGCTCAAGCAGGCGAACGAGAACGTCGACCCCGAGGGCACCGAGTTCGACCCGGCGCTCTACGGCATGGCCACGGAGTACGACGACCAGGGGAACTACAAGTACCCCGAGGGCTTCGACCCCGAGACCAACGAGTGGCGCGAGGGCTTCGAGTCGCAGCGCGAGGCCTGGGAGCTGGAGTACGCCGCTGCTCAGGCGCGCTGGGAGGCCCACAAGGCCCAGGTGGCCAAGTCGCAGGAGGAGGCGGCCACCGTCTCCGAGGGCGTCTCGGTCGGCGCCGGCTTCACCAGCGAGTCGACCACCGGCGGCACCCTCGCCGACGACGAGTCGCTCGCCGCGCTCCGCGAGAAGCTGTCCTCGAACAACTGATCGCGAGCACATCGCATCGAACGGCCGGTCCCCTCGGGGGCCGGCCGTTCGGCGTTCCGGGCGACGGCGCTGGGTAGGGTGGCCGGGTGCATCTCGTCGCCCTCACCGGAGGCATCGCCTCGGGCAAGTCCACCGTCGCCCGCCGTCTCGCCGAGCACGGAGCGGTGGTGGTCGACGCCGACGTCCTCGCGCGCGAGGTCGTCGAGCCGGGGGAGCCGGCGCTGGCGGCGATCGCCGAGCGCTTCGGCCCGTCCGTGATCCGCGCGGACGGCGCGCTCGACCGCCCGGCGCTCGGCGCGATCGTCTTCTCGGACGCGGCGGCCCGCGCCGACCTCAATGCGATCACCCATCCGGCGGTGACCCTCCGTTCGCAGCGGCTGTTCGCGGAGGCCGCCGAGGCGGACCCGGCCGCGGTGGTCGTCTACGACGTCCCCCTCCTCGCCGAGGGCCGTGGAGCGGGGGAGTTCGACGAGGTGGTCGTCGTGCACGCGCCGCAGCACCTCCGCATCGAGCGTCTCGTCGCCCTCCGGGGACTGACCGAGGAGGAGGCTCGTGCGCGGGTCTCGTCGCAGGCGAGCGACGAGGACCGCCTCGCCCTCGCCGACGTCGTGATCGACTCCTCCGGCACGCTGGAGGAGACGCTCGCTCGGACCGACGCGCTGTGGGAACGTCTCGCCCGCTGACGGTCCGTCCCGGACACCCGCCCTCGTGGCCGAGCGGCCCGGCCGGAGAGCGCACCCCCGTTCGCCGCCAGCGCACGCGCCGTCCGGTGTCGGTGGTCGCGGCTACGCTTCGAACCATGGAGCCAACCCGTGCCGTGCACCCGTTCGAGGTCATCAGCGAGTACAAGCCGAGCGGTGACCAGCCCGGCGCGATCGCCGATCTGAGCGCCCGCATCAACGCCGGCGAGACCGATGTCGTCCTGCTGGGCGCCACCGGGACCGGCAAGTCCGCGACCACGGCCTGGCTCGTCGAGGCCGTGCAGCGCCCCACGCTCGTGCTCGCGCACAACAAGACCCTCGCCGCGCAGCTCGCCAACGAGTTCCGCGAGCTGTTCCCCAACAACGCCGTCGAGTACTTCGTCTCGTACTACGACTACTACCAGCCCGAGGCCTACGTCCCGCAGACCGACACCTTCATCGAGAAGGACAGCTCGGTCAACGCCGAGGTCGAGCGGCTGCGCCACTCCACCACGAACTCGCTCCTGAGCCGCCGCGACGTGATCGTGGTGTCGACCGTCTCGTGCATCTACGGCCTCGGCCAGCCCGAGCAGTACCTCGAGGCGATGGTGGCGCTCCAGGTCGGCCAGCGGGTCGACCGGGACCGCCTCATCCGCAAGTTCGTGTCGATGCAGTACGCGCGCAACGACGTCGACTTCGCCCGCGGCACCTTCCGGGTGCGGGGCGACACGATCGAGATCATCCCGATGTACGAGGAGCTCGCGATCCGGATCGAGATGTTCGGCGACGAGATCGAGGCGCTCTACACGCTCCACCCGCTCACCGGCGACATCGTCCGGAAGCTCGACTCCGTGTCGGTCTTCCCCGGCTCGCACTACGTCGCCAGCCAGGACGTCATGCACCGTGCGATCGACACCATCCAGCAGGAGCTCGAGGTGCGCCTGGCCGACCTCGAGAAGCAGAACAAGCTCCTCGAGGCGCAGCGCCTGCGGATGCGCACGACCTTCGATCTCGAGATGATGCAGCAGATCGGATTCTGCTCCGGCATCGAGAACTACTCCCGCCACATCGACGGCCGCGAGTCGGGCGAGGCCCCGCACTGCCTGCTCGACTACTTCCCGGACGACTTCCTCGTCGTGATCGACGAGTCGCACGTGACGGTGCCGCAGATCGGTGCGATGTACGAGGGCGACGCGTCCCGCAAGCGCACGCTGGTCGAGCACGGCTTCCGCCTGCCCTCGGCGATGGACAACCGGCCCCTGAAGTGGGAGGAGTTCAAGTCGCGCGTCGGTCAGACCGTCTACCTCTCGGCGACCCCGGGCCGCTACGAGATGGGCATCGCCGACGGCATCGTCGAGCAGATCATCCGCCCGACCGGCCTGATCGACCCCGAGATCGTCGTCAAGCCGACGAAGGGCCAGATCGACGACCTGCTCGAGGAGATCAAGCGCCGCACCGAGCGCGACGAGCGCGTGCTCGTCACGACGCTGACGAAGCGCATGGCCGAGGAGCTCACCGACTTCCTCACGGAGGCCGGCGTCCGGGTCCGCTACCTGCACTCCGACGTCGACACCCTGAGGCGCGTCGAGCTCCTCTCGGAGCTGCGAGCGGGCGTGTACGACGTCCTGGTCGGCATCAACCTGCTGCGCGAGGGGCTCGACCTGCCCGAGGTCTCGCTCGTGGCGATCCTCGACGCCGACAAGGAGGGCTTCCTCCGCTCGTCCACGTCGCTCATCCAGACGATCGGCCGTGCGGCGCGCAACGTCTCGGGCGAGGTCCACATGTACGCCGACAAGGTGACGGACTCGATGCGGCTCGCGATCGACGAGACCGACCGCCGACGCGAGAAGCAGGTCGCCTACAACCTCGACCACGGCATCGACCCGACGCCGCTGCGGAAGAAGATCGCCGACATCACCGACGCCCTCGCCCGCGAGGGGGCCGACACCGCCAAGCTGCTCGCCGGGCGCGACGCCAAGAAGAAGAGCCCGACGCCGAACCTGCGCCGTCAGGGTCTCGCCGCGAACGGCGGCAACGACCTCGAGGCGATCATCTCCGACCTCAACGGGCAGATGCTCCAGGCGGCGGGCGAGCTCAAGTTCGAGCTCGCGGCCCGGCTGCGGGACGAGGTCCAGGAGCTCAAGCGCGAGCTCCGCCAGATGGAGAAGGCCGGGCACCTGTCCTGATCGGGGGCGCTGATCCGCAAGGGGAGGGGCCCGCGGATCAGCGCCCAGCGAACGCCACGGGCGATGTCGGTGGCTCCGCATACACTTTCGGAGTGTCGATCCTGAACGCCGTTACGGACCCCTCCTCCACCCCCTCTCCCTCCTTCCACCGCTTCGTCTCCTCGCTCGACGAGTCGTCCTCGAAGCTGGTGGTGAGCGGCGCGCGGGTGCACAACCTGCAGAACGTCGACCTCGAGATCCCGCGCGACTCGATGGTGGTGTTCACCGGTCTCTCGGGCTCGGGCAAGTCCTCCCTGGCCTTCGACACGATCTTCGCGGAGGGCCAGCGGCGCTACGTCGAGTCCCTCTCCGCGTACGCCCGCCAGTTCCTCGGGCAGGTGGACCGGCCGGACGTCGACTTCATCGAGGGCCTCAGCCCCGCGGTCTCGATCGACCAGAAGTCGACGAACCGCAACCCGCGCTCGACCGTCGGCACGATCACCGAGATCTTCGACTACATGCGTCTGCTGTGGGCGCGCATCGGCGTCCCGCACTGCCCCATCTGCAGCGAGCGGATCTCCGCGCAGACCGTGCAGCAGATCGCCGACCAGCTGATGGAGCTCGAGACCGGTACCCGCTACCAGATCCTCAGCCCCGTCGTCTCCCAGAAGAAGGGCGAGTTCGTCGACCTCTTCAAGGAGCTGACCGCGGGCGGCTACTCCCGCGCCATGGTGGACGGGAAGCTCGTCCAGCTGAGCGAGCCGCCGGTGCTCAAGAAGCAGTACAAGCACGACATCTCCGTCGTGGTCGACCGGCTCGTGGCCGGCCCCGACATCCTCGGGCGCCTCACCGACTCGCTCGAGACGGCCCTGCGGCTCACCGACGGCATCGTGCAGATCAACTACGTCGACGGCGAGGGCGACGGCGCCTGGACCACCTACTCCGAGAAGCTGTCCTGCCCCAACAACCACCCGATCTCGCTGACCGAGATCGAGCCGCGGACCTTCTCCTTCAACGCGCCCTTCGGCGCCTGCCCGGAGTGCTCGGGCCTCGGCACGCGCATGTCGGTCGACGACGAGCTGCTGCTCGGCGACCCCGACCTGAGCATCGCCGAGGGCGTCATCATCCCCTGGACCACCCAGGGCAAGGGCTTGTTCCAGTACTACGAGAAGCTGCTCGACGGCCTCTCCCGCGACCTCGGCTTCACGCTCACCACCCCGTGGAAGCGCCTCAGCACCGAGGTGCAGCAGGCCGTCCTCCACGGCGACAACTTCGAGGTCAAGGTCAAGTGGAAGAACCGCTACGGCCGCGAGATGAGCTACACCTCGGGCTTCGAGGGCGTCGTGCCCTACATCGAGCGCCAGTTCGTCCAGGCCGAGACCGACGTCCAGCGCACCCGCTGGTCCGAGTTCCTCCGCGAGGTGCCCTGCCCCGTGTGCAAGGGCTCCCGCCTGAAGCCGGAGGTGCTCGCCGTGCTCGTGCACGGGGCGAGCATCGCGGACGTGGCCGACCTCAGCCTCGGCGACGCCCAGGACTTCATGAGCCGGCTCGAGCTGACCGACCGCGAGGCGCACATCGCCGCGCAGGTGCTGCGTGAGATCCGCGCGCGCATCGACTTCCTCATCGAGGTCGGGCTCAACTACCTCAACCTCTCGCGCGCCGCCGCCTCCCTGTCGGGCGGCGAGGCGCAGCGCATCCGCCTGGCGACCCAGATCGGCTCCGGGCTGACCGGCGTGCTCTACGTGCTCGACGAGCCGAGCATCGGCCTGCACCAGCGCGACAACCGCCGCCTGATCGACACCCTCATCAAGCTGCGCGACCTGGGCAACACGCTGATCGTGGTCGAGCACGACGAGGACACCATCCGCACCGCCGACTGGATCGTCGACATCGGCCCGGGCGCCGGGGTCAACGGCGGCAAGGTCGTGCACTCCGGCTCCTACGAGTCGCTGCTCGAGAACACCCACTCGCTCACCGGCGACTACGTCTCGGGCCGCAAGGCGATCGAGGTCCCGAAGAAGCGGCGGAAGATCGACCGCAAGCGGATGATCAAGGTCGTCGGGGCGAACGCCAACAACCTCCGCAAGGTCGACGCGGAGTTCCCGCTCGGCACGTTCGTCGCGGTCACCGGGGTCTCCGGCTCCGGCAAGAGCACCCTCGTGAACGACATCCTCTACCGCGTGCTCGCCAACCAGCTCAACGGCGCCCGCAAGGTGCCGGGCAAGCACACGCGCGTCACCGGCCTCGAGAACCTCGACAAGGTCGTGCACGTCGACCAGAACCCGATCGGCCGCACGCCGCGCTCGAACCCCGCCACCTACACGGGCGTGTTCGACCGCATCCGCAACCTCTTCGCCGAGACCACCGAGGCGAAGGCGCGGGGGTACCTGCCCGGACGCTTCAGCTTCAACGTCAAGGGCGGCCGCTGCGAGGCCTGCTCGGGCGACGGCACCATCAAGATCGAGATGAACTTCCTGCCCGACGTCTACGTGGCGTGCGAGGTCTGCGGGGGAGCGCGCTACAACCGCGACACACTGACCGTGCACTACAAGGGCAAGAACATCGCCGAGGTGCTCGACATGCCGATCGCCGAGGCGGCCGACTTCTTCGAGCCCATCACGGCGATCCACCGCTTCCTCCGCACGCTGGTGGAGGTGGGCCTCGGCTACGTCCGCCTCGGCCAGAGCGCGACCACGCTCTCCGGCGGCGAGGCGCAGCGCGTCAAGCTGGCCACCGAGCTCCAGCGCCGCTCCAACGGCCGCAGCGTCTACGTGCTCGACGAGCCGACGACGGGCCTGCACTTCGAGGACGTCCGCAAGCTCCTCCTCGTCCTCAACGGCCTGGTCGACAAGGGCAACACGGTGATCACCATCGAGCACAACCTCGACGTCATCAAGTCCGCCGACTGGCTGATCGACATGGGTCCCGAGGGCGGCGCCGGCGGCGGACAGGTGGTCGCGGTGGGCACCCCCGAGCACGTGGCGAAGGTCGAGGGCAGCCACACCGGCATGTTCCTCGCCGAGATCCTCGGCTGACGCGAGCGAGAGGCATGGCGCAGACAGTCGACTTCCGGCCGAAGCCGGGTGAGATCCCGACCCTCCCGGGCGTGTACCGCTTCACGGACGCCCGGGGGCGGGTGCTCTACGTGGGCAAGGCCAAGAACCTCCGCGCGCGGCTGAGCAACTACTTCGCCCCGCTGCCGAGCCTGCACGAGCGCACCCGGCGGATGGTCACCTCGGCCTCCGGCGTCGAGTGGACCGTTGTCGGCACCGACGTCGAGGCCCTGCAGCTCGAGTTCACCTGGATCAACGAGTTCGATCCCCCCTTCAACGTCAAGTTCCGCGACGACAAGTCCTACCCCTACATGGCGGTGACGCTCGGCGACGAGGCCCCGCGGGTGATGGTCACGCGGAACGCCAAGATCAGGAAGGCCCGCTACTTCGGGCCCTACCCCAAGATCTGGGCGATCCACGAGACGATCGACCTGATGATCAAGGCGTTCCCGATCAGGACCTGCAACGACTCCAACTACAAGCGCGCCATGCAGAGCGGCAAGCCCTGCTTCGCGTCGCAGATCGGCCGCTGCGGCGGGCCCTGCTCCCACCGTGTCACCTTCGCCGAGCACCGCGAGATGGTCGACCGCTTCGTCGCCTTCATGGGCAGCCACGACCGCCGGATGATCGGCGAGCTCGAGAAGGAGATGCGCGAGGCCGCCGCGGCGATGGAGTACGAGCGCGCCGGCAAGCTGCGCGATCAGGCCGCCGCCCTCGACGCGGTCCTCGCCAAGAGCGCGGTCGTGCTCAAGGACAACGTGGACGTCGACCTCTACGCGATCGTCCACGACGAGCTCGCCGCCTCCGTGCAGCAGTTCCGGGTCCGCGGCGGGCGCATCCGCGGCGAGCGGGGCTGGGTCGTCGACAAGGAGCTCGACATGAGCACGGCGGAGCTCGTCGACACGGCCCTCCAGGCCGCCTACGAGACCGGCGACGTCCCGCCCCGGGAGGTCGTCGTGCCGGAGCTGCCCGAGGACACCGAGGCGCTCGAGGAGTGGCTGAGCGGACTGCGCGGCACGAACGTGCGCCTCCGAGCGGCCCAGCGCGGAGACAAGGCCGCCCTCCTCGAGACGGCGACGCAGAACGCGAAGCACTCGCTGATGCTCTACAAGACCCGCCGCTCCGCCGACTTCACCGCTCGGACGCAGGCCCTGGAGGACATCCGCGACGCCCTCGGCATGAGCGAGGCGCCGCTCCGGATGGAGTGCTACGACGTCTCCCACCTCAGCGGCACCAACATCGTCGCCTCGATGGTGGTCTTCGAGGACGGGCTCGCGCGGAAGGACCAGTACCGGCGGTTCTCCATCGCGGAGTCGACGGACGACACCGAGTCGCTGCACCAGGTGCTCACCCGCCGCCTCGCGTACCTCCGCGAGCCGGTCGAGCCCGCGGCGGTCGACCCCGAGACCGGCGAGGCCAAGCGGCGCAAGTTCTCGTACCCCCCGCAGCTGCTGATCGTCGACGGCGGCCAGCCGCAGGTCGCAGCCGCGCAGCGCGCGCTCGACGAGTCCGGGGTGACCGGCATCACCCTCTGCGGGATCGCCAAGCGCCTCGAGGAGATCTGGCTGCCGGACTCCGACTTCCCCGTCATCCTGCCGCGCAACAGCGATGCGCTCTTCCTCTTCCAGCGCATCCGCGACGAGGCGCACCGCTTCGCGATCACCCACCAGAGGACGCGTCGCAAGCGCGACATCTCGTCGCAGCTGGCCGAGGTGCCCGGGCTCGGAGGCACGCGCGTGCGCGACCTGCTGAAGCACTTCGGATCCGTCGCCCGGCTCCGCGAGGCGGGCGAGGCCGAGATCGCCGAGGTCAAGGGCATCGGCCCGACGCTGGCGGGCGCGATCCACGCGCACCTGCATCCGGACGGGTCCGCCGTCGGGGGCACGCCCTAGGCTGGAGGCCCGCGCTCCGGGGGAGAGCGGCCGGTGCCCGGCACCGAGGACACGAGCAGACACGAGCACGGAGAGCGCATGAGCACGGAGAGCGAGCAGCAGGACGTGCTGATCGTCACGGGGATGTCCGGAGCGGGCCGGTCCACGGCCGCGAACGCGCTGGAGGACCTCGGCTGGTACGTCGTCGACAACCTGCCGCCGCAGATGCTGCGCCCGCTGGTCGACCTGGCGCAGCGTGCAGGGGACACGCTGCCGAAGATCGCGGCGGTCGTCGACGTCCGCGGACGCGACTTCTTCGAGGACCTCGGCGACATCGTCCGCGAGCTGCGCGCCGGGGTCGACCTCCGAGTGGTGTTCCTCGAGGCCACCGACGCCGCGCTCGTCCGCCGCTTCGAGCAGGTGCGCCGTCCGCACCCGCTGCAGGGCCGGGGGACCCTCCTCGACGGCATCTCCGCCGAGCGGACGCGCCTCGCTCAGCTGCGGGAGTCGGCCGACATCGTCATCGACACCTCGGACCTCAACATCCACCAGCTGGCCACCAGCATCACCGAGCGCTTCGCCGAGGCCGGCCGCGCGGGCCTCCAGGTCACGGTGATGAGCTTCGGCTTCAAGTACGGGCTGCCGACGGACGCCGACATGGTGGCCGACGCGCGGTTCCTGCCGAACCCGTACTGGATCCCGGAGCTGCGTCCGCACACGGGTCTCGACGAAGAGGTGAGAGACTACGTGCTGGCCCAGCAGGGCGCCGAGGAGTTCATCGACTCCTACTCCCGGGCCCTGCGCCCCGTGCTCGACGGCTACCAGCGCGAGAACAAGCGCCACGCGACCATCGCGATCGGTTGCACGGGAGGCAAGCACCGCTCCGTCGCGGTCGCGGGCCGTGTCGCGGCCCGTCTGGCCGAGCTGCCGGGCGTCGCCGTCAACGTGGCGCACCGCGACCTCGGCCGAGAATGATCCCCGCGCGCTCAGCCGCGCACCCGACGTAAGGAAGACTCCGTGGCCCTCACCGCAGACGTCAAGGGCGAACTGGTCGCGATCGTCTCGCGCAAGAACACCGTCCGTGCCGCCGAACTGGCGACCATCCTCCGCTTCTCCGGAGGACTGCACATCATCTCCAACCGCCTCGCGGTCGAGGTCGAGCTCGACTCCGCCCCGCTCGCGACCCGCGTGCGCCGCGACCTCGCCGAGCTGTACGGCGTCCGCAGCGAGGGCAGCATCGTCTCGGCCGGCGGATCCCGGAGGACCACGAGCTGGCTGGTGCGCGTCGTCGAGGGCGGGGACACCCTCGCCCGGCAGACCGGCCTCCTCGACCAGCGGGGCCGGCCCGTCCGCGGCCTGCCCAACCGCCTCACGACCGGCTCCCGCGAGGAGCTCGCCGCCCTGTGGCGCGGCGCCTTCCTCGCCCAGGGCTCGCTGACCGACCCGGGCCGCTCCGCGGCGCTCGAGATCATCTGCCCCGGCAACGAGGCGGCCATGGCGATCGTCGGAGCCGCCGGACGCCTGGGAGTCCAGGCCAAGTCCCGCGAGGTGCGCGGCGTCCACCGGGTCGTCATCCGCGACGGCGAGAGCATCAGCGCGATGCTCACCCTGATGGGCGCGACCGCGACCGTCGCGAGCTGGGAGGAGCTGCGCCAGCGCCGCGAGGTGCGGGCGACCGCGAACCGCCTCGTCAACTTCGACGACGCGAACCTCCGCCGCTCCGCCCAGGCCGCCGTCGCGGCGTGCGCCCGCGTCGAGCGCGCGATGGAGATCCTGGGCGACGACATGCCCGAGCACCTCCGCTACGCCGGGCGCCTGCGCCTCGCGCACCGCGACGCGAGCCTCGACGAGCTCGGCCACCACGCCGATCCGCCGATGACGAAGGACGCCGTCGCCGGCCGCATCCGCCGCCTCCTCGCGATGGCCGACAAGCGCGCGTCCGACCTCGACATCCCGGGCACCGACGCGAACCTCCCGGCAGAGCTGCAGGACCTGTAGGCCCGGCCGCACGGCGCGCCCCGCCCGGCGAACGCTGAGTGTCTCCTGGTCGAACAACGCAAGCCCTCCGAACGCGGAGGGGCCCCCTCGCTAGACTGATCGGGTCGCTCAGGACACTCCCGGCCCTCCTCCTCCGCCTCGCGGAGGACGCCGAGACGCCGGCGGGTCGCACGGGAGCGACGACCACGAACAGGAGATCGCACATGGCTGACTACACGCTCGCCGAACTGCCCTACGACTACTCGGCCCTCGAGCCGAACATCAGTGGGCGGATCATGGAGCTCCACCACGACAAGCACCACGCGACGTACGTGGCCGGGGCGAACACCGCCCTCGCCTCGCTGCAGGAGGCTCGCGACAGCGAGAACCTCGCGAACGTGAACAAGCTCCAGAAGGACCTCGCCTTCAACCTCGCCGGTCACGTGAACCACACCGTGTTCTGGAACAACCTCTCGCCGGACGGCGGCGACAAGCCCGTGGGCGAGCTCGCCGCGGCCATCGACGACAACTTCGGGTCGTTCGACAAGTTCCGCGCCCACTTCACCGCCTCGGCCCTCGGCATCCAGGGCTCCGGCTGGTCGATCCTCGCCTGGGACTCGCTCGGCGAGAAGCTCATCATCGAGCAGCTCTACGACCACCAGGGCAACCTCGCCGCGGCGACCGTCCCGGTCCTCCTCCTCGACATGTGGGAGCACGCCTTCTACCTCGACTACGTCAACGTGAAGGCCGACTACGTCAATGCGTTCTGGAACATCGTGAACTGGGCCGACGTCTCCGCGCGCTTCGAGAAGGCCCGCGAGAAGACTTCGGGCCTGCTGCTACTGTCGTAGCGATCTCGGCGTCCCGGGCCCCGCGTCCGGGACGCCCTGTCGTCGGCTTCCACCCCTCCACTGCACCGTCGAGGTGCCTTTCCTCACCAGGAGATATCTGTGTCCGTCAAGATCGGCATCAACGGCTTCGGCCGTATCGGCCGTAACTTCTTCCGTGCAGCCCTCGCCAAGGGCAGCGACCTCGAGATCGTCGCGGTCAACGACCTCACCGACAACAAGGCCCTCGCGCACCTCCTGAAGTACGACTCCATCACGGGCCGCCTCGACGCGACCGTCGAGCTCGACGGCGACCGCATCGTCGTCAACGGCAAGCCGATCATCGTCCTCGAGGAGCGCGACCCCGCGAACCTCCCCTGGGGCGAGCTGGGAGTCGACGTCGTCATCGAGTCGACCGGCCGCTTCACCAAGTCGGAGGACGCGCGCAAGCACATCACCGCGGGTGCCAAGAAGGTCATCGTCTCCGCTCCCGCCACCGGCAGCGACGTCGCGACCCTGGTCCTCGGCGTGAACGAGAACACCTACGACCCCGCGACGCACGACATCATCTCGAACGCGTCCTGCACCACGAACTGCCTCGCGCCGCTCGCCAAGGTGCTGCTCGACAACTTCGGCATCGAGCGCGGCCTGATGACCACGGTCCACGCGTACACCGCCGACCAGAACCTCCAGGACGGCCCGCACAGCGACCTGCGTCGCGCCCGCGCCGCCGCCGTCAACATCATCCCGACCTCGACCGGTGCCGCCAAGGCGCTCGGCCTGGTCATCCCGGAGCTCGTCGGCAAGCTCGACGGCTACGCCCTCCGCGTCCCGGTCCCGACCGGCTCGATCACCGACCTCACCGTCGAGCTGACCAAGCCCGCCACCGTCGAGGAGATCAACGCGGCGTACAAGGCGGCCTCCGAGGGAGACCTCAAGGGCATCCTCAAGTACACCGAGGACCCGATCGTCTCGAGCGACATCGTGACCGACCCGCACTCGTCGATCTTCGACGCGGGCCTCACGAAGGTCATCGGCAGCCAGGTCAAGGTCGCCTCCTGGTACGACAACGAGTGGGGCTACTCCAACCGCCTCGTCGACGTCACCGAGTTCGTCGCCGGCAAGCTCTAAGGGCTGCGCGCAGTGACGCTCCGCACTCTGGACTCACTGGGCTCCCTCGCAGGCAAGCGCGTCGTCGTCCGCTGCGATCTGAACGTCCCCCTGAAGGACGGAACGATCACGGACGACGGCCGCGTGCGCGCGTCGGTGCCCACGCTCCAGCGTCTGGTCTCCGAGGGCGCCCGAGTCGTGGTCGTGAGCCACCTCGGGCGCCCCGAGGGGAAGCCCGAGGCGAAGTACAGCCTCGCTCCCGTCGCCGCCCGCCTCGGCGAGCTGCTCGACGCTCCGGTGGCCTTCGCCGAGGACACCGTCGGGGAGGCGGCCTCGGCCGCCGTCGACGCCCTCGAGGACGGCCAGGTCGTCGTCCTCGAGAACCTCCGGTTCAACGCCGGCGAGACGAGCAAGGACGAAGCCGAGCGCCGCACCTTCGCCGAGAAGCTGGCCGCCTACGGCGACGCCTTCGTCTCCGACGGGTTCGGCGTCGTGCACCGCAAGCAGGCGAGCGTCTACGAGCTCGCCGAGCTTCTCCCCAGCGCCGCCGGCACGCTGATCGCGGCCGAGCTCGAGGTGCTGGAGCGGCTCACCGAGAAGCCCGAGCGCCCCTACGCGGTCGTCCTCGGCGGCTCGAAGGTCTCGGACAAGCTCGGCGTGATCGAGCACCTGCTGCCGAAGGTCGACTCGATCCTCATCGGCGGCGGAATGCTGTTCACCTTCCTCAGGGCCCAGGGCCACGAGGTCGGCGCCAGCCTGCTGGAGGCGGACCAGGTCGACACCGTGCTCGGCTACCTCGCGAAGGCGAAGGAGCTGGGCGTGGAGATCGTCCTGCCGACGGACGTCGTCGTGGCGTCGGAGTTCGGCCCCGACGCCGAGCACCAGGTCGCCTCGGCCGACGCGATCGAGGGCACGCCCTTCGGTGAGAAGGGCCTCGGCCTGGACATCGGACCGGACACCGCCGCGCACTTCGCCGAGATCATCGCGGCGTCCGAGACGGTGTTCTGGAACGGCCCCATGGGCGTCTTCGAGCTCGAGCCGTTCGCGGCGGGCACCAAGACCGTCGCGCAGGCGCTCACCGAGGTCGACGGCCTCAGCGTCGTCGGCGGAGGCGACTCCGCCGCGGCCGTCCGCGCCCTCGGGTTCCGCGACGACCAGTTCGGCCACATCTCGACGGGAGGCGGAGCGAGCCTCGAATTCCTCGAGGGCAAGCGCCTCCCCGGACTGGAGGTCCTCGGATGGTAGACACCGCCGCCCGCACCCCGCTCATCGCCGGCAACTGGAAGATGAACCTGGACCACCTCCAGGCCATCGCCTTCGTGCAGAAGCTGGCGTGGAGCCTCAAGGACGCCGACCACGACTTCGACGGCGTCGAGGTCGCGGTGTTCCCGCCCTTCACGGACCTCCGGCCCGTGCAGATCCTCGTCGACTCGGACAAGCTGCCGCTCAAGTACGGTGCGCAGGACGTCTCGAAGTTCGACAGCGGCGCCTACACCGGTGAGATCTCGGGCCAGTTCCTGAAGCAGCTCGACTGCGACTATGTGATCGTCGGCCACTCGGAGCGTCGCACGCTCCACGGCGAGACGGACGCGGACATCGCCGCCAAGTCGGCCGCGGCCGTCAATCACGGCGTCGCTCCGATCATCTGCGTCGGCGAGACCGCGGAGGACCTCGAGAAGCACGGCCCGTCGGCTGTGCCGGTCGCCCAGCTGAAGGAGGCCCTCACCGGCCTCCCCGCGGACGCCGACCTCGTCGTCGCCTACGAGCCGGTCTGGGCCATCGGCTCCGGACAGGCCGCGACGCCCGAGCAGGCCCAGCAGGTCTGCAAGGCGCTCCGCGGAGTCGTCGCCGACGTCCTCGGCGCCGACACCGCCGCGAAGACCCGCATCCTCTACGGCGGCTCCGTGAAGTCCGGCAACATCGCCGGCTTCATGCGCGAGCCCGACGTCGACGGAGCACTCGTCGGAGGCGCCAGCCTCCAGGTCGACGAGTTCGCGGCGATCGCGCGATTCCGGAACCACGTCGGGGTCTGAGCTGCTGCGACGAGAGGGCGGGCCCATCGGGCCCGCCCTCTCGTCGTCCACGCCGCTCCCCGCGCGGCGTGGCGCGGTCGGCTCCGCGACGGGGCGCGGTTCCGAGAGCGGGATGCGTTCGGCTACGTCGATCCGCTGGGACGCGAATCGCCGGTTCGCCTCGCTGTCGTCCACGCCGCTCCCCGCGCGGCGTGGCGCGGTCGGCTTCGCGACGGGGCGCGGTTCCGAGAGCGGGATGCGTTCGGCTACGTCGATCCGCTCGGACGCGGATCGCCGGTTCGCCTCGGAGATCCCACACCGGCTTCACGCGTTGGCCGGTCCGGGGCTGTCGGCTCGTTGCGGGGTGCTCTCCGAGAGAGTGGCGCGTTCGGCTCGATCGATCCGAAAGTACGTGGATCACAGGCTCGTGGTCCGGCGACTGGAGAGGTTGTCGAGGGTACCGCGACGAGGCCACCCGCTCCGCCCCTCGACGGACACTCGTATACATCGCCCCGAACACGGGACGACGCATTCCTCGCGGATTCGCAGGCGCCGTTATACTCGTCGGGGCGCGCAACGCGCCAGAACTTCGAAAGGTACCGCGTGGACATCCTCCAGGTCGTGCTCCAGGTCATCCTGGGCATCACGAGCCTCCTGCTCACCATGCTGATCCTGCTCCACAAGGGGCGCGGCGGCGGTCTGTCCGACATGTTCGGGGGCGGAGTCACCTCCAACCTCGGCGCGTCGGGCGTCGCCGAGCGCAACCTGAACCGCATCACCGTGATCCTGGGCGTCGTCTGGCTGGCCTGCATCGTGGTGCTCGGACTCATCACCAAGTTCACCACCGGAGCATAGGGGTACTCGCAATGGCATCAGGCGGCAGTGCAATCCGCGGTTCGCGCGTCGGCGCAGGACCCATGGGCGAGCAGGACCGGGGCTTCCACGCGGAGCGCGTCGCGGTCTCCTACTGGGACGCTCTCGGCAACGAGACGGTGCGCCACTTCTCGGCGGCCCTCCCCGAGGACGAGATCCCCGAGGTGATCGACTCGCCGCAGTCCGGTCTCCCCGCGGGCCGTGACCGGGCGAACCCGCCGCAGGTCGCGAAGACCGAGCCCTACAAGACGCACCTCGCCTACGTGAAGGAGCGCCGCACCGAGGCAGAGGCGGCTCAGCTCCTCGAGGAGGCGCTGCAGCAGCTGCGCGCCCGACGAGGCACCGCGACCCCGTCCTGATCCTCACTGGACGACGAACGACGGAAGGCCCGCCCCCTCGGGGGACGGGCCTTCCGTCGTTTCCGGACCGTTCTCAGTAGCTCGGAGCGATGAGCGACTCGGGGACCTCGGCCGCTGCCTCCTGGTCGACGAAGAACACCGTGCGCTTGCGACCGAACGCGCCCGACGCGGGCACCTCGTTCGTGCTGGCACCCGCGAGCGCGAGGCCCAGGGCCGAGGCCTTGTCGGCGCCGGCGAGCACCATCCAGATGCGGTCCGACTGGTTGATCAGCGGCAGCGTGAGGGTGAGGCGCTCGGGCGGCGGCTTCGGAGAGTTGCGGACGGCGAGGACGCCGGGCGTCGTGGAGCGGATCGCGGAGCGCTCGGGGAACAGCGACGCGATGTGCCCGTCCGGCCCGACGCCGAGGAAGGTGATGTCGAAGCGCGGGTAGTCGCGCCCCTCGGAGGCGTGCTCGCGCAGCTCCGCGTCGTAGGCAGCGGCGGCGCCGTCGAGGTCCAGGCCCTCGTCCGAGGCCGGGTAGGAGTGCACGTTCGCCGCCGGCACGTCGAGGACGCTGAAGAGGTCCCCGGCCTGGACGTCGTTGCGGTCCTCGTGGCCGCGGGGCACCCAGCGCTCGTCGCCCCACCAGAAGTGCACGCGCGACCAGTCCACGTTGCCGGCGGCGGAGGAGGAGCCGATCTCCTTGAGCGTGGCGGCTCCCATCGTCCCTCCGGTGAGCACGACGTTCGCCGAACCCAGGTCGTCGAGGACGTCGATCGTCTTGGTGAGGAACCGGGCGGCGACCGAGCCGGCGAGGGTCTGCTTGTCGCGGTGGACCAGCACGCGGCGTTCGGTGGTCATCTCAGGGGACTCCTTCGGGTTCGGGTGCCGATCGGCGGGGTTCGGCTCCGTGTCGGGAAGCTCTGAGGTGCGGGCGCCCTGGACGGGCGCCCACACCTCAGGAGGCGCTGCGGGCCTCGGCCTTCTCAGTGAGCATGTCGACCCCGCGCGAGATCACTTCACCGTACAGGTCATCCGGGTCGAGCCGGCGCAGCTCCTCCGCCAGGCAGTCCCGGAGGCTGCGGCGGGGGAGCGAGATGTCGTGGACCGGCTGATCGGGCTGCGTGAGCGTCGCGACGTTGGGCACCGAGCGCTCGAGCTCGATCACTCCGGAGTCGCGGATGAGCCGGACGCCGTGGATCCCGCTGGACCCGGTCGCGCTGATCGTGAGCTCGTGGTCGACGGGGATGTCGAGCTCGAGCTGCAGCCAGGCGGCGAGCAGGATCGTGGAGGGGGAGTCGGGCGCGCCCGAGACCTCGACGGCCGTGATCGGCTCGTAGGGCGGCTGGTCGAGCACGGCGGCGAGCTGCGCGCGCCAGAGGGTGAGGCGGGTCCAGGCGAAGTCGGTGTCGCCGGGGGCGTAGGTGGACGCGAGGTGGTGCAGCGCTTCCGCCGGGTTCGACTGGGCCGACGCGTCGGTGATCCGCCGAGTGGCGATCCGGCCGATCGGGGACGCGGAGGCGTTGTCCGGAGCGCTGTTCGGCCACCAAGCCACGACGGGGGCGTCGGGGAGGAGCAGGCCCGTGACCAGGCTCTCCTCGTCCTCGGCCGCGTCTCCGTAGGGACGGAGCACGACGACCTCGCTCGCGCCGGCGTCGCCTCCGACCCGGATCTGCGCGTCGACCCGCGCCGTCGCGTCGACCGGGACCGTGGTGGTGCCGTCGTCCTTCGAGACCACGATGACGCGCATCGGGTGCTCGCGGGACGCGTCGTTCGCGGCCTCGATGGCCTCCTCCTCGTGACCCCGCGAGGTCGCGATGATGAGGGTGAGGACGCGGCCGAGGGCGACGGCGCCGCCCTCCTCGCGGATCTTGACGAGAGTCTTCGAGACCTCGCTCGTCGTGGTGTCGGGCAGATCGACGATCATGGACGCCTCCAGGTGCGGCCGTCGCGGGCGAGGAGCTCGTCGGCGGAATCGGGGCCCCAGGTTCCGGGGCGGTACTGCTCGGGCTGGCCCTGCGTGGCCCAGAACTCCTCGATCGGGTCGAGGATCTTCCAGGACAGCTCGACCTCCTCGTGCCGGGGGAAGAGCGGCGGCTCGCCCAGGAGGACGTCGAGGATGAGGCGCTCGTAGGCCTCGGGGCTCGCCTCGGTGAACGCGTGGCCGTAGCCGAAGTCCATCGTCACGTCGCGCACCTGCATGCCGGCGCCGGGCACCTTCGAGCCGAAGCGCATGGTGACGCCCTCGTCGGGCTGGACCCGGATGACGAGCGCGTTCTGGCCCAGCGACGTGGTCTGGCTCTCGGCGAAGAGCTGCTTCGGTGCCCGCTTGAACACGACCGCGATCTCGGTGACGCGGCGGCCGAGGCGCTTGCCGGCCCGCAGGTAGAACGGCACGCCGGCCCAGCGTCGGGTGCCGATGTCCAGGCGCATGGCGGCGTAGGTCTCGGTGGTCGAGGTGGGGCTCATGCCGTCCTCCTCGAGGAAGCCGAGCACCTTCTCGCCGCCCTGCCAGCCGCCGGCGTACTGTCCGCGGGCGGTAGAAGTGGAGAGGTCGGCGGGGAGGCGGACGGCCGCGAGGACCTTCTCCTTCTCCGCACGGAGATCGGCCGCGTCGAACGAGATCGGCTCCTCCATGGCGGTCAGGGCGAGCAGCTGCAGCAGGTGGTTCTGGATGACGTCGCGCGCCGCTCCGATGCCGTCGTAGTAGCCCGCGCGCCCGCCCACGCCGATGTCCTCGGCCATGGTGATCTGCACGTGGTCGACGTAGTTCGAGTTCCAGAGCGGCTCGTACATCATGTTGGCGAAGCGGAGGGCCAGGATGTTCTGGACCGTCTCCTTGCCGAGGTAGTGGTCGATCCGGAAGACGGAGTCGGGCGGGAAGACCGACTCGACGACGTCGTTCAGCTCGCGGGCCGTCTTCAGGTCGCTGCCGAACGGCTTCTCGATGACGACGCGGCGCCACTGGCCGTCCTTCTGCTCGGCGAGGCCGGAGCTGCGCAGCTGCTCGGTGACCTGCGGGAAGGACTTCGGGGGGATCGAGAGGTAGAAGGCGAAGTTGCCGTTCGTGCCGCGCTCGCGGTCGAGGTCGTCGACGGTCGTCTTCAGGCGGGCGAACGCCTCGGGGTCGTCGAACTCGCCCTGCACGAACCGGATGCCCTGCGCGAGCTGCGCCCAGACCTCCTCGTGGAACTCGGTGCGGGCGTGCTTCTTCACGGAGTCGTGGACGACCTGCTCGAAGTCCTGGTCGTCCCAGTCGCGCCGGGCGAATCCGACGAGGGCGAAGCCGGGAGGCAGGAGGCCGCGGTTGGCGAGATCGTAGACCGCGGGCATGAGCTTCTTGCGGGAGAGGTCGCCGGTCACGCCGAAGATGACGAGGCCGCTGGGCCCGGCGATCCGGTTCAACCGGCGGTCGAAGCTTAACCTCAGCGGGTTGAACTCGGGGGTGATGTCCACAGACATGTGCAGTGTCCTTCTGTGTGCCGGTGGGACCGGCGCACTGCTATCGGTGAGGGAGGGGGAGGAGCGGGCGGGCCCGGCTGCTGCCCCGGGAAGTGGTCGCGGGACGACCGCGGGCACGCCGCCGCGCGCTCGAGAGCGCAGCGGCGGCGTGCCCGTCGGATCAGGTGTTGAGGGCCTCGAAGAGCGCCTCGAGGTCGGCCTCGGGGTCGGTCAGCGTGAGGGTCAGCACCGGCCGGCCGTGCTCGGCGAGCACGCTCGCGTCGCCGGCGGCCTGCGCCAGGATGAGCTGGCCGAAGGTGAACGGGCTGTCCGGGATCTCGAGGTCCACGTCGGAGCGCTCGGTGATCTGGAGGAACACGCCGGTCGGCGCCCCGCCCTTGTGGTACTGCCCGGTCGAGTGCAGGAAGCGCGGGCCCCACCCGAAGGTGACGGGGCGCTGAGCCTGCGCGGCGAGGAGGTCGCGCACGCCCTCGAGCTGCGGGAGTGCGAGGCGGTCGACGTACGCCTGGATCGAGACGTAGCCGCCGTCGCCCAGCTGCGCGAGGAGGCGGTCGACAGCGGCGGCGACGGTCGAGACGCCCTCGGTGACGCTGCTGCTGCCGGTGACCTCGATGCCCGCGTCGCTGAACGCGGGCGCCTCGGGCTCGGGGCGCTTCTCGAGCAGGGCCCGGGTCGCGACCTTCGCCGACTCGACGTCGGGCTGGTCGAACGGGTTGATGCCCAGGAGGCGACCCGCGACGGCGACGGCGTACTCCCACGTCAGCATCTGAGCGCCGAGCGAGCCGGAGAGGAGGATCTCGCCCTCGTGGCGGTCGCGCGGGAACAGGTGCAGCGCCGTGGCGTCCTCGACCAGGCGGACGACCTGCACGTCGGGCAGGTCCTCCGAGAGCTCGGGGGCCAGCGTGCCGAGGACGACGGGGAGGATGCCCGTGCCGTCCTTGCCGGTGGACTCGGCGATGAGCTGCTCCGCCCAGTCGGCGAAGCCGACGATGTCGGTCCCGTCGGCGACGATCGCGAGCTTGTCGCGGCGCGGGCTGGTCGCGGCGATCGCCGCTCCGAGGATCAGGCCCGGGTTCTCGGGGGAGTCCACGGCGAGCCCGAGGGAGGCCTCGGCCGCCTCGTCGAGGAGGGCCTCGATGTCGGCGCCGGCGAGCCCGGACGGCACGAGGCCGAACGCGGAGAGCGCCGAGAAGCGCCCGCCGATGTTCGGGTCGGCGTTGAACACGCGGTAGCCGGCCTCGCGGGAGGAGGTGTCCAGGGGCGAGCCCGGGTCGGTCACGATGACGATGCGGTCGAGCGGATCGATGCCCGCCTCCGTGAACGCCCTCTCGTAGGCCTTCTTCTGGCTCGCGGTCTCGACGGTCGAGCCGGACTTCGAGGAGATGACGACCGCGGTCGACGCGAGCCGATCGTTCAGGGCCGCGAGCACCTGGCCGGGCGCCGTCGAGTCGAGCACGGTGAGCTCGACGCCGGCGGTGCGGGTGATGACCTCGGGCGCGAGCGAGGAGCCGCCCATGCCGCCGAGGACGATGTGGTCGACGCCCTTGGCCTGGAACTCCTCGCGCAGAGCGAGGATCTGGGGGATCAGGGGGCGGGAGACGGTGGTCGACTCGGTCCACCCGAGGCGCTTGGCCGCCTCCTCCTCCGCCGCGGCGCCCCACAGGGTGGGGACCTGGGCGGTGATGCCGGACGCGACCTCGTCGGCGACGAGCTCCGGGACGACGCGGTCGACGGCCTTCTCGGCGTCTCCGCTGACGTGGATCTGGATGGCCATGATCAGGCCTGCGCCTTCGCGCCCTCGAGCGCCGCGGTGACGGTGTCGAGCAGCTCGTTCCAGGAGACGATGAACTTCTCCACGCCCTCCTTCTCGAGCAGCTCGGTGACGTCGGCGTACGAGACGCCCTGCGCCGCGACGGCGTCGAGGACGGCGTTCGCGTCGGCGTACGAGCCCGTGACGGTGTCGCCGGTGATGACGCCGTGGTCGAAGGTCGCCTCGAGGGTCTTCTCGGGCATCGTGTTGACCACGCCGGCCGCGACGAGCTCGGTCACGTAGAGGGTGTCGGGGAGGTCGGTCGACTTGACGCCGGTCGAGGCCCAGAGGGGGCGCTGGCGGTTGGCGCCGGACTCCTGGAGCAGCAGGGCGCGCTCGGTGGCGAACGCCTCGACGAAGACCTCGTAGGCCAGCTGCGCGTTGGCGACGCCGGACTTGCTCTTGAGGGCGCGGGCCTCGTCGGTGCCGACGGCCTCGAGGCGCTTGTCGATCTCGGTGTCGACGCGCGAGACGAAGAACGAGGCGACGGAGTGGATGGTCGACAGGTCGATGCCGGCGTCCTTGGCCTTCTCGAGGCCGGCCAGGTACGCGTTGATGACGGCGCGGTAGCGGGCGAGCGAGAAGATCAGGGTGACGTTCACCGAGATGCCGGAGCCGATGACCTCCGTGATGGCCTCGAGGCCCTCGACGGTCGCGGGGATCTTGATCATCGCGTTGGGGCGGTCGACCTTGGCCCAGAGGGCCTTGGCCTGCTCGATGGTGCCCTGGGCGTCGTGCGCCAGGCCGGGCTCGACCTCGATCGACACGCGGCCGTCGTAGCCGTTGGTCGCGTCGTAGATCGGGCGGAAGATGTCGGACGCCGCGGCGACGTCGTCGGTGGTGATCTCGAAGACGGCGTCGGTCACCGAGGTGCCGGCGGAGGCGAGCTCGCGCACCTGGGCGTCGTAGGACTCGCCGTTGGTCAGAGCCGCGGCGAAGATCGTGGGGTTCGTGGTGACTCCGACGACGTTCTTCTCCTCGATGAGCTTCTGCAGCCCTCCGGTGGAGATGCGCGAGCGGGAGAGGTCGTCGAGCCAGATGCTGACGCCGGCGGCGGAGAGCTCTGCGGTGGGGGTGTTCTCGGTCATGTCTCTTCTTCTTCTGCGTAGGTGGTGCGTGGTGTGAGGGGGAGCCGCTGCTCCGACGGCGAAGGCCGCGTCCGTGGTGGACGCGGCCTTCGGGTCAGGAGGCTGCGAGCGACTCCTTGGCGGCGGACAGTGCCGCCTCGGTGGTGATCCCGAACTCGCGGAACAGGGTCTTGTAGTCGGCCGAGGCGCCGAAGTGCTCGATCGAGACGGAGCGGCCGGCGTCGCCGACGTACTTCTGCCAGCCCAGGCTCAGGCCGGCCTCGATCGAGACGCGCGCCTTCACCGAGGAGGGCAGGACCTTCTCGCGGTACTCGGCGTCCTGCTCCTCGAACCACTCGAGGGACGGAGCCGAGACGACGCGGGCGTTGACGCCCTCGCTCCTCAGGGCCTCGCGCGCCTCGACGGCGATCTGGACCTCGGAGCCGGTCGCGATGAAGATCACGTCCGGGGTGCCGCCCGGCGCCTCGGCCAGGATGTAGGCACCGCGGGCGACGTTCGCGGCGGAGGCGAAGGTCTCGCCCTCCGCGTCGCCCTCGCCGCGCTCGAACACCGGGATGTTCTGACGGGTGAGCGCGAGGCCGGCGGGGCCCTCGCGGCGCTCGAGGATGGTCTTCCAGGCGTAGGCGACCTCGTTCGCGTCGCCGGGGCGGACGACGTCCAAACCCGGGATCGCGCGGAGGGTCGACAGCTGCTCGACCGGCTGATGCGTCGGGCCGTCCTCGCCGAGCGCCACGGAGTCGTGGGTCCAGACGTAGATGGCCGGCGCCTTCATGAGCGCGGCGAGACGGACCGCCGGGCGCATGTAGTCGGAGAAGATCAGGAAGGTGCCGCCGAAGGGGCGGGTGTTGCCGTGCAGGACGATCCCGTTGAGGATCGCGCCCATGGCGTGCTCGCGGATGCCGAAGTGCAGCACGCGGCCGCCCTTCTTCCCGGTCCACTCGTGGGTCGAGAACTCCGTCGGGACGAAGGAGCCGGCTCCCTCGATCGTCGTGTTGTTCGACTCGGCGAGGTCGGCGGAGCCGCCCCACAGCTCGGGGATCACGCCGGCGAGGGCGTTGATGACCTTGCCGGACGCGGCGCGGGTCGAGACCTCCTTGCCGGGCTCGAAGACGGGGAGCGCCTCCTGGACGCCCTCGGGCAGCTCGCCCGAGAGGACCCGGTCGAGCAGCTCCTTCTTCTCGGGGTTCGCGGACGCCCAGGCGGCGAGCTGCTCGTCCCACTCGGCGTGCTGGGCCTGGCCGCGCTCGACGGCCTTGCGGGTGTGCTCGATGACCTCGTCGGCGACGTCGAAGATCTTCTCGGGGTCGAAGCCGAGCACCTCCTTGAGTCCGCGGAGCTCGTCGGCGCCCAGGGCGGAGCCGTGGATCTTGCCGGTGTTCTGCTTCTTCGGCGACGGCCAGCCGATGATGGTGCGCAGGATGATGAGCGACGGCTTGTCGGTCTCGCCCTTCGCGGCCTCGATCGCGGCGTGCAGCTCGGCGACGTCCTCGTGGTACTCGCCGGTCTTCTTCCAGTCGACGACCTGGACCTGCCAGTCGTAGGCCTCGTAGCGCGCCTTGACGTCCTCGGTGAAGGCGATGTTGGTGTCGTCCTCGATCGAGATCTGGTTGGAGTCGTAGATGACGACCAGGTTGCCGAGCTTCTGGTGGCCGGCCAGGGAGGAGGCCTCGCTGGTGACGCCCTCCTGCAGGTCGCCGTCGCCGGCGATCACGTAGACGAAGTGGTCGAACGGGGAGGTGCCCGCGGCGGCCTCCGGGTCGAACAGGTCGCGCTCGAAGCGCGAGGCGTAGGCGAAGCCCACGGCGGAGGCGAGGCCCTGGCCGAGCGGTCCGGTGGTGATCTCGACGCCGTCGGTGTGGCCGTACTCCGGGTGGCCCGGGGTCTTCGAGCCCCAGGTGCGCAGCGCCTTGAGGTCGTCGAGCTCGAGTCCGTAGCCGCCCAGGTAGAACTGGACGTACTGCGTCAGCGAGGAGTGGCCGACCGACAGGATGAACCGGTCGCGGCCGATCCAGGTCGCGTCGGACGGATCGCGGCGCATGACCTTCTGGAACAGGAGGTAGGCGGCGGGCGCGAGGCTCATGGCGGTTCCGGGATGGCCGTTGCCGACCTTCTCGACCGCATCCGCGGCGAGAACCCTCGCCGTGTCGACTGCCTTCTCGTCAATGGATTCCCATTGCAGTTCTGACACTTGGTACTGACCCTTCTCGAGACGTGGGGCAGACGGGGACCGTCCGCCCTCTCGCATGGTGGAGCACGCCGCATGACGACTTCGACACGATGCTCCGGCGACGGCCCTCTCGGCCCCGTGCCGACGATCGTCGGGCGGGCTCGGGTGCGTGCCGGGCGCTCTGGCGAGCAGTCCCGAGTATACGGAGGGGGGTGCGCCGCCGACCGGGGGTTGCGTGGTCGCATATGTCTGCGTCCGATTGGACAAGCGTGCACGCCGGGCCCGGCTCCCGGACGGGCGCATTACACTCGTTCGGGATCATCGAATCGTTAGAGGAGCAATGGACGCAGTCGTGGAGACCACCGCCGTCGAGCGGGACGGGGCGTCGCCGACGACCCTCTCGCGCAAGGTGAAGGCCTTCGTCGCTCTGACGAAGCCGCGCGTGATCGAGCTGCTCCTCGTGGTGACCGCTCCGACGATGATCCTGGCGCAGGGCGGGATCCCGAACCTGCTGCTGGTCCTCAACGTCCTGATCGGCGGCGCTCTGAGCGCCGGGTCCGCGGGCGCGTTCAACTGCTACTTCGACCGCGACATCGACCGGATCATGAACCGGACGAAGAACCGGCCGCTCGTGACCGGGGAGATCTCGGACCGGTCCGCGCTCGTCTTCGCGACCACGATCGGCGTCCTGTCGATCGTCTGGCTCGGCCTCACGGCCAACTGGCTCTCCGCGGGGCTCTCGCTCGCCGCGATCCTGATCTACGTCGTGTTCTACACGCTCTTCCTCAAACGCCGGACGCCGCAGAACATCGTGTGGGGCGGCATCGCGGGCTGCATGCCGGTGCTGATCGGTTGGGCGGCGGTCACCGGCTCGCTCGACTGGGCCCCCGTCATCCTCTTCTCCGTCATCTTCCTCTGGACGCCGCCGCACTACTGGCCGTTGTCGATGAAGTACCGGGACGACTACCAGGCCGCCGGCGTGCCGATGCTGGCCGTCGTGCGCGGGCGCACGATCGTCGGGCTCCAGGTCATCCTCTACGCCTGGGCTACCGTCGCCTGCTCGCTCCTGCTGATCCCCGTCGCCGGAATGGGGGTGCTCTACACGGTGGTCGCGCTCGGCAGCGGAGTCTGGTTCATCGCCGAGACGCACCGCCTCTACAGCCTCGCGATCCGTCACGAGCACGTCTCGCCGATGCGGGTGTTCCACGGGTCCATCGGATACCTCACCCTGCTCTTCCTCGCCGTCGGCATCGACCCGCTGCTCCCCTTCTGATGGTGACGCCGTTCTCCTTGCTCGCCGAGCGGGTGACCCTGGGTCCGCGCGCACTGCGCTGGGGGACCACCGCGGCGCTCGTCGCGAGCATCCTGATCATCTTCTTCGGGGGCGTCGTCCGGCTGACCGGCTCTGGCCTCGGCTGCCCCACCTGGCCGGCGTGCGAGCCGGGCTCGCTCACCTCGACCCCCGAGCTCGGGATCCACGGCTTCATCGAGTTCACGAACCGCGCGTTCACCGGCGTCCTCGTGGTCGCGGTGGGCTGGGCGATCACGGCCGCGCGCCTGCAGAAGCCGCGCGACCGCACCATGACCCGGCTCGCTTGGTCGCAGTTCTGGCTCGTCGTCGCGAACGCCCTCGCGGGCGGCGCGACCGTCCACTCGGGCCTCAACCCGTACATCGTGGCCGGGCACTTCGTTCTCGCCATCGCCCTCCTCACCACCACCGCACTGACGTGGCACCGCGCCCACCGCTCGCAGTCCGTGGCCTTCGAGCCTGACCGCCCGACGCGGGCGCTCAGCATCGGGCTCGTCGGCCTGACGCTCCTCGTGATCCTCGTGGGGACCCTCGTGACGGGGACCGGCCCGCACGCCGGCGACTCCGCGGAGGTGCCCCGCATGCAGTTCCACTGGGAGAGCGTGACCGTCGTCCACGGCGTGCTCGGCACGGCGGTGCTCGTCGTGGGCGCCGCGCTGCTCCTGCGCCTGTCGCGGGCGGCGGGCTCGGAGCTCGCCCGGCGGCGCGTGGTCGCCTTCCTCGTGGTCGTCGTGCTGCAGGCGCTGGTCGGGGTCGCGCAGTCGCTCACCGCGCTGCCCGAGACGCTCGTCGCGGTGCACCTGCTCGGCTCGGCGCTCATCTGGGTCGGCGCGGTCCGCGTGCTGCTCGACGTCAACCCGAGGCTGTTCACCGTGCGCGCCCAGCGCCGGGACGCCGCCCAGGAGCTCCAGCCCGCCGCCTGACCGCGGGCTCCGGCTCGGCGGAGAGCAGGTGCCGCCGGAGGCGCAGGAGCACGCGGGGGAGCGCCCGCAGCGGGAGGTCGGCCGCGATCGCGCGGGCGAGAGGGCCGAACGCCCGTGCGGGTCCGGTCGGCAGGCCGGCGCCCACCAGTGCGGTCACGAGTCGTGCGGGGATCGGGGTCGATGCGTCGTTCGTCATGGCGGAACCGAATCACGGACCACCGACACTGGTATGGCCATGCGCGTCTGGAGGCACGTCACCGGTGCCCGGCCGACACCCAGGTGCGGAGGTTCCGCTGAACGGCGGACGCCGGTAGAATGAGAAGCTGGTCACGGTTCGGCGCACCCTGCGCACGTGATCCGCACACGGCCCGATGGAGCGCCGACGCACACCTCCGGAATCCAGGGACGCACATAATCCGCTCCGCGCATCAGATCGATCGCGCGACCGGCCGGAGAGCACCCGCGGGCCACCCCCGGGGGAATGACTCCGGGACCCGACCGGTTAGCAGTGGGTAGGAAACGAGGTACACATGTCAGACATCCTGATCGACCGCCCCGAGCTCGAGAGCCTGGGCGTCTACGAGTTCGGCTGGTCCGACTCGGACTCCGCCGGAGCCTCCGCGCGACGCGGCATCTCGCCCGAGGTCGTCTCCGACATCTCCGCGCTCAAGAACGAGCCCGCCTGGATGCGCGACCGCCGCATGAAGGCCCTGAAGCTCTTCGAGCGCAAGCCCATGCCGACGTGGGGCGCCGACCTGTCGGACATCGACTTCGACAACATCAAGTACTTCGTCCGCTCCACCGAGAAGCAGGCGCAGACCTGGGACGACCTCCCGGACGACATCAAGAACACGTACGAGAAGCTCGGCATCCCGGAGGCGGAGCGCCAGCGCCTCGTCGGCGGCGTCGCGGCCCAGTACGAGTCCGAGGTCGTCTACCACCAGATCCGCGAGGACCTGGAGGAGCAGGGCGTCATCTTCATGGACACCGACACGGCGCTGCGCGAGCACCCCGAGATCTTCGAGGAGTACTTCGGCACCGTCATCCCCGCGGGCGACAACAAGTTCGCGGCGCTGAACACCGCGGTCTGGTCCGGCGGCTCCTTCGTGTACGTCCCCAAGGGCGTCCACGTGGACATCCCGCTGCAGGCCTACTTCCGGATCAACACCGAGAACATGGGCCAGTTCGAGCGGACCCTGATCATCGCGGACGAGGACAGCTACGTCCACTACATCGAGGGCTGCACGGCTCCGATCTACAAGTCGGACTCGCTGCACTCGGCCGTGGTCGAGATCATCGTGAAGAAGAACGCCCGCGTGCGCTACACGACGATCCAGAACTGGTCGAACAACGTCTACAACCTCGTCACCAAGCGCGCGATCGCGCACGAGGGCGCGACGATGGAGTGGATCGACGGCAACATCGGCTCCAAGGTCACGATGAAGTACCCGTCGATCTTCCTGGTCGGCGAGCACGCCAAGGGCGAGACCCTCTCCGTCGCGTTCGCGGGCCCCGGCCAGCACCAGGACGCCGGCGCGAAGATGGTCCACATGGCGCCGTACACGCAGTCGTCGATCGTCTCGAAGTCGATCGCCCGCGGCGGCGGTCGCGCCGGATACCGAGGCGAGGTCCGGGTGGACGCGAACGCGCACCACTCGGCGAACACCGTGCGCTGCGACGCCCTCCTGGTCGACACCATCTCGCGCTCCGACACCTACCCGGCGATCGACATCCGTGTCGACGACGTGCAGCTCGGCCACGAGGCGACGGTGTCGAAGGTCAGCGAGGAGCAGCTCTTCTACCTGATGTCGCGCGGCCTGCCGGAGGACGAGGCGATGGCCATGATCGTCCGCGGCTTCATCGAGCCGATCGCGCGCGAGCTGCCCATGGAGTACGCCCTCGAGCTGAACAAGCTCATCGAGATGGGGATGGAGGGCAGCGTCGGTTGACGCCCGCCTCCCCCCTCGAAGGGGCGCCCGGACGGGGCGCCCCGCACCCATCGAAAGGAACCACCGCCAGATGACGGTCCCCACGAGCGCCGCGACCCCCGAGATCGACGGCGCGGCCGCCGCTGAGCGCCTGGGCATCAGCGCCCACTCCGACGGGGCGTTCACGCCCGTGCAGACGCGCTCCGAGCGCTTCGCGTCGGCCGACGTCGAGGCCTTCGAGGCCGTCACCGGCCGCGAGATCGCCTGGAAGCTGACGCCCGTCGCCCGCCTCGGCGATCTGATCGACGGCGCGCTCGACGGCTCGCCCGCCCCCCTCGAGCACGCGGCGGTGGACGGTGTGGACGTCTCGTGGGTCGGCCGCGACGACCAGCGGATCGGCACCGCCGGCCTCCCCGAGGACCGCGCCGCCGCGAACGCCTGGTCGAGCTTCGAGAAGGCCCTCGCCGTCCGCGTGACGGGCGAGGACGAGAAGGTCGCCACCCTCGTCCGCTCGGGCCTCGGCTCCGCACCCCGCGCCGCGCACACGATCATCGAGGCGGCGCCCTACGCCCGCGCCGTCGTCGTGCTGCAGAACGAGGGGGAGGCCTCCCTCGCGGAGAACGTGGAGATCCTCGTCGGCGAGGGCGCGCAGCTCACCGTCGTCACCGTGCAGGAGTGGGCGGATGACGCCCGGCACCTGGCCAACCACTTCGTGCGGGTCGGACGCGACGCGAAGGTGAAGCACATCGTGGTCACCCTCGGCGGCTCCATCGTCCGGGTGAACCCCTCGGCGCACCTCGTCGAGCGCGGAGCGGACGGCGAGCTCTTCGGCCTGTACTTCGCCGACGGCGGCCAGCACCTCGAGCAGCAGGTGTACGTCGACCACGACGCCCCCGACACCCGCAGCCGCGTGACCTACAAGGGCGCGCTGCAGGGCGAGGGCGCGCGCACCGTCTGGATCGGCGACGTCCTGATCCGCAACAGCGCCACCGGCACCGACAGCTACGAGCAGAACCGCAACCTCGTCCTCTCGGACGGCACGCGCGCCGACTCCATCCCGAACCTCGAGATCGAGACCGGTGACATCGCCGGAGCGGGGCACGCCTCGGCGACCGGCCGCTTCGACGACGAGCAGCTCTTCTACCTGCAGTCCCGCGGGATCCGCGAGGACGAGGCGCGACGCCTGGTCGTGCGCGGGTTCCTCAGCGAGATCGTGCAGCAGATCAAGGTCGCCGAGCTCGAGGACCGCCTGCAGCTCGCGATCGAGGCGGAGCTCGCCGGCAGCGCCGGCCAGACCGGCTCCTCCCGCGGAGCGGCGGTCACCGCATGAGCAACGCCGCGATGATCTGCTCGGTCTCCGAGCTGATCCCCAACCAGGCCATGCGTGTCGAGGTCGACGGAGTCGCGATCGCGGTCGTGCAGGACTCCGCCGGCGAGATCCACGCCATCGGCGACACGTGCACGCACGGCGAGATCTCGCTCTCCGAGGGCTTCGTCGAGGGCGACAGCCTCGAGTGCTGGGCGCACGGCTCCCAGTTCTCCCTCCGCACCGGCACCCCCCTGAACCTCCCGGCCTACGAGCCGGTCCCCGTCTTCGTCGTCGAGATCATCGACGGCGACGTCTACATCGACCCGACCGTCACGAAGGAAGTCTGAATGTCCGTTCTCCAGATCAGCGATCTCCACGTCAGTGTCGAGACCGAGCAGGGGACCAAGCAGATCCTCCGCGGTGTCGATCTCACCATCAACCAGGGTGAGATCCACGCGATCATGGGCCCCAACGGGTCCGGCAAGTCCACCCTCGCGTACACGATCGCGGGACACCCCAAGTACCACGTCGACGGCGGCTCGATCACCCTCGACGGCGTCGAGGTCCTCGACATGTCCGTCGACGAGCGCGCCCGCGCGGGCCTCTTCCTCGCCATGCAGTACCCGGTCGAGATCCCCGGTGTGACCAACACCAACTTCCTCCGCACTGCCAAGACCGCGATCGCCGGCGAGGCGCCCGCCATCCGCACGTGGACGAAGGACGTCAAGTCGGCGATGGCGAACCTCCGCATGGACTCGTCCTTCGCGGCGCGCAACGTCAACGAGGGCTTCTCGGGCGGCGAGAAGAAGCGCAACGAGATCCTCCAGCTCGAGCTGCTCGCCCCGCAGTTCGCCGTCCTCGACGAGACCGACTCCGGCCTCGACGTCGACGCGCTCAAGATCGTGTCGGAGGGCGTCAACCGCGCCCACCAGAGCACCGGTCTCGGCGTGCTGCTGATCACGCACTACACGCGGATCCTCCGCTACATCCAGCCCGACTTCGTCCACGTCTTCGTCGCCGGCCGCGTCGCCGAGCAGGGCGGCAAGGAGCTCGCCACCCGGCTCGAGGACGAGGGCTACGACCGCTTCCTGACCTCGGCGACGGTCTGATCATGGCGGTCACCACTCTCGAGCCGAAGCTCTTCGACCAGGTCGAGGAGGCCCTCAAGGACGTCATGGACCCCGAGCTCGGGGTCAACGTGGTCGACCTGGGACTCATCTACGACCTGGGCTGGGACGACGAGAACGACGCCCTCGTCATCCACATGACCCTCACCTCGGCGGGCTGCCCGCTGACCGACGTGCTCGAGGAGCAGACCGCCGAGTCGCTCGACGGCATCGTCGAGGCGTTCCGGATCAACTGGGTCTGGATGCCGCCGTGGGGTCCCGACCGGATCACCGAGGACGGGCGCGACATGATGCGCGCACTCGGCTTCTCGATCTAGCCGCTGCACACCGACGCCGAAGGGCCGGGAGGAGTCGTCCTCCCGGCCCTTCGGCGTTCCTGTCGTCTTCAGCCGGTCGCAGTCCGTCGTGGAGTCGGAACGGCCGGGCGGGACGGCTCCGGAGTCCGGGGCCGTCGTCGTCCCCGCCGGTCGAGTCGGTGGAGGTGCCCACCGAGGTCGAGCAGGAGGACCGGGCGGCTCGACCTCTGCCGGACGCCCGAAGGGCCGGGAGGAATCGTCCTCCCGGCCCTTCGGCGTCCGTGCGACCGCTCAGCGCGAGCGTCGCGAGAGCATCGCCCAGGTGGTGGGGAGCAGCGCGGCGGCGACCAGCGCCTTGAGCGCGTCGCCGACCAGGAAGGGCACGAGTCCCGCGGAGAGGACGGAGCCGAGGTCGGCTGGCAGCCCCAGCGAGGCGAGGGCGGCGGCCAGCCAGGGCAGGCCGACGAGGTAAATGGTGGCGGTGCCGGCGAGGAAGGTCACCAGCGTGCCGAGGACGCGACGGTCCCACTGCCGCTGGGCGAGCCACCCGGTGACGATCGACGCGAGGACGAAGCCGACGATGTAGCCGCCGGTGGGACCCGCGAGGACCGCCCAGCCGTGCGAGCCCTCGGTGAAGACCGGGGCGCCGAGAGCGCCGACGAGCGCGTACACGAGCATGGAGAGCGCGCCGCGGAGTGCGCCGAGCGTCGTGCCGACCAGGAGGACCGCGAAGGTCTGGCCCGTGAAGGGGACCGGCCACATCGGGATGAACAGCTGCGCCATCGCCGCGGTGAGACCCGCACCCGCGAGCACCAGCAGGGCGTCGGTCGCGACGGAGCGGGTGACGAGCCGGTCGGCGAGGACCGGGCGCGGGAGGGCGGAAGAGGAAGGGGACATGGGTGATCTCCGAGAGTCCTGGTCGCCCGAGAGCGAGGAGCGAGCGCGTCCGCGGTGAGCGGACGTGGATCCGCCCCGCGGCTCAGGAAATATACTAGGGGGCTGCCGCATCGCGGCCCCTTGCCCCACTCCTCCCGAACCGAACGCCATTTCTTGGCGGGAACGGACAGCACTGTGCTCAGCGTGCACGACCTCGAACTCCGAGTCGGCGCCCGACTCCTGATGGAGAACGTCTCCTTCCGGGTGGGCGACGGCGACAAGGTCGGCCTCGTCGGCCGCAACGGGGCGGGGAAGACGACGCTGACCAAGGTCCTCGCGGGCGACCTCATCGCCTCGAAGGGCACGGTCGACCGCGGCGGCGAGATCGGCTACCTCCCTCAGGACCCGCGCTCCGGCGACCCGGAGGAGCTCGCGCGCACCCGCATCCTCGACGCCCGCGGGCTGGGGCAGCTGGTGCTCGGCATGCAGGAGGCGACGGTCGCGATGTCGAGCAGCGACACCTCCGTGAGCGAGGCCGGCATGAAGAAGTACGGCAACCTCACGGATCGCTTCCTCTCCCTGGGCGGATACGCGGCTGAGGCGGAGGCCGCGTCGATCGCGAGCAACCTCAACCTCCCCGACCGGATCCTCGACCAGCCGCTCAAGACGCTCTCCGGTGGCCAGCGGCGCCGCATCGAGCTCGCGCGCATCCTCTTCTCCGACGCGAGCACGCTCATCCTCGACGAGCCGACGAACCACCTCGACGCCGACTCCGTCGTCTGGCTCCGCGAGTTCCTCAAGAACTACCGCGGCGGCTTCATCGTGATCAGCCACGACATCGAGCTGGTCGGCGAGACCGTGAACCGCGTCTTCTACCTCGACGCCAACCGCCAGGTCATCGACGTCTACAACATGAACTGGAAGAACTATCAGCGCCAGCGCGCCGCCGACGAGGAGCGCCGCAAGAAGGAGCGGGTCAACGTCGAGAAGAAGGCCGGTGCCCTCCAGCTGCAGGCCGCCAAGTTCGGCGCGAAGGCCTCGAAGGCCGCAGCGGCGCACCAGATGGTCGCGCGTGCCGAGCGCATGCTCAGCGGGCTCGAGGAGGTCCGCGCGGTCGACCGCGTCGCGAAGCTCCGGTTCCCGACCCCGTCCGCCTGCGGTCGCACCCCTCTGCAGGCTCAGAACCTGTCGAAGAGCTACGGCTCGCTCGAGATCTTCACCGCCGTCGACCTCGCGATCGACCGCGGCTCCAAGGTCGTCATCCTGGGGCTCAACGGAGCGGGCAAGACGACGCTCCTGCGCATCCTGGGCGGCGTCGACCAGCCCGACACCGGAGTGATCGAGGCCGGGCACGGCCTCCGGATCGGCTACTACGCGCAGGAGCACGAGACGATCGACGTCAAGCGCTCGGTGCTCGAGAACATGGTCTCCTCCAGCCCGAACCTCACCGAGACCGAGGCGCGCCGGGTCCTGGGCTCGTTCCTGTTCACCGGGGACGACTCGCACAAGCCGGCCGGGGTCCTCTCCGGCGGAGAGAAGACCCGTCTCGCCCTGGCGATGATCGTGGTCTCGGGCGCGAACGTGCTCCTGCTCGACGAGCCCACCAACAACCTCGACCCCGCGAGCCGCGAGGAGATCCTCGACGCGCTCGCGCACTACGAGGGCGCGGTCGTCCTGGTCAGCCACGACGAGGGAGCCGTCGAGGCGCTGAACCCCGAGCGCGTCCTGATCATGCCGGAGGGCACCGAGGACCACTGGGCGGCCGACTACCTCGACCTGATCACGCTCGCCTAGCGGGCGTCGAGCAGCTCGTCCTCGACCTCGGAGTCGCTGCGGCCGCGGCGTCGGCGGCGCTCCTCGCGCCGCTCCTCGGCCGCGACGACCTCGGGGTCGTCGGCGTTGCGGATGCGGTACTCGTGGCGGATCGCCCAGCCGAGCCCGCCGAAGCCCATGACGGCGAACAGCACCCACTGGACGGCGTAGCTGATGTGCAGGCCCTCGTCGGCGACCGGCTTGATCGCGGCCCGCGGGGGAGCGTCGACCGGCGCCGGCGCCTCGGCGACCAGCAGGCCGTACGCCGAGGTCCGCAGGGGCTCGTCCAGCTGCGCCGACAGGTCGTCGAGCTGGATCGTGGCGATCTGTCCGGCCGGTGCGGAGCGTCCGTCGATCCGTCCCTCCGCGGGCTTCAGGCGGGCGACGACGGTCACCTCCCCCTCGGGCGGCGCGGGGATCGCGTCGGGGGAGTCCTGGGTCGAGCCGACGGGGACCCAGCCGCGGTCGACGACGAACACGCTGCCGTCGTCGAGCCGCAGCGGCGTCAGGATCTCGAAGCCGGGGTTGCCGTTGTAGGGCCGGTTGCGGACGAGGGTCTGCCCCTGCGTCTCGTAGACGCCGGTGATCTCGACCGGGCGGTACTCGAGGGCGTCGTCCCACGTGGAGTCGGCGGGGAGCAGCCCGTCGAGCGCCACCGGGTCGGCGGTCCAGTTCGCCGTGACCAGCCGGTTGGTCGAGGCGGCCTGGTCGAGCCGCGCGACCTGCCAGCGCGAGAGCAGCACGCAGGCGACGGCGAAGACGATCGCGAGAGCGAGGTAGCCGAACCAGCGTCGCGAGAAGACGAAGCGCCAGGAGGGACGGGGCGCGTCGCCGCTCATCGTTCCGCTCCGCGATCGACCGTGTAGAGCGGCTTCACCTCGAGCGGGAAGTCGCGGGCGAGGAGGAACTCGCGCAGGAACTCCCGGTGCTCGCCGCAGGCCAGCCAGGTCTTCCGACGGTCCTCCGCGTGGATCCTCGGGTTCCGCCACTCGATCGCGAATGTCGCCGTCCGCGGGCAGCCCGCTCGGGAGCAGGCGTGCGCGTCGGGGACCCGGCCGAGCGGGATCACGGCCGGTCTCCCCGCGGGTCGCCGCCCTCGGGGCCGGTCGGCGCCTCGGAGTCGGGGGCGGGGGGCGGCGGGACCGGCCGGGAGAGGACGATCGCACCCGGCCGCTCGACGTTGCCGCGCTCGCCCGCACTGCCGACGTTGGCCAGCACGACGGCGAAGTAGGGCAGGACCACGGCGCCGATGGCGAAGAACAGCAGCCACCAGCCGTGGGCGAAGAGCAGGCAGATGACGCAGAGCATTCTGATGCCCATGGCGATCGAGTACTTGATCGCGCGGGAGCGCCGCTCGGCGCTCGGCGACGGCGGTAGGGAGGTGAGTGTCTCGCGTGGTTTCACAGCCCTGCAAGCCTACGTCGCGGCGGGCGGGTGCAGGCCGGGAGGGCCTCATCCCGGAATCTGTTGCGCGACGCGCCTCTAGGATGTACGGGTCGCCCGGCGCCGCACGAGCGCCGGCAGGAGGGACACCATGACCACGCCGCGCACCGTCCTCGTCACCGGGGGCAACCGGGGGATCGGCTTCGCCATCGCCCAGGAGTTCGTGGCCGCCGGTCACCGGGTCGCCGTGACCGCGCGCTCGGGATCCGGTCCGGAGGGCTCTCTCACCGTCGTCGCGGACGTGACCGACGCCGCCTCCATCGACGCCGCGTTCACGCAGGTCGAGGCCGAGCTGGGCCCGGTCGAGATCCTGGTGGCGAACGCGGGCATCACCCGCGACACCCTGCTGCTGCGCATGACGGAGGAGGACTTCACGTCCGTCGTCGACACGAACCTCACCGGGGCGTTCCGCGTCGTCAAGCGCGCATCGAAGGGGATGCTCAAGCAGCGCTTCGGCCGCGTCGTCCTCATCTCCAGCGTGGTCGGCCTCTACGGGTCGCCGGGCCAGATCAACTACTCCTCGTCGAAGGCCGCCCTCGTGGGCTTCGCCCGCTCGCTGACCCGCGAGCTCGGCGCCCGCAACATCACCGCCAATGTCGTCGCTCCCGGCTTCATCGAGACCGACATGACCGCGGAGCTCTCGCCGGAGCAGCAGGCGGAGTACCGGAAGAGCATCCCGCTCGCCCGCTACGGCACCGCTGCCGAGGTCGCGAAGGTCACGCGCTGGCTGGCCGGCGACGAGGCGGCGTACATCTCGGGTGCCGTGATCCCGGTCGACGGCGGCCTCGGGATGGGCCACTGACCGATAAGCCCTGGGCTTATATCCGACGGATATAAGCTCTAGGCTTATGCGATGACCTCCTCCGATGTCGTCGCCGTGCTCCTGGATCTGGTGACCTCCCGCTCCCTCGTCGACCGCGCGGGTGCTCAGCGCGAGATCGAGCGGGGCTTCGCCGAGGTGGAGGCCGCGGTCCCGGCGATCCAGCCCCTGCACCCGACGGTCGGCGACGAGTTCCAGGCGATCTACCCCTCCGTCCACGCCGCGCTCCGGGCGACGCTGCAGGCGCGCCTCTCGCTCCCGGCCGGCGTCGACTGCCGCGCGGGCATCGGCCTGGGCGAGGTGCGGGTGGTCGGGTCGGGGATCGCCGGGGACCTCGAGGACGGGTCCGGCTGGTGGCGCGCGCGCGAGGCCATCGATCGCGCCCACGCGCTCGAGGACGGTGCCGTGCCCACGGCCCGCGGATGGTTCGTCGCCGGGGACTCCGGCGAGGCGGCCGTCAACGCCTACCTCCTCTCCCGCGACGCGCTGGTCGGAGCGCTCAGCGCGCGCGATCGCCGACTCGTGCTGGGGAGCCTGCGCGGAGCGTCGCAGAAGGAGCTGGGCGAGCAGGAGTCGATCTCGCAGCCCGCCGTCTCGCAGGCGCTGCGGCGCGCGGGAGCGGGCGCCCTCCTCGCCGGCGCGCGCCTGCTGGAGGAGACGTGCTGACGGCGCTGCTGCTCGCCGTGATCGGCCTCGGCGACCTCGCGCGCACGCACCTCCGCCGCCGTGCGGCCCTCCTCGCGATCCCCGTGCTCGCCGCCGCAGCCGTGACCGCAGCGCTCCTCGCCGGAGCCCCGCCGCTCGGTGCGGCGATCGTCGTCGTCCTGGCCGGAGCCTGGCTGCTGACGACCACGACCGTCGAGAACGCGCGGCCGCCCGGGGGTCTGCGTCCGGCCGTCGCCCTCGTCGCGGCGGTCCTGGTGCTGACCGCTGTCGACCGCGCCGTCGGCATCCCGACGGGGCCGCTCGCGCCGACCATCGTCGCGAGCACGCTCCCTCCGATCGAGCAGCTCGCTCTGGCGGTCGGAGCCGGGCTCTTCCTGCTGGAGAGCGGCAACGTGATCGTGCGGGCGGCACTGTTCCGCGAGCTCCCGCAGGCCGAGCCCGCGCCGCGTCCGCGCTGGAGCGAGCGGTTCGCGCGTCGGGAGCCGGCCGACGCCCGCCTGCCGGACCTCCAGGGCGGGCGCACGATCGGACCGCTGGAGCGGCTGCTGATCGCCGGCCTCACGCTCGCCGGA
Source organism: Rathayibacter sp. AY1F2 (assembly GCF_002930885.1). Classification (NCBI taxonomy): domain Bacteria; kingdom Bacillati; phylum Actinomycetota; class Actinomycetes; order Micrococcales; family Microbacteriaceae; genus Rathayibacter; species Rathayibacter sp. AY1F2. Next base: position 87,212 of record NZ_PSVG01000004.1, on the reverse strand, counting down.
GCGATCGGCCTCGCCGGTGCCGTGCTCGCGGCCAAGGGGATCGTGCGCTTCCCCGAGATCTCCCGCGACGGCGGCAGCGGCGAGAAGGCGGAGTACTTCCTGGTGGGCTCGCTCGTCAGCTGGGCGCTGGCGCTCGGCTGCGCCGGACTCGTCGCGATCGCGGGCCGCTGACCTTCCTGAGGCCGGGGGAGGCGGGCCTCAGCCGCGGAGGCCGAGGACAGGCAGCAGCTGCGACAGGTCGAGGCCGCCGACGACGAGGTCGGCGCGCTCGCGCACCAGGGGCTTGGCGTTGAAGGCGACCGCGAGGGAGGCGACCGCCATCATCTCCAGGTCGTTCGCACCGTCGCCGACGGCGATCGTGCGCTGCGGCGGGACGCCCGAGACCGCCGCCCACTCGCGGAGCGCCTCCGCCTTGGCCGCGGCGTCGATGACCTCCCCGTCGACCGCTCCGGTCAGCAGGCCGTCCCCGCAGCAGAGGCGGTTGGCCCGGACGAAGTCGAGGCCGAGCGCACCGGCGACCGGGTCGAGGACCTCGTGGAACCCTCCGGACACCACACCGACGCGGCCGCCGGCGGCGTGGACGCCGGCCACGAGCTCGGCGGCGCCGGGCGTGACGCGGACGCCCGAGCTCACACCGGGGAGCACCGACTCCGGGACCCCGGCGAGAGTGGCGACCCGCTCGCGGAGGCTCTCGCCGAAGTCGAGCTCGCCGCGCATCGCCCGCTCCGTGACGGCGGCGACGCGCTCCTCGGAGCCGGCGTGCACCGCGAGGAGCTCAATCACCTCGTCCTGGAGGAGGGTGGAGTCCGCGTCGAGGACGACGAGGAAGCGGGCAGGCGTCGCAGGACGCTCACTCATGGGCCGGTCCGATCGGTCGGGTGGGCGCGCCGGGGCGCAGAGCTCGACCCGCGGGGGTGCTACGGGTGGACGACGACGCCCTTGCCGACGACGGTGATGCCCGACTCGGTGACGGTGAACCCGCGCTCGCGATCGCGGTCGTGGTCCACGCCGACTCGAGCACCGGGCTCGACGACGACGTCCTTGTCGAGGATAGCGCGGACGACCAGCGCGTCCGGGCCGATGCGGACCTTGTCGAAGACCACCGAGTCGGTGACCGTCGCGTTCGACTCGATGACCGTCCAGGGCCCGACGACGCTGCGCTCGATGTGCGCGCCCGAGATCACGGTGCCGAGCGAGACGACCGAGTCGACCGTCGATCCCATGTTGCCCTTGCCGTCGCGGACGATCTTGGCCGGCGGGGAGTTCAGCTGCGACGAGAAGATCGGCCACTGCTGGTTGTAGAGGTTGAAGACCGGCAGCGCCGAGATGAGGTCCTGGTGGGCCTCGAAGAAGGAGTCGATGGTGCCGACGTCCCGCCAGTAGTAACGGTCGCGGTCGGTCGAGCCGGGGACGTCGTTGAGCTTGAGGTCGTAGACGCCCGCCTCGCCGCGCGCGACGAAGTCGGGGATGATGTCGCCGCCCATGTCGTGGTCAGACGTGGAGGACTCGCCGTCGCGGATGACCGCGTCGATCAGGGCGTCCGCGTCGAAGACGTAGTTGCCCATGGAGGCGAGGACCTCGTGCGGGGAGTCGGCCAGGCCGACGGCGTCCTTGGGCTTCTCGAGGAACTCGGAGATCATCGTCGGGACGATGCCGTCGCCCGCCTCGTCACCGGCGAGCTGGATGACGCCGAACTGGTCCGCGAGCTCGATCGGCTGGCGGATGGCCGCGACGGTCGCCTTCGCACCGGACGTGATGTGCGCGTCGATCATCTGCGAGAAGTCCATGCGGTAGACGTGGTCGGCGCCGACCACGACGACGATGTCGGGCTTCTCGTCGCGGATCAGGTTGAGGCTCTGCAGGATCGCGTCGGCCGAGCCGCTGAACCAGCGCTTGCCCAGGCGCTGCTGCGCGGGGACCGAGGCGACGTAGGAGTTCAGGAGCCCGGAGAGGCGCCAGGTCTGCGAGACGTGGCGGTCGAGCGAGTGCGACTTGTACTGCGTCAGCACGACGATCTGGGTGAGACCGGAGTTGATCAGGTTGGACAGCGCGAAGTCGATCAGCCGGTACTGCCCGCCGAACGGCACCGCGGGCTTGGCCCGGTCCGCCGTGAGGGGCATGAGGCGCTTTCCCTCGCCGCCGGCGAGGACGATGCCGAAGATCTTCTTTGACTGCATGGCACCACAGTAGGGGCTCGGGCTTCCCCGTGGACCCCGGCTGTCGCCGGGGGAGCGCCCTGTACTACGGTTCGGGGGTGCGAGTCGATCTGCTGACCAAGGAATACCCGCCCGAGGTGTACGGGGGAGCCGGTGTCCACGTGGCCGAGCTCACCAAGGCGCTGCGCAGCGACCTGGAGGTCGTGGTGCGCTGCTTCGGCGCGCCGCGCGAGGAGGAGGGCACGTTCGCGTACTCCGTCCCCGCGGAGCTCGCCGAGGCGAACGGCGCGCTGCAGACCCTCGGGGTCGACCTGCAGATCGCGCAGGACGCGGCGGGGGCCGACCTGGTCCACTCCCACACCTGGTACGCCAACGCCGCGGGGCGTCTCGCCCAGCTCCTGCACGGCATCCCGCACGTGGTCTCGGCGCACAGCCTCGAGCCGCTGCGTCCGTGGAAGGCCGAGCAGCTCGGCGGCGGCTACCGCGTCTCGAGCTGGATCGAGCGGGAGGCGTACGAGAACGCCGACGCCGTGATCGCGGTGTCCGGCGGCATGCGCGAGGACATCCTCCGCTCCTACCCGGCCCTGGACCCGGCGAAGGTCCACGTGGTATACAACGGCATCGACCTCGACGCCTGGCACCCGGTCGAGGACGAGGCCGTCCTCGCCGAGCTGGGCATCGACCCCTCGCGCCCCTCCGTGGTCTTCGTCGGCCGCATCACCCGGCAGAAGGGCCTGCCCTACCTGCTCCGCGCTGCAGCGACCCTGCCTCCCGAGGTGCAGCTCGTGCTCTGCGCGGGCGCCCCCGACACCCCCGAGATCATGGCCGAGGTCACCTCCCTCGTCCGCAGCCTCCAGGAGGAGCGCACCGGCGTCGTCTGGATCGACCGGCATCTGCCGCGCCACCAGCTCTCCGCGGTCCTGACGAACGCGACCACGTTCGTCTGCCCCTCGATCTACGAGCCCCTCGGCATCGTCAACCTCGAGGCGATGGCCTGCGGTGCGGCGGTCGTCGGGACGGCGACCGGCGGCATCCCGGAGGTCGTCGACGACGGCGTGACCGGCCGTCTCGTCCCGATCGAGCAGGTCACCGACGGCACCGGCACCCCCGTGGACCCGGAGCGCTACGTCGCCGACCTGGCCGCCGTCCTCGCCGAGGTCGTCGCCGACCCGGAGACGGCGAAGCGGATGGGCGCCGCGGGCCGCGAGCGCGCGCAGAGCCACTTCAGCTGGACGCAGATCGCGCGGGACACCCGGGCGATCTACGACTCGCTCGTCTGAGCCTCCCGGCCGCCTCCTTTAGAATGGCTCCCATGCCCAGCGTTGTCTCGTTCGTCGATGTGTCCTTCGTCCGGAACGGCAAGCGGATCCTCGACCACGTGTCGTGGGACGTGGCCGAGGACGAGCGCTGGGTGATCCTCGGCCCCAACGGGGCGGGCAAGACCTCGATCCTGCAGATCGCCGCCGCGCAGAACTACCCCTCGACCGGTGCCGCGCACCTGCTCGAGGAGACCCTCGGCCGGGTCGACGTGTTCGAGCTGCGTCCGCGCATCGGCTACGCCTCGACCGCGATGGCGCGCCGCCTCCCGGCCGGCGAGAGCGTGCTCGACGTCGTGATGACCGCCGCCTACGCCGTCACCGGCCGCTGGAACGAGGGCTACGACGCGATCGACGAGCGCCGCGCCCGCCGCGTGCTGTCCGAGTGGAAGCTCGAGCACCTCGCCGAGCGCACCTTCGGGACGCTCTCGGACGGCGAGCAGAAGCGCGTCCAGATCGCCCGCGCGATCATGACCGACCCCGAGCTGCTCCTGCTCGACGAGCCGGCCGCGAGCCTCGACCTCGGCGCCCGCGAGGAGCTCGTCCAGCTGCTGGGCGGCTTCGCAAAGGACCCGGCATCGCCCGCGATCGTGATGGTGACCCACCACGTCGAGGAGATCCCCGACGGCTTCACCCACGCCCTGCTCCTCCGCGACGGAGCGGTGGTGGCGGCGGGCCCGCTGGCCGAGTCCCTGACCGAGGCGACGCTCGCCGAGACCTTCGGGCTCGACATCGCTCTCACCCGCGAGAACGGGCGCTTCTCGGCCCGCGCCCGCGGCTGACCCCGGCTCCGGGGTCCGGGCGCGGCGCGACTTCTGCACACGCTGCCGGTCTGGTATTCTCGGTAGCTGGTTCGGGCCCGTTCGCGGTGCGCCCGCCCTCATCCACCCGTTCCCGTCGACGACAGGTGCGGTTCAGGACCATCGACGACAGGACACGACCATGAAGACCGACATCCACCCCGAGTACTCCGCGATCGTCTTCCGCGACCTCGCGTCCGGTGAGACCTTCCTCACCCGCTCGACCGCGAAGAGCAGCAAGACGATCGAGCTCGACGGCGTGACCTACCCCGTCATCGACGTCGAGATCTCCTCCGCCTCGCACCCGTTCTACACGGGCAAGCAGCGCATCATGGACTCGGCCGGCCGCGTCGAGAAGTTCAACAGCCGCTACAAGAACTTCGGCAAGTAGCACTCCTCGAAGGGCCCTCGACCTCACGGTCGGGGGCCCTTCGTCGTTCCCGCGGGGCGGTCCTCAGTAGCGGTAGAAGCCCTCTCCGGTGGCCGTTCCGAGGCGGCCGCGATCGAGGTACTCCGTCTTCAGGTGGGCGGCGAAGGCCTGGGAGGCCTCGTCCGGGGCCGCGGCGGCGATGTTGTAGGCGGTCCGCAGACCGACGACGTCGAAGATCTGGAAGGGTCCGAGAGGGGCGCCGGTGCCGATCCTCCAGGTCTTGTCGATGGTCTCGTGGTCGGCGTAGCCGCCCATGAGCAGACCCGACGCGGCGTTGAGGAGCGGCACCAGCAGCGAGTTCAGGACGTAGCCGGCCTTCTCCTTCTGCAGCCTGATGGGCTCGAGGCCGCTGGAGACGGCGAACTCCACGACGGCGTCGACCACGGCGGGGTCCGTGTCCGCCGTCCCCATGATCTCGGCCGTGTTCTGCGCCCAGACGTGGTTGGCGTAGTGCAGCGCGAGGAACCGGTCGGGTCGGCCGGTCGAGGCCTTCAGGTCGCTGGGGAGCAGCGTGGACGAGTTGGTCGCGAAGACCGTGCGCTCGGGAGCGAGCGCACCCAGGCGGCCGTACAGCTCCTGCTTCAGGCCCAGGTCCTCGGGGACGGCCTCGATCACGAGGTCGGCGTCGGCGACAGCCTCCGCGAGGTCGGAGGTGAGGCGGAGGGAGTCGAGCGCCTCCTGCGGTCCGCCGGCGACGCCGCCGGGCACCGACTCGTAGACGCCCGCGAGACCGCGGAGCCGCTCGCGCGCCGACTCGAGGACGTCGTCGGAGAGGTCGTAGACGGTGACGGCGAAGCCGTGGAAGGACGACTGGAAGGCGATCTGGGAGCCGAGCACTCCGCTGCCGAGGACGGTGACCGTGCGGATCGTGGGCATGACTTCTCCTTGCGAGAGGGGGGGAGGGGGAACACGTGCTCACCCGATCCCACAGCGCCGCGGTCCGCGGAGCGAGGGCTTGCGCCGACGGGCGGGCCGTGGCCGTCGGGGAGCCGGCGCGGTAGCGTCCCGGCATGGTGTCCTTCGCCGACAAGCCGATCCTGCCGTTCACGACTCCTGAAGAGTGGGACGCCTACCTCCGCGGCGAGCCCGACCCGGACGGAGTCCGGCTGAAGCTGCGGAAGAAGGCCGCCGTCGATCCGGGGATCACCTACGCCGAGGCGCTCGACATCGCGCTCTGCCACGGCTGGATCGACGGTCAGGCGGGAGCCTTCGACGAGCAGTTCAAGCTCCAGGCCTTCACCCCGCGGCGTCGCGCTAGCCCGTGGTCCAAGGTCAACCGCGATCACGTCGCACGGCTGCTGGCGGAGGGCCGGATGCTGCCGGGCGGGCTGGCCGAGGTCGAGCGGGCACGCGCCGACGGGCGCTGGGACGCGGCCTACCGGCAGCGCGATGCGGAGGTGCCGGACGACTTCCAGCGGGCGCTCGACGCGGATCCGCAGGCCCTGGCCTTCTTCGCGACCGTCGGCGGGCAGAAGCGCTTCGCGTTCCTCTTCCGCCTCTCGCAGCTGAAGCGGGCGGCGACGCGGGAGCGGCGGATCGCGGAGTACGTGGCGCTCCTGCGCGAGGGGCGCACGCTGACCTGAGGGGTCAGTGGCGGACCGGCCAGCCCCCGTCGGCGACGAAGGACTCGTCGCGGACGCGGCGCATGTACTCCTGGAAGGACTCGGCCTGGGTGCGGCACCAGTCGACCTGGAGCGCGTGCAGGGCCTCCGCGCCGACTCCGAGCTCGTCGGCGAAGGCGCGGCCCAGCGCCTGGGCGACCCGACCCGCCGCGATCGCGTCCGCGCCCGCGTCGTGCGCCTCGGTGAGGGCGACGCCGTAGTGCTCGGCGGCGAGGGTCAGGGTGCGCTTGCCCTTGCGGTAGCGGTCCACCGCCTTGTCGATCACGAGCGGATCGACGACGGGGCTCGGGTCGAGCAGCACGGGCACGCCCCAGCGGCGCGCCTCGTGGGCGAGGAGCGAGAGGTCGTAGGGGGCGTTGTAGACGACGACCGGGATGCCGCGGGCGAGGAGCGAGCGCAGCGCCTCGGAGATCTCGGCCACGACCTCGCCGGCGGGGCGGCCGTGCGCGCGGGCGTGCTCGGTGCTGATCCCGTGGACGGCGGAGGCGCCGGCCGGGATCTCGACCCCGGGATCGGCGAGCCAGGTCGTGCCCTCGATCGGCTCGCCCGCCGCGTCGATCACGCCGACGTGCGCGGTGACGATGCGGCTCGTGCGGACGTCGATGCCGGTGGTCTCGAGGTCGAACACGGCCAGCAGATCGAACCACCGCGCCCCCTCGGAGGGGACGAGCTCCTGCTCGGCGTCGTCGAACAGCATCGGCTCGGTCTGCGTCTCGGTCGTTCCGGTGGTGCTCACGCCGACAGCCTAAAGGGGGCCTCCGACATCGGCCGGAGGCCCCTCGGCGTGCTGCCGGGTCAGCGGGCCTCGTGCGCCTTGGCGACGTGGAGCCAGAAGAAGCCCTGCGTGCCGAGCGTCATCGTCAGCGTGCCGTCGTCCGAGAATCCGGGGAAGCGGCCGCCGCCGAACAGGTCGCTCAGCGTCGATCCGGGGTTCTCGGGGTCGGTGATCGTGACCGAGACCGGGTTGTGGTTGAAGCTGAAGACGCAGAGCACCTCCTCGGGCTGGTCGCCCATCTCGGAGCCCGAGCCGGCGTAGTCCCGCACGAAGGCGAGCACCGACTCGTGGTCCGTCTCCAGGACGCGCATCGACCCGAGGCCGAACGCCGGGTGGCCGCGGCGCACGTGCAGGACGTTCCGCATCCAGTGCAGCAGGGAGCGGGACTGCGCCAGCTGCGCCTCCACGTTGACCTGGTTGTAGTGGTAGACGAGCGACTGGACGATCGGCTGCACGAGCTTGCCGGGGTCGGCTGCCGAGAAGCCGGCGTTGCGGTCGGGCGTCCACTGCATCGGCGTGCGCGACGCGTCGCGGTCGTTGAGCCAGATGTTGTCGCCCATGCCGATCTCGTCGCCGTAGTACAGGAACGGGCTGCCGGCGAGGGAGAAGAGCAGGGCGTTGATCAGCTCGAGCTCGGCGCGCGAGTTGTCCAGCAGCGGCGCGAGCCTGCGGCGGATGCCGATGTTCGAGCGCATCCGCGGGTCGTAGGCGTACCAGCCGTACATGGCCTGGCGGTACTCCTCGGACACCATCTCGAGCGTGAGCTCGTCGTGGTTGCGGAGGAACACGCCCCAGGCGGCGCCGCTGGGGATGTCGAACGTCTCGGAGAGCACCTTCTTCAGCTCGTTCGCCGTCTGCGCGCGGAGGGAGTAGAAGATGCGCGGCATGACCGGGAAGTCGAACGCCATGTGGCACTCGGGCTCCTCCTCCGTGCCGAAGAACGCGGCGACCTCTCGCGGCCACTGGTTCGCCTCGGCGATCAGGATGCGGCCGGGGTAGTCGCGGTCGACCATGGTGCGGAGGTTCTTGATGAACTCGTGGGTCGGCGGTTCGCCCTCTCCGTTGCCCTCGTCGGACTCGTAGAGGTAGGGGATCGCGTCGAGCCGGATGCCGTCGACGCCGAGGTCGAGCCAGAACTTGACCACGTCGTGGATCGCCTCGTGCACGGCGGGGTTCTCGAAGTTGAGGTCCGGCTGGTGCGAGAAGAAGCGGTGGAAGTAGAACTGGCGGCGCTCGGCGTCGAAGGCCCAGTTCGAGTCCTCGGTGTCGACGAAGATGATGCGGATGTCCGGCCACTTGTCGTCGGTGTCGTTCCAGACGTAGAAGTCGCCGTAGGGGCCCTCGGGGTCGGACCGGGACTGCTGGAACCACTCGTGCTGGTCGCTGGTGTGGTTGAGCGGGAAGTCCATCACGATGCGCATGTTGCGCTCGTGGGCCTTCCGCACGAGGTCGCGGAAGTCCTCCATCGTGCCGAACTCGGGGAGGATCGCCTTGAAGTCGGAGACGTCGTAGCCGCCGTCGCGCAGAGGCGACATGTAGAACGGCGGGAGCCAGAGGGCGTCGATCCCGAGCCACTGCAGGTAGTCGAGCTTGGAGGCGAGCCCGTTGATGTCGCCGGCGCCGTCGCCGTTGGAGTCGTAGTACGACCGGATCATCACCTCGTAGAACACCGCCCGGCGGTACCACTGGGGGTCGAGGGCGAGTCCGGGGAGTTGGATCGGCGACGTGAAGCTCACGGTGCTCCTTCTGCTGCTGCCTGAGCGGATGACCGTCTCGCGAGACGGGTGGGCGGTGCGCCGTGTTGCGAGCGCGTGATCATGCTCCCGGCTCGGATCGAGGCCACGCAAGGCGTTGCGGCCAGATCTTCGACGGGGTTTCCCTACGATAAGGAACGCGATGACCACTCCCTCCCCCTACGCCTCCGATCTCGGCCGTGTCCCCGTCCGCGAGGCCGCGGTGGACGTCGCCGGATCCCGCACCGCCTACTGGACCTACGGCGCTCCGGACGCCTCGACCGTCCTCGTGCTGGTGCACGGGTTCCGCGGCGAGCACCACGGCCTCGAGCCCGTCGTCGCCCGTCTGCTCGCCGGGGGAGCGGACGTGCGGGTCGTCGCTCCCGACCTGCCCGGCTTCGGCGCCTCGACCCCGATGACGCGCCTGCCGCACGACGTGGACGGCTACGCCTCCTGGCTCGGCTCCTTCCTCGACGCGCTGGGGCTCCGCGGCGAGGCGGCCGTCCTCGGCCACTCCTTCGGCTCGATCGTCGCGGCCGCGGCCGTCGCGGACGGGCTGCCCGCTCCGCTCCTGGTGCTGGTCAACCCGATCGGCGCGCCCGCCCTGCAGGGTCCGCGCGGCGTCCTGACCAGGCTCGCCGTCCTCTACTACCGGCTCGGCGCGCTCCTGCCGGGGCCCCTCGGACGCCGCCTGCTCAGCGACCCGCTGATCGTGCGGGTGATGAGCCTGGCGATGGTGAAGACGAAGGAGCCGGCGCTGCGACGCTTCGTGCACGACCAGCACGACCGCTACTTCAGCGCCTTCGCCTCCCGCGACACGGTCCTCGAGGCGTTCCGCGCCTCCGTCTCGCACGACGTCGGCGAGTACGCCTCCCGGATCGGCGTGCCGACGCAGCTGATCGCCGCGGCGCAGGACGACATCACTCCGCTCCCGGCGCAGTACCGCCTGCTCGAGAGGCTGCCGCACGCCCGCCTGCACGTCATCGACGGAGTCGGCCACCTGATCCACTACGAGACGCCGGACGAGGCCGCCGCCGTGCTGCGGACGGCCCTCGAGGAGGGGATCGACCGATGAGGATCGTCGTCGACTGCCGGTACACCCGGCTCGAGCGGCACGACGGGATCAGCCGCTACACCGCGGAGCTCGTCCGCGAGCTCGCGAAGCTGCACGACGTGACCATGCTGATCAGCGACCGCCGCCAGCTCGCGATGCTCCCGTCGCTCCCGTGGGAGCGCGTGACCGGGCCGACCAGCCCGTTCGAGCCGTTCGTCGCGCTGCTGGTGAACCGGCTGCGGCCCGACGTGGTCTTCTCGCCGATGCAGACCATGGGCTCGCTCGGCCGCCGCTACCGGCTCGTCCTGACCGTGCACGACCTCATCTACTACCGCCACCGCACTCCGCCGCGCGACCTGGCCGCTCCCGTGCGCGCGCTCTGGCGGCTCTACCACCTCGCCTGGTGGCCGCAGCGGAGGCTCCTCCAGCGCGCCGACGCGGTCGTCACCGTCTCGGAGACGACCCGCGACCTGATCCGCTCCCACCGCCTCACCACCCGGCCGGTGGTCGTCGTCCCGAACGCGGCGACCGAGCCCGACGAGGCGAGCGCCGCTCTGGCGGGATCGCTGCCCGACCGGTCGGCCGCGCGCTCGCTCGTCTACATGGGCTCGTTCATGCCCTACAAGAACGTCGAGACGCTCGCGCGCGCGATGCGGCTGCTGCCCGACTACGAGCTGCACCTGATGAGCCGGGCGAGCGACGAGACCGTCGAGACGCTCCGGGCCCTGGCGCCGACCGCGAAGCTGGTGTTCCACCAGGGGGCGCCGGACGCGGAGTACCGTGCGGTGCTCGCGCGGGCGACCGCTCTCGTGACGGCGAGCAGGGACGAGGGCTTCGGGATCCCGCTGGTCGAGGCGATGGCGCTCGGGACGCCGGTCGTGGTGAGCGACATCCCGATCTTCCGCGAGATCGCCCAGGACGCCGCCGTGTACGTCGACCCGTCGAGCGCGAAGGGCATCGCGGACGGCGTGCGGTCGCTCGAGGACGGCGCCGTGTGGCGGACGCACTCGGCCCGGGCGAGGGAGCGGGCCGCGGCCTTCTCCTGGCGCGACTCCGCCCGGGTGCTCTTCGGGCTCCTGCAGGACCTCGGCCGGCGCTGACGCGGTCCGGCGATCGGACCGCCTTCGGGAGGCGGGCCGTCAGGCTCCCGGGGCCGGGCTGAGCACGTCGTCGAGGTCGACGTCCGCCACGACCACGTCGCCGGAGTCGTCGACGCCGACGATGCGCAGTGCCCCGTCGACGATCGCGAAGTCGTGCCGGGAGCCGTTGCCGACCGAGACGCCGTGCACGGGGAGGTCCTCGCTGCTGAGCGCGCGGATCAGGCTGCCGATGACCGCACCGTGCGTGGCGACGACGACGGACGCGTCGGGGAAGCGCTCGGCCACCTCGAGCAGCGCGGCGGTCGCCCGCTCGACGACCTCGGCGCGGGTCTCGCAGCCGGGGATCGGCGCGCGCTCGATGCCTCCGGGGAAGCGCTCGGCGAGCTCGGGACCGGTCATCCCCTCCGCCTCGCCGTAGGCGCGCTCGGCCAGGCCCGGCACCGCCAGCGGCTCGTCGAGTCCGAGACCGCGCGCGATGATCGCTCCGGTGTCGAAGGCGCGCTGCAGCGGACTGGCGACCACCGCGTCGAAGCGCCGGTCGGCGAGCAGCCGCGCCGCCGCCCGCGCCTGGGCGCGCCCGGTCGCGTTGAGCGGGATGTCGCTCCTGCCCTGGATGCGCCGGGCGGCGTTCCAGTCGGTCTGGCCGTGGCGGACGAGGGTGAGCTGGGTCACAGGGGCCTCTCGGGAGGTCGGGTGCGGAGCGGGCGGGAGCTCAGAGGGCGGCGGTGCGGCGCGCGGGCAGGCGCTCGGCGAGCTCGCGGAGCACCTCGCTGGTGCCGCCGTCGATCTTGATGCTCGCGCGCGAGTCGCCCTTGGTGGTGCCGCGGTTGACGATCACGATCGGCATCCGGGCGCGACGGGCGATCTCGAGGAAGCGGATGCCGGAGTTGACCACGAGCGACGAGCCGGCCACGAGCAGCGCGTCGGCGCCCGCGACGATGGCGCGCGCCTCCTCGAACCGCTCGGTCGGGATGAACTCGCCGAAGAAGACGATGTCCGGCTTCAGGATCCCGCCGCAGACCGTGCACTCGGGGACGGTCATCGCCGAGACGTCGTGGACCTCGGCGTCGCCGTCGGGGTTGAGGGAGGAGACGTCGGGGTCGTCGAGCCAGGGGTTGAGCGCCTCGATCCGCTCGGCCACCGCGTCGCGCGCGAAGTACTGGCCGCAGGTCATGCAGCGCACACGGTCCGCCGAGCCGTGCAGATCCACCACGCGGCGCGAGCCGGCCCGGACGTGCAGGCCGTCGACGTTCTGGGTGACGACGCCCGTGAGCAGGCCGCGCTCCTCCAGCCGGGCCAGGGCCCGGTGGCCGTCGTTGGGGAGCGTGCTGGTGAAGCGGCGCCAGCCGAGCTGGCTGCCGGCCCAGTACCGGCGGCGGTAGTCGGGGTCGGCGACGAACTGGGAGTAGGTCATCGGGCTGCGCACCGGTGCCCCGGCTCCGCGGTAGTCGGGGATGCCCGAGTCGGTGCTCATGCCCGCGCCGGTGACGGCGGCGATGCGGCGCCCGCTGAGGAGTTCGACGGCCTGCTCGACCGCGAGCGCCTCGGGGCCCTCGGCGACCGGTGTCGGACTCGACTCCATCCGCGCCTCCTTCGAGGGCCGTTCGAGCGGCCCCTGGACGAGTTTAGTCCGCGCCGTGCCCTAGATTGCCGGGATGCCGATCGTGCACATCACCGACCTCGACCACCCGCTCCTCGCCGACTACCACCGCCTCACCGACGTGGCGCTGCGGCGGGTGCTGGAGCCGGAGGGCGGTCTGTACATCGCCGAGTCCGCCAAGGTGATCGAGCGGGCGCTCGACGCCGGGCACCGTCCCCGCTCGGTCCTGGTGCAGGAGAAGCGGCTGCCGGACGCGGCCGGGGTGCTCGAGCGTCATCCCGAGGTGCCGGTCTTCGTGGCGCCGGATCCGCTGATCGAGGAGCTGACCGGGTTCCACCTCCACCGCGGAGCGCTCGCCTCGATGCACCGTCCGCCGCTGCGGCCGATGGCCGAGCTGCTGGAGGGCGCGCGCCTCGTCGTGATCCTGGAGGACCTGGTCGACCACACCAACGTCGGCGCCGTCTTCCGCGCCGCGGCCGGCATGGGCGCGGACGCGGTGCTCGTGACGCCGCGGTGCGCGGACCCCCTGTACCGGCGCAGCGTCCGGGTGAGCATGGGAACGGTCCTGCAGGTGCCGTGGACGCGCACCCCCGAGTGGGCACCGGCTCGCCGCGCTCTGGAGGAGGCCGGGTTCTCGGTCGCCGCGCTGGCGCTCGCTCCGGACGCGGTGCCGCTCGACGAGTACGCGGCGGCTCGCCCCGAGCGCGTCGCGATCGTCCTGGGCGCCGAGGGGGACGGGCTCAGCCGCGCGGCGCTGGACGCCTCGGACACCGTCGTCACCATCCCGATGCTGCACGGCGTCGACTCGCTCAACGTGGCCTCGGCGAGCGCCGTCGCACTGTGGGCGCTGACCCGCGGGCGCTGACCGCCCGGCTCCGGCGCTCGGCGGCCCCGCGGTGACCTGCTGCTGACGCTCCCGCCGCTGGATCGGGGTCGGTGCCGCGCGTCACCCGCCGCGTCCGACGACGGGGCGGCGTCCGGGACGGGTGAGAGGCCCGCCCGTACGATGACGGGGTGACCTCCCCGACCCGATCCGACGACGCCCTCGACCTGTTCGGGGAGCCCGCCGCGCCGGAGCCGCGACCGCGTCGACGGCGCGGGGCGGTCGTCGCCGGTCTCGTCGCCGCGACCGTGCTGGTCGGCGGAGGCGGTGCCTACGCGACCAACGCGGCGACCGCGGAGCTGCCGACGGCGAGCGCCGTCGCGGTGGACCCCGTCTCGAGCACCGTCGACGCGCCCGCTCCGGCCTGGCCGGCCTACGGCTCCGGCGCCGTGGCGGCCGTGGGCATCGACGGGACGGAGGAGGACGGGCTGCTCGCCCGCTACGGCTCCACCGGAACCGTGCCGACGGGGAGCATCGCCAAGGTCGTCACCGCTCTCGTCGTCCTCGCGGCGAAGCCGATCGCAGAGGGGACGGACGGGGAGACCATCACCTTCACGAGCGCGGACGTGCAGTACTACAACGACACCCTGGCCGAGAACGGCTCGAACGCTCCGGTCACCGCGGGTCTGCAGCTGACCGAGCGGGAGGCGCTGACCGCCATGATGCTCCCGTCCGCGAACAACTACGCGAAGTCCCTCGCGATCTGGGCGTACGGCTCGGAGGACGCCTTCCTCGCCGCGGCGCGCGGCTGGCTCGACGGGCAGGGGCTCGAGCGGACCTCCCTCGCCGACACCAGCGGGCTCTCGCCGGCGACGGTCAGCACGACGGCCGAGATGGTGCGCCTGGGCGAGCTGCTGATCGCGGACCCGGTGCTCGCTCCGATCGTCGCGACGCCGACCGCGGTCATCCCGGGGGTCGGCGAGGTCGACAACACCAACTCGCTCCTCGGCCGCTCGGGAGTGGACGGTATCAAGACGGGGACGACCGACGAGGCGGGCTCGTGCCTGCTGTTCTCGCTCGACGCGACCGTCGAGGGCCGGCCGGTCACCCTCGTCGGCGTGGTGGTGGGCGCGCGCACGCACCCGCAGCTCGCCGCGGACGTGCTGACCCTCGTCCCGACCGTCGAGGCGGGCTTCCGGACCGTCCCGCTGACCGTCGAGGGCCAGGACTACGGCACCCTCACGAGCGCCTGGGGGGAGACGGCGACGGCCGAGACCGCGGAGGCGCGGTCCGTGCTGGTGTGGGGTGCGGTCTCGACGTCGACCACGGTCGCCCTCGATCCGCTCGAGACCGTCGCCGACGGCGAGCGCGTGGGGACCGCGACCGTCGACGTCAACGGCACCCCGTACGAGCTTCCCCTCGTCGCCGACGGGTCGATCGAGGACCCGGGCTTCGCCTGGCGCCTCGGCCACCCGGCCGAGCTGTTCGGCTGAGCGCGGGGCGAGCCGCCGCCTCCCGGGAGCGGATCAGGCCAGGGGATCCGCGGCCCGGTCGCCGACGATCCGCACGCCGGCGGTCGCGATGTCCTCGGCGACCTCCTCCGGCGTGGCGTTGCCCGGCACGACCGAGCCCGGCTCCGAGGCCGCGGGATCGATGCTCCAGCGCTCGGCGGAGGGCCGCTTGGCGGTGATGAAGTCGCCGGAGGACTGGTGGCGGACTCGGCGCAGCACCCACGGCACGAGGTACTCCCGCGCCCACTGGATGTCCTCCGTGCGGGCGGCACGCCACGTGCGGGCGTGCAGCGGCTCCGGGGCGAGGGGGCGCAGGTCGTTCTCGACGTTCAGCGACTCGAGGACCATGCGCGCGACCTCGTGGTGGCCGTGCGGGTTGAGGTGCAGGCGGTCCGGCGCCCACATCCGCACGTCCTGGATCTCCTGGAGGGACCACTGGTCGGCGACGATGCAGTCGTACCGCTTGGCCAGCGCCCGCAGGTTCTCGTTGTAGATCGCGACCTTCCCGCGGATCCGCCCGAACACGGGGGAGAAGCCCACGTCCACTCCGGTGAAGAGGACGACGGTCGCCCCGTCGGAGCGGAGCCGGGCGAGGCCCGACTCGAAGCGGGACGCGATGTCGTCGGGGTCCGTCCCCGGGCGGATGACGTCGTTCCCGCCCGCGGAGATGGTGATGAGGTCGGGGCGCAGCTCCAGGGCGGGCTCGACCTGCTCGTCGACGATCTGCTGCAGGAGGCGGCCGCGCACCGCCAGGTTGGCGTAGGCGAAGTCCTCGTTCTGGCTGCCCAGGACCTCCGCCACGCGGTCCGCCCAGCCGCGGTGCCCGCCGGGGCTGCCGGGCTCGGGATCGCCGATCCCCTCGGTGAAGGAGTCGCCCAGGGCGACGTAGCGGGACCACGGATGACGCTGCTCGACCATCCCTCCATCATGCTCCGCACCAGGCCGCCGGTGGCACGGCGCGACACGCCGTGCGCCTCCCGGCGGGCCGCGGAGACCGAGCCGCTGTCGGAGGCGTCGGCTAGATTCGGTCCACGTGAACAGTCCCTCGAGCTTCGGTCATCAGGTCGGCACCTCCGCCGCTGAGCACCTGTCCCCGTCGTTCCCGGGCAGGGCACCGTGGGGTACCGCGAACAAGCTCCGCGCCTGGCAGGCGGAGGCGCTCGAGGCCTACTTCCAGCACGAGCCGCGCGACTTCCTGGCCGCCGCGACCCCGGGCGCGGGCAAGACCACCTTCGCGCTGCGGCTGGCCGCCGAGCTGCTGCACAACCGCACGGTCGACCGGATCACCGTGGTCGCGCCGACGGAGCACCTCAAGCGCCAGTGGGCCGAGGCCGCGCACCGCGTCGGCATCCGCCTGGACCCGACCTTCACCAACCGCATGGGCCGCCACGCCCGCCACTACCACGGCGTCGCCGTCACCTACGCGCAGGTCGCGGTCCGCGCCGAGCTCCACCGCGAGCTCACCCTGTCCGGGCGCACCCTCGTCATCCTCGACGAGGTGCACCACGCCGGCGACGCGCTCAGCTGGGGCGACGCGGTGCGCGAGGCCTTCGAGCCCGCCGTCCGCCGGCTCTCGCTGACCGGGACGCCGTTCCGCTCGGACACGGCGGCGATCCCGTTCGTCAGCTACCTGCCGGACGAGGAGGGCATCCGCACCTCGCTCACCGACTACGCCTACGGCTACGGCCGCGCGCTCGCGGACGGCGTCGTCCGGCCGGTGCTGTTCATGGTCTACGCCGGGCAGATGCGCTGGAAGTCGAAGGCCGGCGACGAGATGGAGGCGCGGCTCGGCGAGGGCAACACCAAGGACATCACCTCGCAGGCCTGGCGGACCGCGCTGGACCCGAAGGGCGACTGGATCCCCTCTGTCCTCCGCGCCGCGAACACCCGCCTCACCGAGGTGCGGCGCGCCGTGCCCGACGCCGGCGGCCTGGTCATCGCGACCGACCACTACACCGCGCGCGCCTACGCCGCGATGCTCCGCGAGATCAGCGGCGAGACCGTCACCGTCGTGCTCTCCGACGAGAAGGAGGCGAGCGACCGGATCGAGGAGTTCGCGAAGGACACCGGTCGCTGGATGGTCGCGGTCCGCATGGTCTCCGAGGGCGTCGACGTGCCGAGGCTCGCCGTCGGCGTCTACGCGACATCGGCGTCGACTCCTCTGTTCTTCGCCCAGGCGATCGGCCGCTTCGTGCGCGCGCGGCGCCGCGGCGAGACCGCCTCGGTGTTCCTCCCGAACGTGCCCGGCCTGCTCGCGCTGGCGGGCTCGATGGAGCTGCAGCGCGATCACGCCCTCGACCGCAGGACCTCCGACGACGAGGAGTACCCCGAGGCCGACCTGATGGCCGACGCCGAGCGCAGCGACAAGGCGTCCTCCGATCTCCTGGAGGAGGGCCGCTTCGAGTCGATCGGCTCGGCCGCCACCTTCGACCGCGTCGTCTACGAGGGCGCCGAGTTCGGGATGGAGGTCGAGGTCGAGAGCGAGGAGGAGCTCGACTTCATCGGCCTGCCGGGGCTCCTCGAGCCCGACCAGGTGCGGGAGCTCCTCCAGCACCGGCAGCAGCGGCAGGCCAAGCGCGCCGGCAGCCGCGCGGGGGCGGCGGCCCCGGCCGAGCCGGTGAGCGAGATCCCGGCACCGCTCTACCGCACGCTCAAGGAGCAGCGCAGCCTGCTCAACTCCCTGGTCGGCCTGTGGGCACGGGGGACGGGCGAGTCGCACGGCCAGGTGCACACCGAGCTGCGCCGGCTCTGCGGCGGACCCGCGGTGGCGCAGGCGAGCGTGACCCAGCTGCAGGCGCGGATCGATCTCCTGCGGCGCAGGCTCGGCTCGCACTGATCGCGGTGCGGCACCCCGGTCCGTGGCGACGTGGCCCTGACGACGGGGCCGATCGCTGCTCCCGCCCAGCCCGGCCGGCCCCTCCGCGTGGGCCGGACAGCCCCTCCGGCGCGTTCTAGCCGATGCACCCGGCGCGGCGCCAGCCCTCCCCGGCGGACCGGGCGCGACCGTACTGTTCGAGCGTGACCCACCGGAACGACCTGCCCGCTCACGCGCCCGCAGGACGAACCGGACGGCGGTTCCGGCCGCCGGTCGTGACCACCGGAGGAGGACCGCGCGATGAGCGCTGACCGTCAGGGGAATGCTCGAGACACGCTCGCTAAGCTGAGCAGTCGGTCCGTCGTGGAAGTGACGGACCATCACCCCCGACGTCGGGCATCCGCAGACCGCACATCGGCGTCTCCCGGACTGCCCGAGAACAATCCCCTGAGGAGTCTCGTGGAGACCTGGCCCGGAACCGCCTACCCGTTGGGCGCGACGTTCGACGGAAGCGGCACGAACTTCGCCCTGTTCAGCGAGATCGCCGATCGCGTCGAGCTGTGCCTCTTCGCGGAGGACGGCACCGAGACGCGCGTCGAGATCCAGGAGTCGGACGCCTACGTCTGGCACTGCTACCTCCCGCAGGTCCAGCCGGGCCAGCGCTACGGCTTCCGCATCCACGGACCGTACGACCCCGATGCCGGCCACCGCTGCAACCCGAACAAGCTGCTGCTGGACCCCTACGCGAAGGCGATCTCGGGGGAGATCGACTGGGACCAGTCCCTCTTCTCGTACACCTTCGGCGACCCGGACTCGACGAACGACGAGGACTCGGCGCCGCACATGATGATGGGCGTCGTCATCAACCCCTTCTTCGACTGGGCCGGTGACCGCCGCCCGCGGACCTCCTACGACAGCACCGTGATCTACGAGGCGCACGTGAAGGGGCTCACCAAGACGCACCCCGACGTGCCGGAGGAGCTCCGCGGCACCTACGCCGGAGTCGCCCACCCCGCGGTGATCGACCACCTCAAGCACCTGGGCGTCTCGGCGATCGAGCTCATGCCCGTGCACCAGTTCGTGAACGACTCCACGCTGATGGACAAGGGCCTCTCGAACTACTGGGGCTACAACACGATCGGCTTCTTCGCACCGCAGAACACCTACTCCTCCACGGGCGACCAGGGCCAGCAGGTCCAGGAGTTCAAGAGCATGGTGAAGGCGCTCCACGCGGCCGGCATCGAGGTCATCCTCGACGTGGTCTACAACCACACGGCGGAGGGCAACCACCTCGGCCCCACCCTGTCGTTCCGCGGCATCGACAACGAGGCCTACTACCGCCTCGTCGACGACGACAAGCGCTACTACATGGACTACACCGGCACCGGGAACACCCTGAACGTGCGCCACCCGCACTCGCTCCAGCTCATCATGGACTCGCTGCGCTACTGGGTGACGGAGATGCGCGTCGACGGCTTCCGCTTCGATCTCGCCTCGGCGCTGGCACGCGAGTTCTACGACGTCGACCGGCTCTCCACCTTCTTCGAGCTCGTCCAGCAGGACCCGGTGGTCTCGCAGGTGAAGCTGATCGCCGAGCCGTGGGACGTCGGGCCCGGCGGCTACCAGGTGGGCAACTTCCCGCCCCAGTGGACGGAGTGGAACGGCAAGTACCGCGACACGGTCCGCGACTTCTGGCGCGGCGAGCCGTCGACGCTGGGGGAGTTCGCCTCGCGCCTCACCGGCTCGGCCGACCTCTACGCGCACTCGGGCCGCTACCCGGTCGCCTCGATCAACTTCGTCACGGCGCACGACGGCTTCACCCTCCGGGACCTGGTCTCGTACAACGAGAAGCACAACGACGCCAACGGCGAGGACGGCAACGACGGCGAGTCGCACAACCGCTCCTGGAACCACGGCATGGAGGGGCCCACGGACGACCCGCGGGTGCTCGCGCTCCGGGCGCGCCAGCAGCGGAACTTCCTCGCGACGATGCTGATCTCCCAGGGCGTTCCGATGATCCTCCACGGCGACGAGCTGGGCCGGACCCAGAACGGCAACAACAACACCTACGCCCAGGACAGCGAGCTGACCTGGATCGACTGGGCGCACGCCGACCGGCCGCTGCTCGAGTTCACCGCGGCGCTCATCCGCCTGCGCGCCGAGCACCCGACCTTCCGCCGCATGCGCTTCTTCGACGGCCGCCCCGTCCTGCGCGGCGACGGCGAGCCCCTGCCCGACATCGTCTGGTTCACCGCCGCCGGCACCGAGATGTCCCCGTCCGACTGGGACTCCGGTCTCGGCCGATCGGTGGGCATCTACCTCAACGGCAACGGGATCCGCGAGCGCGACCAGCGCGGGCGCCCCGTCACCGACGACAGCTTCCTCCTGTACTTCAACGCCGACGACGTCGACGTCGAGTTCGCGATCCCGAGCGACGAGTACGCGCTCGAGTGGAGCGTCCTCGTCGACACCGCCGGCGCCGAGGCGGACTCGATCCCGCGTCCGGCGGGGGCGATGCTCACGGTCCAGGCGAAGTCGCTCGTCATCCTCCAGGAGCACAGCACGCCCGAGCCCGAGGTCGACCACTCGGTCGCCGCCTCGCTCGCGTCCCTGGCCGCCACTTCGGCCATCCCGATCGTCTCCTCGACGGGACCCACCAGCCCCCACGCCGAGTCGACCGACTCCGCGACCGCACCCTCGACAGGAGCCTGACGTGCGTCTGCCCGCCTCCACCTACCGCCTCCAGATCCGGTCGGCGTTCGACCTCGACGACGCCGCCCGCGTCGCCGACTACGTGCGCGCGCTCGGAGCGGACTGGCTGTACTTCTCGCCGCTGCTGAAGGCCGAGCCCGGCTCGGACCACGGCTACGACGTGGTGGACCACACCGAGGTCGATCCCGACCGCGGTGGCGCGGCCGGCCTGGCGAACGCCTCGGCCGCGGCGCGGGCGGAGGGCCTCGGCGTCCTCATCGACATCGTCCCCAACCACATGGGCGTCGCGACCCCGAGCGAGAACTCGTGGTGGTGGGACCTGCTGAGGAACGGGAAGTCCTCCCGCTACGCCACCGCCTTCGACATCGACTGGGAGGCGGGGGGCGGGAAGCTGCGCGTGCCGATCCTCGGCGACGGTGCGAGCGAGGGAGACAGCGACAGCGAGCTCGACGCGCTCGAGGTCGTCGGCGACGAGCTGCACTACTACGAGAACCGCCTGCCTATCGCGCCCGGCACCGCCGAGCCCGGCGACTCCGGCCGCACGGTGCACGAGCGCCAGAGCTACGAGCTCGTGAACTGGCGCCGCGCCGACGCCGAGCTGAACTACCGCCGCTTCTTCGCGGTGAACACCCTCGCCGCCATCACGGTCGAGCGGCCCGAGGTGTTCGACGCCTCGCACGCCGAGATCGTCCGCTGGTTCACCGAGGGGCTCGCAGACGGCCTGCGCGTCGACCACCCGGACGGCCTGGCCGACCCGGGCGGATACCTCGACGACCTGGCCCGCGCGATCGGCGGCGCCCCGGTCTGGGTCGAGAAGATCCTCGAGGGCGACGAGGAGCTCCCGCCGCACTGGGCGACCGTCGGCACCACGGGCTACGACGCCCTGGCCGACGTCGACCGCATCCTGGTCGACCCCGACGCCCGCCCCGTGCTGGAGGGCCTCGACGCCGAGCTCACGGGGAAGGGCGCCCCGCTGCAGTGGGCCGACCTCATCCACGACACCAAGCGCGGCATCGCCGACGGCATCCTCCGCTCCGAGGTCCTGCGGCTGGCCCGCCTGATCCCCGGCATCGAGGGAGCGGACGACGCGCTGGCGGAGCTCCTGGCGACCTACCCGGTCTACCGCAGCTACCTCCCCTACGGAGCGGAGCACCTCGAGCACGCCCGCGTCGACGCCGTGCGCCGCCGTCCCGAGATCCGCGCGACCATCGACGAGGTCGCCGCGGCGCTCGGCGAGACCGACACGCCGGTGTCCGTGCGCTTCCAGCAGACCTCCGGCATGGTGATGGCGAAGGGCGTCGAGGACACGGCGTTCTACCGCTTCAGCCGCCTCACCTCGCTGAACGAGGTCGGAGCGGACCCGGACGAGTTCGCGATCGACCTGGTCGAGTTCCACCGCCGCCAGGCCGTGCGCCAGGCCTCGTTCCCCGCCTCGCTCACCACGCTCTCGACCCACGACACGAAGCGCGGCGAGGACACCCGTGCCCGCATCACCGCACTGGCCGAGGACCCGGAGGCGTGGGCGGCGACGCTCCGCGAGCTCCACGCCCTCGTCGGCTTCGGCGACGGCCCGATCGAGCACCTGCTCTGGGAGGCCGTCGTGGGGACCTGGCCCGCGAGCCGCGAGCGCCTGCACGCCTACGCCGAGAAGGCGTCGCGCGAGGCCGACGACTCGACGCACTGGACCGCTCCTGACGAGCAGCTCGAGAAGCGGATGCACGCGGCGATCGACGCGGCGTTCGACGAGCCCGCCGTCCGCCGGCTGGTCGAGCAGACCGTCGAGCGGGTGTCGGCCGCCGGCTGGTCGAACGGCCTCGCCGCGAAGCTCGTGCAGATCACCGCCCCGGGCATCCCGGACGTCTACCAGGGCAGCGAGCTCTGGGAGACCTCCCTCGTCGACCCGGACAACCGCCGCGAGGTCGACTTCGGGCAGCGTCGAGCGCTGCTGGAGCGGATCGACGGCGGCTGGAAGCCCGCGATCGACGCCGAGGGAGCCGCGAAGCTCCTCGTCACCTCACGCGCCCTCCGGCTCCGCCGCGACCGCCCCGAGCTGTTCACCCGCTACGCCGCCGTCCCCGCGATCGGGCCCGCCGCCGAGCACGCGATCGCCTTCGACCGCGGCGGCGCGCTGACCGTCGCGACCAGGCTCCCCGAGGGCCTCGCCGCTTCGGGCGGGTGGAACGGCACGGTCGTGGTCCTGCCCGGGCACCCGATGGAGGACGTCCTCACCGGCCGCACCTTCGCGGGAGGAGTGACTCCGGTCGCCGAGATCCTCGCCGACTACCCCGTGGCACTGCTCGCCCCGGTCTCCTGACCGGTTCCGCACCGCACCGCAGACCGATCCGACCCCTCCTGGAGACAGCAGTGATCAGCACGACTCCCTACCGCTACGCACTCCCGACGACCGGGCCCGAGCGGTTCGACGTCTGGGCCCCCGAGGCCTCGACGGTCGAGCTCCTTCTCGGCGACGACTCGTCGCTGACGATGACCCGCCACGGAGACGACGGATGGTGGCGGGCGCCCGCGTCGGCCCCGGCCACCGGCGAGGTCGACTACGGGTACCGGGTGGACGGCAGTGGTCCGCTGCCGGACCCCCGCTCGCGCCGCCAGCCGAAGGGCGTGCACGAGCTCTCGCGCACGTTCGACCCCTCGGCGCACGAGTGGGGCGACTCCGCCTGGACCGGGCGCGAGCTCGCCGGCGCCGTCATCTACGAGCTGCACCTCGGCACGTTCACACCCGAGGGCACCCTGGACGCGGCGGCGGAGCGCTTCGAGCACCTGCGCTCGATCGGCGTGGACTTCGTCGAGCTGCTGCCGGTCAACGCGGTGAACGGAACGCACAACTGGGGCTACGACGGCGTCCTCTGGTACGCCGTGCACGAGCCGTACGGCGGACCCGAGGCGTACCAGCGCTTCGTGGACGCCGCCCACCGCGCCGGCCTCGGCGTGGTCCAGGACGTCGTCTACAACCACCTCGGCCCGAGCGGCAACTACCTGCCGGAGTTCGGCCCCTACCTCAAGAACGAGAAGGCCAACACCTGGGGCAGCTCGATCAACCTCGACGGCGAGGGTTCGGACACCGTCCGCGGGTACATCATCGACAACGCTCTGATGTGGCTGCGCGACTACCGCGTCGACGCCCTGCGCCTGGACGCGGTGCACGCCCTCTCGGACGAGCGGGCCGTGCACGTGCTCGAGGAGATGGCGAGCGAGGTGGCCGTGCTGTCGGCCCACGTCGGGCGCCCTCTGACGCTGATCGCCGAGTCCGACCTCAACGACCCGACGCTGATCACTCCGCGGGAGGCGCACGGCTACGGGCTCGACGCGCAGTGGAGCGACGACTTCCACCACGCGGTCCACGTCGCGCTGACCGGGGAGACCACGGGCTACTACGAGGACTTCGCGCCGCTCGGCGCCCTCGCGAAGGTGCTGACGCGGGGCTTCTTCCACGACGGCACCCTCTCGACGTTCCGCGGCCGTCACCACGGCCGTCCGGTGGACACCGAGCACATGCCGACCTGGCGCCTGGTGGTCTGCAGCCAGAACCACGACCAGATCGGCAACCGGGCGGTCGGCGACCGTCTGACGGCGTCCCTCGACGAGGGCCGTCTCGCGATCGCCGCTGCTCTGACGCTGCTGGGCCCTTTCACTCCCATGCTGTTCATGGGCGAGGAGTGGGCGGCGTCGACCCCGTGGCAGTTCTTCACCTCGCACCCGGAGAAGGATCTGGGCGAGGCGACGGCGAAGGGCCGCATCGAGGAGTTCGCGAAAATGGGCTGGGACCCGGAGGTCGTGCCCGACCCGCAGGACCCGGAGACGTTCCTGCGCTCGCGGCTCGACTGGTCCGAGGTCGGGGAGGGGCGTCACGCCCGCACCCTCGAGGTGTACCGCGAGCTGGCGGCGATCCGCCGCCGCTACCCCGAGCTGACGGACCCGCGCTTCGGGTCGCTCCGCGTGGAGTTCGACGAGGAGGCCCGCTGGCTGACTCTCGGCCGCGGTCGGGTGACCGTCGCGATCAACGTCGGCGAGTCCGCCGCCCGCATCGCCCTGCCGGAGGTGTCGGAGACGCTGCTCGGCGTCGGGGAGTACGCGGTGCAGCCCGGGGACACCGAGGTGGATCTCGGCGGTTCCTCGCTGCTGGTGACGCTGAGCGCCTGAGCTCCTGAGCTCCTGAGCGCCTGAGCGCCTGAGCGCCTGAGCGCCTGAGCGCCGTGGCGGCCGGCTGATCAGGTGGCCGGCCGCCGCTGTCCTGAACGGCCGCCTCGGGCCCGAGCGCTCAGAGCGTGACCGCGGCGTACTCCGTCGCGGTCACGACCCGCACTCCCTCGTCGTGGACGAGCAGGAGCGCGCGGAGGGGGATGGCCCGCTTGTGGCACGCCGCCGCCAGGTGACGGGCGAGGACCCGATCGGTCTCGCCGAGGAAGGCGCGCCCGGGACGTTCCAGGGCGAAGGCGAGCGAGCCCACGTCCTGGTGCGCCACGGCCTTGGCGAGGGTGGCGACGATCCGCTCGGTCTTCTCCTCGTCGGGGTGCACGGGGAGTCCGTCCACCGGGTAGAGGATCGGCAGCTGCACGCCGTCGCGGTCGAGGAAGATCGGCCACAGCGCCCGGCGGTAGGCCGGTCCGATCAGCGAGGAGACGCGCTCGCGCAGCTCGCGGTCGTTCAGGAGCGGCGCAACGAGGTGCAAAGCGGGAGCGGCGTGGTCGAGAGTGGTCATGGTGTCGCTTTCTCGTGGGGCGAGCGGGCGGTGCCGCTGAGGGGTCATCGGAAGTTGCGGGAGGTGGTGCGAGCGCCGACCGTGAGGGTCTCGAACCTGTCGGCGAGGAGGTTCGTCACCCCCTCGTCGGAGCGCTCGAGGATCCCCCTGACCAGCAGGGCGGGTGCCTCGCGGGCCACGCGGCGGTAGCGGTTCCATACTCCGACGGAGCAGATCACGTTGAGGATCCCGTGCTCGTCCTCGAGGTTGAGGAAGGTCACTCCACCGGCTGTGGAGGGACGTTGGCGGTGGATCACGACCCCGCCGACCTCGATCCGGGTCCCCGAGGGGATGGCGGGGAGATCGGCCGAGGAGCGGGCGCCGCGGCGAGCGAGTCCCTCGCGGAGGTGGCGCAGCGGATGGTCGTCGGGCGAGATGCCGGTGGCCCAGAAGTCGAAGACCACGCGCTCCTGAGGGGAGAGCATCGGCAGGAGCGGGGGCTGCACGACGACCGTGGAACCGGCGAGGAACTCCTCGCGGTCACCTGCGGCGGTGCCGGCTTCCCAGAGCGCCTGCCGGCGCTGCAGACCGAGCGTGTCGAAGGCGCCCGCGGCACCGAGGGCCTCCAGCTGAGCCGCGGTCGTGCCGACCCGACGCGAGAGGTCGGCCATGCTCGCGTAGGGTCCGCCGCGCTCGCGCTCGGCGACGATGTGCTCGGCGAGCGAGGTGCCGATGCCCTTCACCCCGGCCAGCCCGAGCCTGATCACGAAGCCGCTGTCGCGCCTGTGGTCGTCCGTGTGGAAGTGCTCGGTGCGGTCGAACAGCCCCGTGGGCGGCTGATCGGCGCGGAGGCAGTCGTCGCTCCCGTAGGCGGCACCGCCCCTCCGGCGTGCGGGGGTGTCCTCCTTCGCCTCGAGCCCGGGAGGCGCCAGCGAGCGGTTGACGTCGGGCGAGACGACCTCCACTCCGTGACGCCGGGCATCGGCGACCAGGGTGTGCGGGGCGTAGAAGCCCATGGGCTGCGCCCGCAGCAGCGCGGCGGTGAACGCAGCGGGGTAGTGCAGGCGGAGCCAGGCGCTCGCGTAGACCAGCAGGGCGAAGCTGATCGCATGGCTCTCGGCGAAGCCGAAGTTCGCGAAGGCCTGGATCCGGAGGTAGATGTCGTCCGCGACCTCGCCCGTGATGCCGTTGCGGGCCATCCCCTGGTAGAGCCGCTCGCGGAGGGTCTCGATCTTCTCGGTCCCGCGCTTGGACCCCATCGCCCGGCGCAGCAGGTCGGCGTCCTCCGCGTTGCAGTCGCCGACGGCCACGGCCACCTGCATGAGCTGCTCCTGGAAGAGCGGCACGCCGAGGGTGCGCTTGAGCGGCGTCACGAGGAGGGGGTGCTGGTACGTCACCGGCTCCTCGCCGAGCTTGCGGCGGATGTAGGGGTGGACCGCACCGCCCTGGATGGGGCCGGGGCGGATGAGCGCGACCTCGATCACCAGATCGTAGAAGCGGCGAGGCTGCAGCCGGGGGAGGGTGCCCATCTGCGCCCTGCTCTCGACCTGGAACACCCCGATGGAATCGGCGCGGCAGAGCTGGTCGTAGACGCCCTTCTCCTCCCGGGGGAGGGTGGAGAGGTCCCACTTCTCGCCGACGTGCTCGGCGACGAGGTCGAACGTGTACTGCAGGGCGGCGAGCATCCCGAGCCCGAGGAGGTCGAACTTGACCAGGCCCATCCAGGCGCAGTCGTCCTTGTCCCACTGCAGGACGGTGCGGTCCTCCATCCGAGCGGGCTCGATCGGGCAGACCTCGCCCACGGGCCGGTCGGTCAGCACCATGCCGCCGGAGTGGATGCCCAGGTGCCGGGGCGTGCCCAGCACCCGGGTGGTCAGGGCGACCACGTCCTCGGGGATGTCGTGGTCGGTGCTCTCGGTGACGGACCCCCACCGCTCGACCTGCTTCGACCAGCCGTCCTGCTGCCCGGCGCTGTATCCGAGGGCCTTGGCCATGTCGCGCACGGCGAACTTGGGCCGGTAGGTGATGACGTTGGCGACCTGGGCCGCGTTCAGACGTCCGTACTTCCGGTAGACGTACTGGATCACCTCCTCGCGTCGCTCCGAGTCGAAGTCGACGTCGATGTCGGGCTCCTCGTCGCGGATGCTGGAGAGGAACCGCTCGAACGGCAGGTCGTAGAAGATCGAGTCGACCGCCGTGATGCCCAGGACGTAGCAGACCGCCGAGTTGGCGGCCGAGCCGCGTCCCTGGCAGAGGATGCCGTTCCGCTTGGCGTAGTGGACGATGTCGTGGACGATCAGGAAGTAGCCCGGGAAGTCCTTCTGCTCGATCACCGCGAGCTCCTTCTCGAGGCGCGCGAGGACGTCGGCGTCGGCGCGGGGGTACTTGGCCGGCACGGCCTCGCGCACGAGCTCGCGCAGCCAGCTCATCGAGGTGTGCCCCTCGGGGACCTCCTGGCGCGGCAGCCGGGGCCGGACTCGGCCGAGCTCGAAGGCGATCTCGTCGGCGACTCGCACCGTGTTCTCCACGGAGCCGGGGTAGCGGCCGAAGCGCTCGGCCATCTCGGCGCCGGAGCGCAGGTGGGCGCCGCCTGCGGCGGGGAGCCAGCCGTCCATCTCGTCGAGGCTCCGGCGTGCTCTGACCGCGGCGAGGGCCGTCTGGAGGGGGCGCTCCTCCGGCCGGGCGTAGTGCACGTTCCCGGTGGCGACCGTCCGCAGCCGGAGCTTCTCGGCGATCGCCGCCAGCTGGTCGTTGGCGCGCGAGGCGAGGGGATCCCCGTGGTCGTACAGCTCCACGAGGACGTTGGCGGGACCGAAGAGCCGGACGAGCTCGCGGACCTCCCGCTCGGCCGCGGCCACTCCTGCGGCGGCGAGCGCTTGACGGACCGCTCCCTTGCGGCAGCCCGTCAGCACGATCCAGTGGCCGTCGGCGGCGCGCGCGAGCTCCTCGAGGTCGTAGCTCGGCTTGCCCTTCTCGGCTCCGGCGAGCTGGGCGGTGGTGATCGCACGGGCGAGGCGGTGGTAGCCCTCCTCGCGGCGCGCGAGGACGAGCAGGTGGGTCCCCTCCGGATCGGCGACCCCGTTCTGAGGCGAGGTGAGCCCGATCGAGAGCTCGGCTCCGAAGGCCGTGCGGACGGCGTGCCCCTGCGCGGCCTCGGCCATCCTCACGATGCCGTAGAGGCCGTCGTGGTCGGTGAGCGCGAGAGTGTCGATGCCGAGCCGGACCGCTTCCTCGACCAGCTGCTCCGGCTTGCTCGCCCCGTCGAGGAAGCTGAAGTGGGAGTGGGCGTGCAGCTCGGCGTAGGGCACCGGATGAGCCGGCGGCCGGACGTCGTCCCCTGCCACGTAGGCGGGGCGCTTGTGCGACCAGGCCGGACTGTCGCCGCCGTCGCCCCGGACGACCGTGCCGTCGGCGCGCTTGCCGCTGGAGAGGCGGCGCTCGAACTCCGACCAGGGGATCGGCGGGTTGTTCCAGCCCATCGGGGCTCCTTCGGTGCTCGTTCGCGGTGGTGGAGGGATGCTCCGGTTCAGTCGTAGCGGGCCTCTGCTGCCCAGACCCCGTCGAGGCAGAGCAGCAGCCAGGCGACACCGGCGGCGTCGACCACCTGGAAGCGGTCGTAGCGGACGGCGGTGCTCGTATCCCACCAGCGCTCGTCGATCGGCCAGGGACCCGCCCATCCGGCGAGGGGCTCCAGTCGTGCCTGAGAGGTCCCGGGGGTGAAGTAGGCGGGCACGGAGCTGAGGGCGCCGCGCTCGTCGACGGCGACGGGTTCGCCCCTCGGTCCGCGGACCAGCACGGCCGCGGGCTCCGCGAAGACCGTCGGCGGGAGGGGCGGCGGCAGGGAGCCGGGCCAGGGCAGGGTCCTCGGCCGTGCGTCGCCCGGCTCCCGGTCGCCCCAGGGGATCAGGTGCTGGCGGTCGCGGAGGGATCGACCCCCTCCGATCGACGCGGTCATCACGGCCTCGTGCCCGAGCATGCTCTGCACGCGGCTCAGCCCGTGGTGGACGCGCTCCTCCGGAGCGGTGCCCCAGAGACCCTGCTCGTGGTTGCCGATCGCGTCGACCGCGTCGGGCTCGACGCACAGCCGCGAGATCGGCGCTCCGAGACCGGTGTCGATCTCCCCGCTGCCCTGCAGCTGCCAGCGGACCCGGTCGAGCACGTCGCCCGGGGTGAACCATCTCGGGTGCAGCCAGCTCCGGGAGGAGACCTCACCGCGCTCGCTGACGACCTCGATGCGGATGGCGGTCGCGACCAGCTGTGCGCGGGTGAGCCCGGCGACGAACTCCTCCGCGGGGACGCGGAGGGCGAAGGCGGCCTGGTCGATGCGGTCCAGAGGGGGCTCGAACTCCATCGCCCGGTCGAGGCGCTCCGGCGGGAGCCGGGGCACCACCGTCTCCGACTCCGCACCGGCGGCGAGGAGGTGCGCGTGGGCGCCCTCCGGTCCGAACCGGGCGGCGACGTCCTCGCGAGGGAGGGCGGCGAAGGCGCCGAGGGTGCGGACGCCGAGCCTGCGCAGGAGCGCCACCAGGTCGTCCCCCCGGCGGGGAGCACGGGCAGGGGCAGCGACGGACTCGGTCTCGAGGGCGTCGAGCGGGAGAGGAGCGAGGAAGCCTGCCGCTGCTCCTGGGGGCACGACGGCGACGGGGCAGCCGGAGTGCTTCGCGGCGAGCTCGGAGGCGAAGAGCCCGTCGGCGATCCCGATGCGGGCGTCGGGGAGACCCAGCTCGGCCAGCCGCTGCAGGATCGCCTCGGCCGCGCTCTGCTCGCTCCCGTAGTAGCGGCGCGGACCGCGGGCGCGGATCGCGCACAGACCGGGCCGGATCAGCTGGACGCCCGGGGTGATCTCCTCGAGCGCCTGGATGAGCGGCTCGAACGCCCGGTGGTCGAGCACCGGGTCGTACGGGAGGACGGCGAGACCCGTGCAACGGGACTGCGCCTCGCGCACGCGCATGCCCCGCCGGACCCCCTCCGCCCGAGCAGCGGGGGAGGAGGCGAAGACCAGGCTCTTCTCCGTGAGGGCCAGGGGGTGCCCGGCGCCGAGGCCGGCGTCGGCGGCGGCCGCAAGGAGGGGCCAGTCGGGGCACCAGACGAGGATCGTCCGCCGCAGCTCGGGTGCGCTCGCCATCTCAGACCGCCCGCTCGTGCAGGCGGCCGTGCTCGACCCGGGAGCCGAAGGCGCTCTCGACGCCGGCCATGCTCATCCGCACCGTGCGCACCCGGGTGCCGGCCCGGCCGACCACATCGACCATCGCCTCCCGGGAGCGCAGGTAGCCGTGGCCGTCGCCGAGCCCCTCCCAGCGGCTGCTGCGGATGCTGAGCCGCGCCTCGGCCTGGGGCCACTCGCCGAGGACCACGAGCGCGGCACCCCGCTGGCGCAGTCGTGCTCCCAGACGTGAGACGTCGGTCGAGGAGACGGAGGCGGGCGGACGGGTGAGCACGACGGTCAGCACATCGACCAGAGCGGCGGTGACGGTGAGCCAGTGCTCGGCCGGTGCGGGCACGAGCACCAGGCGCTCGAGGTCGATCCCCATGCCGGCCGCGGCCTCGGCCCCGAACTCCGGGACGCCCACCACGCCGCACCACGAGCCCTCGGCGGACGGGCCGGCCAGCAGCCCCATCGCCAGACTCATCGAGCCCTCCACCGAGTAGGCGGCACCCTGCTTGAGCGAGCCGCCCGGGAGCACGGAGGAGAAGGCCGGCAGGGTGGCGAGGCTCCTGGTCTCGAGAGTGGTCGCCTGCATGTCCCGGATGCGGGACTGCAGCTCCTTCACCGACGCGAGCTGCCGCAGAAGGGGCTCTGCGGCCTCGGCCGTCTCCGCGGAGACGAGGGATGAAGGGGGGCTCATCTGCCCATGTTCGAACATGTGTTCGAGTATGTCAATCGCCACCGACATCCACCGGCGAGCCGCTCGGACCCCTCCGTGACCGCCCGGCAAGGGGCACCGTGAAGGAGGTTCCAGACGTCCCGGGCAGTCTCGCATCCGCCCCCGACATTCCCGTCCGGGGGCGTTCTCCGCCGGGTCTCGGCGAGGGAGGGCCTCCTACCGCGCCTCTAGCATGGAGCCATGTCCGACGCCCTGCCCGACCCCGCCGACTCCGACGCCACCGCCCCGGCCGCGCCGCGCAGAAGGACCCTCGTGGTCAAGATGGGGTCCAGCTCGGTCACCAAGCAGTCGGGTCCGGATCCCGTTCTCCTGGCCAGCGCGCTCGAGAGCGCCTTCGCCGCCCGCGCGCTGGGCTGGGACGTCGTGCTGGTCTCCTCCGGCGCCGTCTCCTCGGGTCGGGCGCTCTTCGCCCGCTCGCAGGAGGAGCCGATCAGCGCCCGCCTGGCGGCAGCGGTGGGCCAGACCGTCCTGATGGGCTTCTACCGCTCGGTGGCCGAGCTCTCGGGCGCCCTGATCGCGCAGATCCTCATCGGCGAGTCCGACCTCGCCTCTCCCCGGCAGATGGCACACGTCGCCGAGGCGATCCGCCACGCCCTCGACGCCGGAGTCGTGCCCGTGGTCAACGGCAACGACACGATCGACTCCGCCGGCTCGGACAACGACGGCGTCGCCGGCGGATTGGCGATGCTCCTCGGCGCGGACCTGCTGCTGCTGCTCACCGACGTCCCCGGCGTCTTCGCCGGCAGCATCGCCGAGGGCGTGCACCTCGAGGAGCTGGGCATCTCGGAGCTGCGCCGCATCGGCGTGCAGAAGGGCGGTACCGGCCGAGGGGGCATCCGCTCCAAGCTGCGGGCCGCCGAGCTCGCCGCGCACAACGGCGTCTCGACCAGGATCGCCGGGGCGCGCACCCCCGAGGTCATCCTGGGCGCCCTGGGAGGGCCGGGCCCGGGCACCCTCGTCCGCGCCGTGCACGCGCATCCGCCCGTGGAGCAGCGCTGGATCTCCGGAGTGGCCACCGGCCGCGGCCGCGTCGAGATCAACCTCGAGGCCGAGCGGAGCATCGGAGCCGGCTCGAGCCTGTTCGCCTCGGGCATCAAGCGCGTCTCCGGCGAGTTCGGCGGCGGCGACGTGATCGAGGTGCGCGCCCTCAGCGGAGAGCTCCTCGCGCGCGGCGTCTCCCGCGTCTCCTCGCGTCTGCTGACCCTGGTCCGCGCACTCCGGGTCGACGAGATCGCTCGCGTCTTCGTGGCGGTCCTCGGGCATGCCGCCACGACGGCGCCGTCGGCGAGTCCGGAGGGGGAGGAGAGGCCGCAGCTGACCCGCGCTCTGGAGTACGCGCGCACTCTCTCCTCCGAGCACGCGCGGGCCGTCGCGATGGAGATCGTCTCCCTCTTCCCTGCCGAGAGCATCTCGGCCCTGCTGGGACAGGGCGCGGGGGAGGGCGAGCTCGTCGAGCGCTACACCCGCCTCGTCCGCACCCTCGCCATCGTGGAGAACGAGAACCTGGCCGTCTTCCGCTCCTGACCGCCGGTGGCGCGCCACGTCTCAGTGCATTTCGCGCCTTCGCGTCATGATCGCCGTTCTCCGGTGTCTTCCTGGTGATGGCGCCGCTCCTGGGCGCCCCCGACGGAACGGATCATCGATGAGCGTCCCCACTTCCACAGCCGGCCACTTCCGCGAGTCCGACATCACGCCCGAGAGCTTCGAGATCGAGCGGCTCGAGCGGCGGCTCGCCCTGCTCGAGGCCTCGATCGCCCAGGGGGAGCGGGCACTGCTGGGCCGGGTCGACCCGAGCACCGGAGATCCCCTCCCAGGCGCCTGCGGGGGGCACCGAGCCCAGCTGGTCAGCAACCTGACGACGGAGCGGGCCCTCGCCGACCGCATCCGGGAGATGCTCGCCGCTCGGAGCTGACGGGGTGCGTACGGCACCATGGGGCCATGGTCACCATCACCGTCGCCGGTCTCGCCCAGCACTTCCACCCCGCCGAGCGGGGCACCGTCCGCCTCGAGATCCGGCGCGAGTCGCGATCCCGACCCCAGGCGCTCGCCGAGGTCACCGCCCTGCACGCGCGGGTCCGTGAGGAGGCGGCCGCCGAGCAGGCGTCCGGCGCCGCCACCTGGTGGTCCTCCGATCAGATCTCGGTCTCCTCGATCCGCCGGTACATCAAGGACTCGGACGTCACGCAGCTGTTCCATGTCGCGGCCGCCGGGGTCCGGGTGAAGTACCGGGACTTCGCGGCTCTCGGGCGCTGGGTCGGCTCGATCTCGGAGGTGCCGGGGATCCAGATCTCGGGGGTCGACTGGGACGTGACGGCGGCGCGACGGGCGGGCATCGAGCGCGAGGTCCGCACCGCTGCCGTGCGCGACGCGCGCGAGCGGGCCGAGGCCTATGCGGCGGCCCTCGGCCTGACCGAGGTGCGGGTGCTGACCCTCTTCGAGCCGGGACTGCGGCCGCACACGCGCATCGAGGGCGGCTCGGCGATGATGAGCCGCGCCAAGGCGTTCTCCTCTCCTGAGGAGCCGTTGGCCCTCAAGCCGGAGGACATCGAGGTCACCGCCTCGGTCTCCGCCGACTTCGAGGCGCACTGACGCGGAGACGCGACCGGGCGACCGGTTCCGCTGCGGACGGAGAGCGCATGCCTGCACCTGCGACCCGCTGATCGTCTGCATGGCGACCCCGAGAGTCGCCCCGAGGCGACCGACCATCGGCTCCACGACGACCCCTCTCCGCCCCGATCAGCGGGCACGCGACCACCATACGTGTATTGAGGACTCCTCGGGAGCGCTGTCGCGGTTCGGCGTCCGCCGTGCACACCCTCCGGGAATAGCGGGGGACCCCCGAGCGCTGAGGCAGGCATGGTCTCGCGCATCGGCTTCCTCTCCTTCGGCCACTACCAGTCCGTCCCCGGGTCTCAGACCCGCTCGGCTCGCGACGTCCTCCTCCAGACGATCGAGCTCGCGGAGGCGGCGGAGGAGATCGGCATCGACGGCGCCTACGTCCGCGTGCACCACTTCGCGCCGCAGCTCGCCTCGCCGTTCCCGCTGCTGGCGGCGATCGCCGCGCGCACCCGCCGCATCGAGATCGGCACCGGGGTCATCGACATGCGCTACGAGAACCCGCTCTACATGGCGGAGGAGGCGGCCGCCACCGACCTGATCTCCGACGGCCGGCTCGAGCTCGGGGTCAGCCGGGGATCGCCCGAGACCGCCCTGCGCGGGTCCGAGGTGTTCGGCTTCGTCCCCCCGGAGGGGATGACCGACGCCGACCTCGCCCGGCAGAAGGTGCGCATCCTCCGGGAGGCGCTCGCCGGGGCGCCGGTCGCGCAGTCCGATCCTGCGATGACGCGCCAGTCGCTCCCGCTCTCGATCGAGCCGCGCTCGCCCGGCCTCGAGGACCGGATCTGGTGGGGTGCCGGCAGCTTCGCGACCGCGCGCTGGGCGGCCGAGCAGGGCATGAACCTGCAGTCGTCGACCCTGCTCCTGGAGGAGGAGGGCGTGCCCTTCGACGAGCTGCAGGCCCGCCAGATCCGCGAGTACCGCGCCGCGTGGAGCGAGGCGGGCTGGGAGCGCACCCCGCGCGTCTCCGTGTCGCGCAGCGTCCTTCCGATCACGACCGATCTCGACCGGCTGTACTTCGGCGGCCGCGGCGAGCAGGACCAGGTCGCCACCCTCGAGGGCGTCCGCGCCCGATTCGGCCGCAGCTACACGGGCGAGCCGGACGCCGTCGCCGCCGAGCTCGCTGCGGACGCCGCCGTGCAGGAGGCGGACACGCTGCTGCTCACCGTTCCCAACCAGCTCGGGGTCGAGTACAACGCGCGGCTCCTGCGCACTGTCGTGGAATCGATCGCTCCGGCTCTCGGCTGGTCGCCGGCGACGGCAGGCGTCTGACGCCGAGGCACGGTCTGTGCAGGAGGGCCCTGCGGTGCAGGAGCGCCCGTCCGCTGCAGAAGCGCCCGTCCGATGCAGCAGACGCCCCGTCTCCTCGTGAGGAGCCGGGGCGTCTGCACTCTCCGCCCACAGCATCCCTCCCGCCGGCGCGAGGAGGGGACGGTGCCGGGAACGACGGAACCCCCCGCCTCTCCGAGGAGAGACGAGGGGTTCCGATCAGTGTGTCCGAGGGGGGACTTGAACCCCCACGCCCTATACGGGCACTAGCACCTCAAGCTAGCGCGTCTGCCATTTCCGCCACCCGGACGAGTGTTTCCTTCGACCTGCGTTTCCGCGGCCGAAGAAGACATTAGCACGGTTCCGGAGCCTCTCACGCCACCTCGCGGCCCACCGGCCTCCGCGCGCCGTCGAGCCCGCGCCGGTACCGTTGCCCGCATGTCCGACAGCATCGACAGCGCGCCCGTGACCGACAGCACCCTCGACGAGACGGCGCTCATCGCGCGCGATCTCATCCGCTTCGACACCAGCAACTACGGCGACGGGAAGGCGGAGCCGGAGCGCCCGGCCGCGGAGTACGTCGCGGCGAAGCTGCGCGACCTCGGCCTCGAGCCGGAGCTGATCGACTCCGACCCGGGACGCACGAGCGTCGTGGCGCGGGTCGCCGGGGAGGACCGCGAGCGCGGCGCCCTCGTCGTCCACGGGCACCTCGACGTGGTGCCCGCCATCGCCGACAACTGGAGCGTCGACCCGTTCGGCGGCGAGATCAAGGACGGCATGCTCTGGGGCCGCGGCGCGGTCGACATGAAGAACATGGACGCGATGATCCTCGCCTCGCTCGGCGACATCCTCCGCGAGGGGCGGCGCCCCTCCCGCGACCTCGTCATCGCCTTCTTCGCCGACGAGGAGGCTGGCGGCGTGCGGGGATCGGGATTCCTGGCCCGTGAGCGGCCCGAGCTGTTCGCCGGAGCGACCGAGGCGATCAGCGAGGTCGGCGGCTACTCGATCGAGCTGGCCGGCAAGCGCGCCTACCTCGTGCAGACGGGCGAGAAGGCGCTGATGTGGCTGACCCTCCGCGCGCACGGCACGGCGGGGCACGGCTCGCAGATCAACTCCGAGAACGCCGTCACCCGGCTGGCGCAGGCGATCGCCCGCATCGGCAGCGAGGAGTGGCCCACGCGCCTCACCGACACCACGCGCGAGCTGCTCGACGAGGTCGCCCGCCTGCTCGGCCACGACCCC
The DNA here is from genome assembly GCF_002930885.1 of Rathayibacter sp. AY1F2. Classification (NCBI taxonomy): domain Bacteria; kingdom Bacillati; phylum Actinomycetota; class Actinomycetes; order Micrococcales; family Microbacteriaceae; genus Rathayibacter; species Rathayibacter sp. AY1F2. Next base: position 51,057 of record NZ_PSVG01000004.1, on the reverse strand, counting down.
CAGCGCAGCACTCCGGAGGAGCTGGCACTCGCCACCGGCACCGCCTCGCGCTTCATCGCCGCGACGCTGCGCACCACCGCCAATCCGTCGATGCTGTCTGCCGGCTACAAGGCCAACGTCATCCCGGACACCGCGGAGGCCACCATCGACGTGCGCGTCCTCCCCGGCGAGGAGGATTCGGTGCTCGAGCGGCTGAAGGTCCTCGCGGGCGAGCACGTCGAGATCCTCGTCCAGCACCGCGACATCGGACTCGAGGTGCCCTTCGCCGGCCCCCTCGTCGAGAGCATGGCCGCCTCGATCCGCCGGTTCGATCCGGGCGCCGAGGTCCTCCCGTACCTGCTCTCCGGAGGCACCGACAACAAGGCGCTCTCGACGCTCGGCATCACCGGATACGGGTTCGCGCCGCTCCAGCTGCCGTCGTCCCTGGACTTCCCGGCGCTGTTCCACGGGGTCGACGAGCGCGTTCCACTGGACGCACTAGTGTTTGGCAGGAAGGTCCTGACCGATCTCCTGCTGAGCTCCTGACGGCGCCGCGGACCGGGTCAGCACCGACCGATCCCGACCGACTGCTGGCCGACGACGCCCCAGCCCTCCTCGAAAGTGACGCATGGGCCTGCTCGACGCGCTGATCCTGGGACTCGTCCAGGGTCTGACCGAATTCCTCCCCATCTCCTCCAGCGCCCACCTCCGGATCGTCAGCGAGCTGCTGCCCGGTCTCGGCGGCCGCGACACCGGAGCCGCGTTCACCGCGATCACGCAGCTGGGCACCGAGACCGCCGTCATCATCTACTTCTGGCGCGACATCGTGCGGATCGTGTCGCACTGGGCGCGCTCCCTCGTCGGCCGGATCCCGCGCTCGGACCCGGACGCCCGCATGGGCTGGCTCATCATCCTGGGCAGCCTTCCGATCATCGTCCTCGGCCTCGTCTTCCAGGACGCGATCGAGACGACCCTCCGCTCTCTGTGGGTGGTGGCCACCACCCTCATCCTCTTCGGCATCCTGCTCGGCATCGCCGACGCGGTCGGCGCGAAGAAGCGCCGCCTGCGCGACCTGGGCGTCCGCGACGGCCTGATCTTCGGAGGCGCGCAGGCACTCGCCCTGATCCCCGGCGTCTCGCGCTCGGGAGGCACCATCACCGCGGGCCTCTTCCTCGGCTACGAGCGCAAGGCGGCGGCGCGCTACTCCTTCCTCCTCGCGATCCCCGCGGTGTTCGGCAGCGGTCTCTACCAGCTGTACAAGAGCATCAGCGACCCGGTCGTGCTCCCGAACCAGGTCCAGGTCGGCGGGCTCGAGACTCTCGTGGCGACCATCGTCGCGTTCGTGGTCGGCTTCGTCGTGATCGCGTTCTTCATGAGCTACATCTCCCGCCGCAGCTTCCTCCCGTTCGTCGTGTACCGCATCGTCCTCGGCGTCGTCCTCATGGTCGCGCTCGCCACCGGCCTGATCGCCGCCTAGATGCGCGCCTGGACCGCCGCCGACGTCCCCGCCCTGCCCGGCCGGGGGAGCGCACCGCGCCTGCACGACACCGCGACCGCCGGCCCCGTCGAGCTCGACGCGCCCAGCGGAGTCGCGAGCCTCTACGTCTGCGGCATCACGCCCTACGACGCCACCCACCTCGGGCACGCGTCGACCTACCTCGCCTTCGACACGGTCCAGCGCGTCTGGCTCGACGCGGGCTACACGGTCGAGTACGCCCAGAACGTGACCGACGTCGACGACCCGCTGCTCGAGCGTGCGACGGCCACCGGTGTCGACTGGCGCGACCTCGCCGAGGAGCAGGTCGAGCTGTTCCGCGGCGACATGGCCGCCCTGCGCGTCCTGCCTCCGCAGCACTACGTCGGAGTCACCGAGACCGTGGATCCCATCGCGGAGGCGGTCGCCCGCCTGGAGCGCGACGGCGTCGCCTACCGCGTCGCTGCTCCGGACGCGGCGGAGGAGGGCGCGAGCGACCTCTACTACGACATCGCCGCGGCCGAGAGCGCCGTCTGGCACCTGGGCAGCGAGAGCCGGCTCGACGCGGAGTCGATGGCCCGCTTCTCGGCGCTGCGCGGGGGCGACCCGGAGCGCGCCGGCAAGCGCGACCCCCTCGATCCGCTGCTCTGGCGGGCCGAGCGCGCCGGCGAGCCCGCCTGGGACGCCGAGGTCGGCCGCGGCCGTCCGGGCTGGCACATCGAGTGCTCGGTGATCGCCCTCGACCGGCTCGGACCCGAGTTCACCCTGCAGGGCGGCGGGAGCGACCTGGTCTTCCCGCACCACGAGTTCAGCGCCGGCCACGCCGCGTCGCTGTCCGGCCGTCCTCTGGCCCGCGCCTACGCGCACGCCGGGATGGTCGCCTACCAGGGCGAGAAGATGAGCAAGTCGCTCGGGAACCTGGTGCTGGTCTCACGTCTGCGGAGCGAGGGCGCGGACCCGCGGGCGATCCGCCTCGCGCTCCTCGCGCACCACTACCGCTCCGACTGGGAGTGGCTGCCCGAGGACCTGCCGTCGGCCGAAGCGCGCCTGGCGCGCTGGGAGGCGGCCCTCGCCGCCGTCGGACCGCGCTCGGCGCTCGAGGTGCTGGCGCAGCTGCGCGAGGCGCTGGCCGACGACCTCGGCACTCCGGCCGCCCTCGCCGTCGTCGACGCCGCACTGACCGAGGGCGTGGACGACCCGTCGCTCCTGCGCGACGCGGTCGACGCCCTGCTCGGGGTGCGCCCGGCCTGAACCTCGTCAGGCTCGAGTCCCGTCAGGCTCGAGTCCCGTCGTGGGCGAGTCCCGTCAGGGCGGCCGGGAGCGGTCCCGTGATCGACGACCGTCTCGGACGAGCGGGCGCCGGCGGAGGCTACGGGCGCCAGGGCTCCTCGCCGGAGCGGCCGTCGCCGCGGCGGCGCAGGTAGCGCTCGAACTCCTGGGCGATCGCCTCGCCGCTCGCCTCGGGCGAGTCGACGGTGTCGCGCGCCTGCTCGAGCTGGGCGATGTACGACGCCATCTCCTCGTCCTCGGCGGCGAGGGCGTCGATGCCGCGCTCCCACTCCTCCGCCTCCTCGACGAGGTCGCCGCGGGGGATCGCCAGGCCGACGACCTCCTCGAGCTTCTCGAGCAGCGCCAGCATCGCCTTGGGCGAGGGCGCGTTGTGCACGTAGTGCGGGACGGAGGCCCAGATCGAGACGGCGGGGATGCCGACCTTCTGTGCGGCCTCGCCGATCACGCTGAGGATGCCGACCGGCCCCTCGTAGCTGGAGCGCTCGAGCTCGAACGAGCTCCGCAGCTCCGCGTTCTCGCTCGAGGCGAAGATGGAGATCGGCCGGGTGTGCGGGACGTCGGCGAGCATCGCGCCGAGGAAGACGACGGCGGAGATGTCTATCGCGAGCATGGCGTCGACGACCTCGGCCGCGAAGCTCTTCCAGCTGCGCGAGGGCTCGGTGCCGATCATGAGGTACAGCGCGCTCTCGGCGTCGACCGAGGTGTCGGCCGGGCCGAAGATCTGGGTGCCGGGCCAGGCGAGGCTGCGGCGGCCGTCCTCGCCGATCGAGAGCATGGGGCGGGTGTACTGGAAGTCGTAGTACTGCTCGGCGTCGACGGCGAAGAGGGGCACGTACTCCCCGGCGTCCTTGACCAGCCGCAGCGCGCCGCTGGCGGCGTCCCCGGCGTCGTTCCAGCCCTCGAAGGCCACGACCAGGACGTTCCCCGTGATCACGTTCATAGGCAGGATCTCCGCGTTCGGCTCGATGTGCGGGGAGCGCACACCGCGCCTGTCCCTCCGTCCAGGATAGGACCGCCCCCGGCCCCGCCCGTCCCGTCCGGCGGGATCGGCCGCGCTGTTCGCTCTCGGCCCGCGGCCGGGGAGGGGCGCGGCCCTGCCGGTACCATGGTCGCTCGTGACTCCCGAGACCTCCGCCCGGCCGCTGTCCTCCGAGCCGCTCGGAGGAGCGTCCGCCCCCGCCGCCGTCCTCTGGGACATGGACGGGACGCTCGTCGACACCGAGCCGTACTGGATGGCGTCGGAGCACGCGCTCGTCTCCTCCTTCGGCGGAGTGTGGACCCACGAGGACGCGATGGGACTCGTCGGCTCGGGCCTGCCCGCCGCCGCCCGCATCCTGCAGGGCAAGGGCGTCGACCTCTCCGTCGACGCGATCATCGACCGGATGACCGACGAGGTCGTCGACCAGCTGGCCGTGAGCATCCCGTGGCGACCGGGCGCGCTCGAGCTGCTGCGCGCGGTGTCCGAGGCGGGAGTGCCGCAGGCGCTGGTCACGATGTCGATCTCGCGGATGGCCGCGGCCGTCGTGGACCGGATCCCGTTCCCCGCCTTCGCCGCCGTCGTCAGCGGCGACATGGTCGAGCGCAGCAAGCCCCACCCCGAGGCGTACCTCCTCGCCGCGAGCACCCTCGGTGTCGACATCACCGCATGCGTCGCGATCGAGGACTCCCTCACGGGCCTCGGCGCGGCCGTCGCCTCCGGAGCCGCGGCGATCGGCGTCCCGCACCAGCTGGAGCTGGATCCCGCCGCCCCCTACGCCCTCTGGCCCACTCTCGCGGGCCGCACCGTCGCGGACCTCGCGACGTTGTCCTCCGAGCACCGCGGCTCCGGCCCGGCCACGACCGAGACGGAGGCCCGCCGATGACCGGTGAGGCACTGCAGCATTCCGGACCCTTCCGCGCGGGGGACCGCGTCCAGCTGACGGGACCCAAGGGGCGGATGAACACCATCACGCTCGTTCCCGGCAAGGTGTTCCACACGCACCGGGGCGGCATCGAGCACGACACGGTGATCGGGCTGCCCGACGGCTCGGTGGTGACCAACACCGTCGGCGTCGAGCACCTCGCGCTGCGCCCTCTCCTCGCCGACTTCGTGATGTCGATGCCCCGCGGCGCGGCGATCGTGTACCCGAAGGACGCGGCCCAGATCCTCGCCCTCGCCGACGTCTTCCCCGGCGCCCGCGTGGTCGAGGCCGGTGTCGGCTCCGGCGCGCTCTCGCTCTGGCTGCTGCGGGCGGTGGGTCCGACCGGCCGGCTGTCGTCGTTCGAGCGGCGCGAGGAGTTCGCGGATGTCGCACGGGCGAACATCGAGACCTTCCTCGGCTACACGCCCGACAACTGGAGCGTCACCGTCGGCGACCTCGTCGAGGCGCTGCCCGGCACGGTCCCGTCCGGCGAGGCCGACCGCGTCGTGCTCGACATGCTCGCGCCCTGGGAGTGCCTCGACGTCGCCGCCGAGGCTCTCACGCCCGGGGGAGTGCTCCTCTGCTACGTGGCCACCGTCACGCAGCTCTCGCGGACGGCGGAGGCGATCCGCGCCTCGGGCCTGTTCACGAACCCGTCGTCGAACGAGACCATGGTCCGCGGCTGGCACGTCGAGGGCCTCGCGGTCCGGCCGGACCACCGGATGATCGGCCACACCGGCTTCCTCATCACCGCTCGCCGGCTCGCTCCGGACACCGTGCTCCCCGAGCTCAAGCGTCGCCCGTCGAAGACGGACTTCAGCGACGAGGACGTGGAGGCCTGGACCCCCGGCGCGCTCGGCGAGCGCGCCGTGAGCCCCAAGAGCCTGCGCAAGCGGGTCCGCGAGTCCGCCACCAGCGCCGAGCTCTCCCGGGCCCGCGGGTTCGGCGAGGAGACCGCGGAGCCCGACGACGAGGGCATCCTCTAAGCTGTTCCCGGCCTCCGGGCCGTCTCCACCCCGGGCGTCACCGCTCCCCTTCACTCGAATCGAGGACCCGTGCGCAGGACCACCGCGCTCATCGCCGGCATCGGCATCGTCGCCGCTCTCACCGGATGCACCGCGTCCTCCTCGCAGGCGGACTGCGACGCTCCGTTCTCCTCCGGCGACTCCTCGGCGGCGGTCAGCGCCACGGGCGACTTCGGAGCGAAGCCGGACGTCAGCGTCCCGACGCCGCTGAAGGCGGACGGCACGCAGGTCAGCACCCTCATCGAGGGCTCGGGCGCACCACTCGAGAAGGGCCAGCTCGTCACCATCGACTACACCCTGGTCAACGGAGCGGACGGCACGGTCCTCGAGACCTCGCCCTACGACGGGTCGAGCACCGCCCGCTTCGGCGTCGGCGGAGCCGGGCTCGTCGGCCTGAACGAGGGCCTCCTCTGCACGCAGGTCGGCTCGCGCGTCGCCATCGCGATCGCCCCCGAGGACGGCTTCGGCCAGTCCTCGTCGCAGCTCGGCATCTCGGAGGACGACACGCTCGTGCTCGTCGCGGACGTCCGTGAGGCCTCGCTGGCCCGCGCGAACGGCGCCGCCCAGCCCGCGCCCGACGGCTTCCCGACGGTGACGCTCGGCGACGACGGACGCCCGGGGCTCGCGAAGCCCTCCGGTGACGCGCCGACCGACCTCCGCATCGCCCAGCTCAAGAAGGGCGACGGCGACGTCGTCGCCGAGGGCGACCAGGTCGTCGTGGCCTACACAGGCTGGCAGTGGAGCGACGGGAAGGTGTTCGACTCCAGCTGGGAGAAGGGCGCTCCCGCCGTCTTCACGGCCGCCGACGGCTCGACCACCCAGGGCGGAGTCATCGCCGGATTCGCCGACGCCCTCATCGGCCAGCCCGTCGGATCCCAGGTCATCGCGGTCATCCCGCCGGACCAGGGCTACGGCGACCAGGGCTCCCCTCAGGGCGGGATCCCCGGCGGCGCGACGCTGATCTTCGTCGCCGACATCCTCGGAAAGGTCTGACCGGGCCCGGCCCTAGACTGGAGGGCGTGCCTTCCGACGCCCCGTCCTCGAGCCGCGTCCCGGCCGAGGAGCGTCTGTTCAACCTCGTGCTCGCGCTCGTCGCGGCCGAGAACGGACTGACGAAGGCCGACGTCCTCTCCACGGTGCAGGGCTACCGGCAGCGGGTGGGCCGGGGCGACCGGACCTCGCTCGAGCGCCAGTTCGAGCGCGACAAGGACGACCTGCGCGAGCTGGGCATCCCGATCGAGACGGTCGACGCCCCGGGCGACCCGGGCAACACCCAGACCGTCCGGTACCGCATCGCGAAGCGCAGCTACGACCTCCCGGCCGACCTGACCTTCGACCCGGAGGAGCTCGCGCTGCTCCGCCTGGCCGGGGCGGTCTGGCGCGAGGGGACGCTCTCGGCGGAGTCGCGGCGCGCGCTGATCAAGCTGCGCTCGATCGGGGTCGAGTCCGTCGACCCCGTCATCGGCATCAGCCCCTCGATCCGGGTTCGCGAGTCCTCGTTCGAGCCGCTCAACGCCGCGCTCGACCGCGGCCAGGTCGTCCGCTTCCCCTATCTGAAGCCCGGCGGCGAGGAGCCGCGCGTGCGCACCGTGCAGCCCCGCGCCCTGGTGAACCACCAGGGGCGCTGGCACCTCCACGGCTGGGACGAGGGCGCCGAGGGCACGCGGACCTTCCTCCTGTCGCGGATCGTCGGGCCGGTCGCGTCCACCGGCCGCACCGCGCCTCTCGTGGAGGGGGACCACGCGGCGACCGCTCTCGCCCAGCTCGACGAGATCCTGCAGCGCAACAGCGCGCTCCTGCGCGTCGCCCCCGACTCCGACGCCGCCCTCCGTCTCGGCGGGCGTGCCGAGGCCGAGGGCGAGGGCCAGGGCCTGCTGCGCCTGCACTACACCGACCCGGACGTGCTCGCGGACGAGCTCGCCGGTCACGGTCCCGAGGTGCGGGTGCTCGAGCCGGAGGAGCTCCGCCGCCGCGTCCTCGACCGCCTCCGCCGCACCCTGGACGACCATGGAGGGGATCCCCGTGGCTAGACCCCGCTCCCTGCAGGCGCGCGACCGCCTGGCCGTCCTCCTCTCCCTCGTTCCCTACCTGCTCGACCGGGGCCGCGTCTCCGTCGCCGAGGTCGCCGCGCACTTCGAGATCCCGGAGGAGGAGGTGCGCCGCGCGGTGCGCCTCATCGCCGTCTCGGGCATCCCCGGCGAGACCGCGCAGTACCAGGCGAACGACCTCTTCGACATCGGCTGGGACGACTTCGAGGAGAACGACCACGTCGTCCTCACCCACCAGGTCGCGATCGACGACTCGCCGAGGTTCTCGGCGCGGGAGGCCGCCGCCCTCATCGCCGGCATGCAGTACCTCGCAGCGCTGCCCGAGAACCAGGGCAACGACCGGATCGCCTCGCTGATGGGGAAGCTCGCACGCGGCGCCTCCTCGGCCCCGAGCGCGGTCGCGGTCTCGCGCGGCACGGGCGCGGACAGCGCTGTGGCGCTCCTGCGGACAGCGATGGGCTCGGCGACGCAGGTCGCTTTCGACTACCGCAGCGCCCGCGGCGAGACCGAGTCCCGGCTCGTCGACCCCTTCGTGCTCGAATCGGTCGATCGGGACTGGTACCTGCGCGGATGGGACCACCTCCGCGAGGGCGTCAGGACGTTCCGGGTCGACAGGATGCGCTCCCTCCGCGACACGGGGACGCCGATCGTCCGGCGCCGCAACGAGGTGACCCTCTCGGAACGGCTCTTCGAGGCCTCCGCCTCCGATCTCGTCGTGGACCTATGCGTCGCCCCCAGCGCCGTCGTGCTGCTGGGCGACTACGCGGCCGACGCCGAGTTCCCCGATCCCGTGCCGGGGGAGGAGGACCACGGTGTCCTCGTCCGTCTCCGCGTCGCCCATCTGGAGGGACTGACGCGCCTGGTGGCGTCGTTGGCGGGTCTCGTCACCGTGGTGGCACCCCCCGAGGCGCGCACCGCGGTCGCGCTCTGGGCGGCCTCCGCGCTCGCCGCGAACGAGGGGGAGCCGTCGTGACCTGGTGGTCGTGGATCCTGATCTGGCTCGGCCTCGCGCTGGGCGCTCTGGCGATGCTGGTCCTCTTCGCCCTCTCCTACTGGCGCAAGGGGAAGGTGCTCCTCGGACAGCTGTCCGAGGTCACCGCGAAACTCGAGACACTGAGTCCTGGAATGACGGACGACCTGCCGCCCCGGCCGTCCTCGTCGCTGTTCGCCGATCGCGACGACGTGAGGCGTGCGCACGAGGGCCGGCGTGACGCACGTCGCGACAGGATCGATCTCCGCCGGTCAGAACGGGTCGAACAGGGTAAGCTCCTCGTACACCGCAACCGACAAGTGAAGTGAGTCTGCAATGTTCGCTGGCCTCCAGGGGTGGCACCTCCTCATCATCCTCGCCGTGATCCTCCTCCTGTTCGGTGCGCCCAAGCTCCCGCAGCTGGCCCGCAGTGTCGGGCAGTCGATGCGGATCTTCAAGAGCGAGGTCAAGACCATGAAGGACGAGGACGGCACCGAGCGCCGTGAGTCGACCGAGGGGACCACCGGCACCGTCGCCGGATCCACCGGCACGACCACCGGCACCGGCACCACCACGCCGCCCGAGTCCCCGCTCAAGTAATGACGTCCGTGGCACCGAAGAAGCCACGGACGAAGCGGACGAAGAACCCCGACGGGCGCATGTCGCTCGGGGCGCACCTCGTCGAGCTTCGCAACAGGCTCTTCAAGTCGGCGATCGCGATCGTCATCGCGTGCGTCGCGGGGTGGTTCGTCTCGGAGTGGGTCTTCGAGGCCCTCAAGGCTCCGATCTCCGAGGTGGCCTCCACCCAGGGCAAGGAGGCGATCCTCAACTTCCCGACGATCGCCGGTGCCTTCGACCTGCGGCTGCAGATCGCCATCACGGTGGGCATCGTCCTGGCAAGCCCGGTCTGGCTGTACCAGATCTGGGCGTTCCTCGTCCCGGGCCTGACCCGCAAGGAGATGCGGTACGGCCTCGGCTTCATCCTCACCGCCATCCCGCTGTTCTTCGCGGGCTGCGCGGCCGGCTGGTTCGTGTTCCCGCACATCGTGGAGCTCCTGACGAGCTTCACCGGCAGCAACGCGGCGAGCTTCCTCGACGCCAAGATCTACTACGAGTTCGTTCTCAAGCTCGTGCTGGTCGTCGGCATCGCCTTCGTGCTGCCCGTCTTCCTGGTGCTCCTCAACTTCCTCGGCATCCTCCCCGGCATGCTGATCCTCAAGTCGTGGCGCATCGCGATCATGGCGATCGTGCTCTTCACGGCGATCGCGACCCCCGCGGCCGACCCGATCTCGATGTTCCTCCTGGCCATCCCGATCATCTTCCTGTTCTTCCTCGCCTGCGGGATCGCGATCCTGCACGACCGGCGCGCCGCCAAGCGCCAGCTGGTGTTCGACGGCAGCCCCTCCGACCTGCCCGCGTGACCGGACCGTCTCCCGCCGAGCGGTTCGCCGCGTTCCGGACGCGCCAGGGCCACGCGAGGGTCGAGGTGTTCCGCTCGACCCTCGCGTTCGACCTCGACCCCTTCCAGTACGAGGCCTGCAGCGCGCTCGACGACGGCCACAGCGTCCTCGTCGCCGCGCCCACCGGCGCCGGCAAGACCGCGGTGGCCGAGTTCGCGATCCACCTGGCCATGCAGGACCCGACGGCCAAGGTCTTCTACACGACGCCGATGAAGGCGCTGAGCAACCAGAAGTTCCAGGAGTTCGTCGAGGACTACGGAGCCTCCGAGGTCGGCCTGCTGACCGGCGACTCGAACGTCAACGCGCGCGCCCGCATCGTCGTGATGACGACCGAGGTGCTGCGCAACATGCTGTACGCCGACTCGGACCTCCTGCGCGACCTCGCCTACGTCGTGATGGACGAGGTGCACTACCTCGCCGACCGCTTCCGCGGCGCCGTCTGGGAGGAGGTCATCATCCACCTCCCGCAGCGCGTGCGGCTGGTCTCGCTCAGCGCGACCGTGTCGAACGCCGAGGAGTTCGGCGACTGGCTCCAGACCGTCCGGGGCGAGACCGAGGTCATCGTCTCCGAGGAGCGGCCCGTCCCGCTCGACCAGCATGTCCTGGTGGGCGGCAAGCTGGTCGATCTCTTCGACTCCTCCGGTCGGGCGGCGACGAACCGGGTGAACCCCGAGCTCGCCCGCATGGCCCAGGGCGGCTCCCGGGTCGAGCGCGGCGGCAGGGGCGGCCGCAACGGCCGAGGCGGTCTCGGCCGCTACCCGGAGCAGCGCACCGAGGAGCTCGTGCTGCGCTCGGAGGTCGTCGAGATCCTCCGCGGCAAGAACCTCCTCCCCGCGATCTTCTTCGTCTTCAGCCGTGCGGGCTGCGACCAGGCCGTGCGCCAGGTGCTGCGGTCGGGCGTGCGCCTCACCGAGCGCCACGAGCGCGACGAGATCCGCGCGATCGTCGAGGAGCGGTGCCGGACGATCCGCGACGAGGACCTCGCGGTGCTCGGCTACTGGGAGTGGCTCGACGGACTCCAGCGGGGCGTCGCCGCGCACCACGCCGGGATGCTCCCCGCCTTCAAGGAGGTCGTCGAGGAGCTGTTCCTGCGCCGGCTCGTGCGCGTGGTCTTCGCGACCGAGACGCTCGCGCTCGGCATCAACATGCCGGCCCGCACGGTCGTCCTCGAGAAGCTCGAGAAGTTCAACGGCGAGGCGCGCGTCCCGATCACACCGGGGGAGTACACCCAGCTCACCGGCCGGGCGGGCCGACGCGGCATCGACGTCGAGGGCCACTCGGTGATCCAGTGGCGCGGCGGGATGGACCCTCAGGCGGTCGCGTCCCTCGCCTCCCGGCGGACCTACCCGCTCAACTCCAGCTTCCGCCCCAGCTACAACATGGCCGCGAACCTGATCGAGCAGTTCGGGCGGGTGCGCACGCGCGAGATCCTCGAGTCGTCGTTCGCGCAGTTCCAGGCCGACCGGTCCGTCGTCGATCTCGCCCGCCGGGTCCGCCAGCAGGAGGAGTCGATGGCGGGCTACGTCACGGCGATGCAGTGCCACCTGGGCGACTTCGAGCAGTACGCGGCGATCCGCCGTGAGATCGGCGACCTCGAGCGCCGGGGCGCGGTGCGCGGCGAGTCGGCCTCCCACGCCGAGCGCGAGAAGCGCCAGGGACAGCTCACGAGCCTGCGGCGTCGGATGAAGGCGCACCCGTGCCACGCCTGCTCCGACCGCGAGCAGCACGCGCGCTGGGCCGAGCGCTGGTGGAAGCTGCGCCGCGAGACCGACGAGATCGAGCGCCAGATCCGCTCGCGCACCGGCGCCGTCGCCCGCATCTTCGACCACATCACGGACGTGCTGCTCGAGCTCGGCTACTTCCGCCGGGACGAGGTCGGCGAGCTCTCGCTGACGCCCAACGGTCGCACGCTCCGCCGGATCTACGGGGAGCGGGACCTGCTCGTCGCCGAGTGCCTCCGGAAGCAGGCGTGGACGGAGCTCGATCCGGCCGGCCTCGCGGCGATGGCGTGCTGCCTGGTCTTCGAGCCGCGACGCGAGGAGGGGACGCTCGGCGAGCAGTTCCTGCCCCGCGGCGCGTTCCCCGAGGCGCTGGAGAGGACCCAGCTTCTGTGGGCCCGGCTCGACGACGTCGAGCGGGAGCACCGCCTGCCGGGCAGCAACCCGATCTCGACGAGCCTGGCGCTGTCGATGAACATGTGGGCCAAGGGCATGCCGCTCGACATGGTGCTCCGCGAGTCCGACATGGCCGCCGGCGACTTCGTGCGCTGGGCGAAGCAGACCATCGACCTCCTCGATCAGCTCTCCGTCGTCGCCGAGGGCAAGGTCGGCCGCGCGGCCCGGACCGCCCTCGACCTGGTCCGCCGCGGCATCGTCGCGTACTCGACGGTCGCATGACGCCGGTCGCTCCTCCGCCCGACGGGCGGACCGTTCCGCTGTGGGTGGCGCTGCCCCTCGCCGCCCTCGGCGGCGCCGTGCTCGACCGCGGCTTCCCCGACTCCGACGTCTGGCCGCTGGCGATCGTGGGCGCCGCGGCGATCCTGTTCGCGCTGGGGGGGCGCGGCTTCTGGAGCGGAAGCCTCGTCGGCCTCGTCGGCGGAGCGGTCTTCTGGGGCGTCCACATCGAGTGGCTGACCCTCTACCTCGGCCCGGTCCCGTGGGCGGCCCTCGCCGGCCTGCAGGCGATCTTCTTCGCGCTCTCCGCGGGGCTGATGGCGGTCGTCTCCACGCGCGGCCACCGCGTCTGGACGGGACCGCTCGGCCGGATGGTCGGCCTCCCCGCCCTCCTGGCGGCGCTCTGGATCGGGCGCGAGTCGATCACCAGCGTCTGGCCCTACGGCGGCTTCGCCTGGGGCCGCCTCGCGATCTCGCAGTCCCTCGGCCCGCTCGCCGGTCTCGCGGCGTGGATCGGCTTCGCCGGCCTCGGCTTCGTGGTGGCGTTCCTCGCGGCCGTGCTCGCGCAGGCCGTCCGCGAGATGTCCGTCCCGGCCTTCTCTCGCGTCAGCGCTCTCGCGGGCTTCGCGATCGTGGCGCTGGTGTTCCCCGCCTGGCCGGCACCGACGGAGGGCACGACCCGGATCGCCGCCGTCCAGGGCGACTCCGATGCGGGCCTGTTCTCGCAGAGCTACCGCGGGCAGATCCTCGAGGACCACACCTCGGCGACGCTGCCGATCCTCGATCAGGACGTCGACATGGTGGTGTGGCCCGAGAACGGCGTCGACATCGATCCGACCCGGAACGCCCAGTCGGCCGCCGTCCTCGACTACCTCAGCCGGACGATGGACGCGCCGTTCGTCGTGGGCACGATCACGAACCCCTCGGACGACGTCTTCTACAACAGCTCGCTGCTCTGGAAGGCGGGGGAGGGGGCGACGCAGGTCTACGACAAGGTGCATCCCGTCCCGTTCGCCGAGTACATGCCGGACCGCGCGTTCTGGCGGATGTTCGCTCCGGACCTGGTCGACCTGGTGAGCCGGGACTACTCGATCGGCACCCGTCCCAACGTCTTCGACGTGAACGGCGTCCTCGCAGGCATCGCGATCTGCTTCGACATCTCGGACGACGCGCTGACGAACGCGATGGTCGACGGGGGAGCCCAGGTCATCCTCGGGCAGACCAACAACGCCGACTTCGGCCGGACGGACGAGAGCGTCCAGCAGCTCGCCATCGCTCGCCTGCGGGCCATCGAGACCGGGCGCAGCGTGGTCAACATCTCGACCGTCGGGACGAGTGCGATCATCGGGCCGGACGGCGCGACGATCGACTCCCTGACATGGTTCGAGCCGGGTGCCATGGTGGACGAGGTCCCCCTCAGCTCCACCACGACCCCGGCTCTGGTGTGGGCGCGAGACCTCGGCTGGTACTTCCTGGCCGCCGGTCTCATCGGCATGGTCTCGTTCGTCCTCAGGACGCGCGAGCCGCGACGCCGTTCCCGCTGACCGGCGCTACGCGCCGATCTTGTGCTCGCCACGCCTGGCGCGCAGATAGGCGAGCCGCTCCTCGAGCAGCTCCTCCAGCTCCGCGCGGGTCCGGCGCTCGAGCAGCATGTCCCAGTGGGTGCGCGGAGCCTTCTGCTCGCCCTTGTCCACGACGACCGGCTTCGAGTCCACCATCAGAGTGGCCTCGTGACCGCAGGAGCGGCACTCCCAGGTCTCCGGTGCTTCCGCATCGGCCGAGAACACCATGTCGGTGTCGTGGCCGCAGTTCGCGCAGTGGTACTCGTACGTCGATCGCGGGGAGAAGACGACGCCTTCTTCGCTCTGCAGGCTCTGGGATCCGAGCCGCATTCCTCGCAAGCTTCGATCTGCCATTGTGTGGTCTCCTCTCGCTGTGCTTCCCCAGTGTCAACGTCGTACCTGGAGGTGGTCTTCCCGTCCCTGCCATTGCCAGAGAATCCTCAGGTCGGAGGCGTATTCCGCGGTTCCTGAGGGCGTGGCTGACGGGCGCTGAGGAAGGCGTCGACGGCCGCTCGGGCGAGGTCGGTGCGGTCGGTCACGAGCCCGTCGATCCCGAGCGCGAGGAGCTGCTCCATCCGCTCCGGATCGTCGATGGTCCAGAGGTGGATCTCGCAGCCGGTCACCCGCAGCCGGGCGAGGATCCGCGGCTCGGCGACGCGGAGGCCGAGCGCGCGCTCGGGCACCTGGAGCGCGTCGATGCCGCGGAGAGCGAGACGCACGGGGAGGGCGGCGCCGAGGTGGGCGGCGACCAGGGCGACGACGAAGCGGACCGCCGACGCCGAGGTCGCGGCGCCGGGAAGACGGCGGAGGGCCGCTGCTCGACGGATCTCGGAGAACGAGGTGATCAGGACGCGCTCCGCGGCGGCGGCGCCGGACACCGCCGCGACGACCGGGTCGATCGCGTCCCGCGACTTCACGTCGATGTTGAAGCGCGCGCGGGGGAGTGCGGCGAGGGCCTGCTCGAGAGAGGCGAGCCGGGCGCCGCCCGCCAGTCGGAGGTCGGCGAGCTCCTCCCACCGGGTGGCGGCGACGACGTGGCGGCGGCCGGAGCGGTCGATCACCTCGGCGTCGTGGACGAGCACGGCGACCCCGTCGAGGGACGCGCGCGCGTCCGTCTCGAGGAGGTCCGCACCCGCGGCGAGGGCGCGCTCGAAGGCGGCGAGCGTGTTGCCCTCGGCCGGCGGGCCGAATCCACGATGCGCGATCACCCGGGGCATCGGCCCGCTCAGGACGAGGGGTGGCTCGGAGGCGCGCATCGCGGACCGGGTCCGCGGCTCAGACGGCCGGCGGCGGGGGAGTGGGCGCGGAGTCCGGGGTTCCGTCGGTCGTCGCGGCCGCCAAGGGGGCGGACGTGTCGGATCCGGGCACGACAGGCGTGGAGCCGACGGACCCGGATGCGGCAGGCGCGGAAGCCGCAGGCGCCGACGTGGGTGCCGCGTCCTGTGGGCGGACCGCCGGGGCGGACTGGCCGCGCTGGCCGAGCGCTCCTCCGATGCCCTTCAGCGCCTCGGTGAGCTCGCTCGGGATGACCCAGAGCTTGTTCGCGCTGCCCTCGGCGATCTTGGGGAGTGTCTGGAGGTACTGGTAGGCGAGGAGCTCGCTGTCGGGGCGGCCCTCGTGGATGGCGTGGAAGACGGTGGTGATCGCCTTGGCCTCACCCTCGGCCCGCAGGACCGCCGCCTTCGCCTGGCCCTCCGCAGCGAGGATCGCGGCCTGGCGCTGACCCTCGGCGTTCAGGATCTGGGACTGCTTGGTGCCCTCGGCGGTGAGGATCACGGCTCGACGGTCGCGCTCGGCGCGCATCTGCTTCTCCATCGAGTCCTGGATGGAGAGGGGCGGGTCGATGGCCTTGAGCTCCACGCGTCCGACGCGGATGCCCCACTTGCCGGTGGCCTCGTCGAGGACGATGCGCAGCTGCCCGTTGATGTTGTCGCGGGAGGTCAGCGCCTCCTCGAGGTTCAGGCCGCCGACGACGTTGCGGAGCGTGGTGGTGGTCAGCTGCTCGACCGCGCCGAGGTAGTTGGCGATCTCGTAGGTCGCCGCGCGGGCGTCCGTCACCTGGAAGTAGACGACCGTGTCGATCGAGACGACGAGGTTGTCCTCCGTGATCACGGGCTGGGGCGGGAACGAGACGACCTGCTCGCGCAGATCGATCAGCGGGCGGACCCGGTCGATGAACGGCACGACGAGATTGAGGCCCGGCAGCAGGGTCTTGTGGTACTTGCCGAGGCGCTCCACGACCCCGGCGGTGGCCTGGGGGATGATGCGGACCGCTCGGAAGAGGACGACCAGGGCGAAGAGGACGACGGCGGCGACGACGACGATGGTCACGACGGAGGACGGTGTCACGGTGTGCTCCTTTCGGCGGGGACGACGATCGCGGTCGCGCCCTCGATGGCGGTGACGACGACTCTCTCGCCGACTCCGAGTGTGCGGTCCTCGACGAGCGGGGACAGGCGGACGGTCCAGGTCTCGCCGTTGGCGAGCTTGACCTGGCCGGCTCCGGGGCCGGCGAGGACGACGCTGCCGGAGAGCCCGAGGAGAGCGTCCGCTCCGCTGGGGGTGGGATCGCCGCCCCGTTTCAGCAGCCGCAGCAGCGGCGGCCGGACGGTGAACAGCAGGAGGGCGGCGAGGACGGCTGCGACGGGGACCTGGACCCAGAAGGGAGCCCCGACCAGCCCGGTCAGCAGTCCGCCGATGCTGCCGACGGCGAGCATCAGGAACGTGAACTCGAGAGTGATCATCTCGACGATCACGAAGATGAGGATCAGCGCGAGCCAGAGGATCCACGCGTACTGGGTGACAGCGTCCATGCTGTGTGCTCCTTCCCCTCGACGAGCATTCCCAGGCTATCAACGCCCCCCGGACGAGGGCTGGGAGAGGGGGTGCGCCGACGGTCTCGAGGCCCTTGGTAGACTCCTCCGTCGGGCCGTGGCCCGTCATCGTGCCCGATCCGGTCTCCGAGCCGGCGTTCTGGAGGAATACCCGTGTCCAATCCCCTCGCCCCCGGCTCCTTCGACGGCAAGCGCGCTCTCGTCACCGGGTCGTCCCGCGGCATCGGCGCCGACACGGTCCGCTACCTGGCCGAGGCCGGAGCCCGCGTCGTCGTCAACTACCGCTCGAAGGCGCCGCGCGCCGACAAGCTCGTCGCGCAGATCGTCGAAGCCGGCGGCACCGCCATCGCCGTCGGCGCCGATCTCACCGACGCCGAGTCGCGCGCCGAGCTCTTCTCGCGCATCGAGAAGGAGTACGGAGGTCTGGACGTGCTCGTCCTGAACGCCTCCGGCGGCATGGAGAGCAACATGGGGGAGGATTACGCGATGGTCCTCAACCGCGACTCGCAGGTCGCCGTGCTCGAGGCGGCGCTGCCGCTGCTCTCCGAGGGATCCCGTGTCGTGTTCGTCACGAGCCACCAGGCGCACTTCATCCGGACCACGCCCACGATGCCCGAGTACGAGCCCGTCGCGCTCTCCAAGCGCGCCGGCGAGGACGCCCTGCGCGAGCGGATCGGTGAGCTCGCCGAGCGCGGGATCGAGTTCGTCGTCGTCTCGGGCGACATGATCGAGGGCACCATCACCGCGACCCTGCTGGAGCGCGCGAACCCGGGCGCGATCAGCTCGCGTCGCGAGTCGGCCGGCAAGCTGTACAACGTGCAGGAGTTCGCGGCCGAGGTCGCTCTGGCGGCCGTCGAGCCGATCCCCGCGGACAACACCCGCCTCGTCGGCGACATCTCCGACTTCGCCTGATCGCCTTCGCGGAATGACCCCGGCGCGCGGGTCTGCGATCCTCGACGGATGACTCCGATGGACGGCAGCGGACCGGCATCGGGGGAGTCCGTCCGCGCCGACGGGTTCCGCACATCGGCAGCGGCGGCCGCCGGGCGGAGCGGCGATCTCGACAGGGACGGCGAGACGAGCATCCTCCTCGACGCCGTCGCGGTGATGGCGAACTGGAGGAGGCGCTCGCCCTTCCGGTGCCGCGCCTTCCGGCGCACGCCCGAGAGGACCGAGACCTACCGACTGGAGGTGCGGCCCGTCGAGGCGTCGTTCTCCTGCGTCGACGAGCGCACCGGGACGGTCGACGCGTACGACGCCCCGACCGGCCGGTACGTCTCCGGGGGCGAGGAGCGTCCGCTGGACCGATGGCAGCTGCTGCCGGAGCCGCTGGCGGCCCGCCTGGCCTTCCCGCTGAACCTGCCGGTCTGGGGACGGCCGAGCGACGGGTACCGGATGACCGGCGCGTCGATCGACGGCGCGCTCACCGTGATCCGTCTTCGACACCAGGCCGACGACGGCGTCCGCGGCACGATGACCGTCGATCCGCGGCTGCGGCTGGTCACGCGATTCGACACTTCGACCGAGACGTGCTGGTACGAGGACGTCGAGGCGTGGGTGGAGCATTCGCCGATCCGCTGATGACGTTCCGGACCGTCGGGCGGCCTCAATCCCGGTCCGTCCGGCCCTTCCGCCGTTATCCGATAATGCACATTATGTCAGTTCGACCGAAGTCCCGTTCTGCAGGGATGGCGATCGGCTCCCCTCAACGCTCCTGCGACAGGACGTCATCGATCGCCGCCGCGCTCCGATGGCAGACCGGGCGCTTCGACGGTGAGGCCTCGGATCACCGCGGCGACGACCATGCGCTGCGTGAGTTCGGCGCTGGTGTCCACGGGCCACTGGCTCACCGACCCGACGTGCGCCGCGACGACCGCCTTCGCCAGGACGGCGGACTCGACGGCGGGGACGCGGCCGTGCACGGCGGCGAGGGCGGCGAAGCGCTCGCCCAGCTCGCGCGAGACGCGGTCGTCGTCGATCATCATCCGCTCGGCGAACTCCGGGTCCGCGGCAGCGCGTGCCAGGAGCACCGACCGCAGGGAGAACCACTCGCGGCTGGACGGGAGCGCGTCGAGGAGGGAGCGGACGGCGCCGTCGAGGGTCGCCGCGCGGTGCTCCTCCTGCAGCTGGACGTCGAGGGCCTCCTGCAGGCTCCCCCACACTCTCGCGGCCTGCTCCTCGTGGAGTGCGAGGAAGAGCTGGTCGACACCGGCGAAGTTCGAGTAGAACGCGCCGCGGGTGAAGCCCGCCTGCGCGCAGATGTCCTCGACGCGCTGGCCGATGGTGCCCGTGCTCTCGAAGAGCTCGGCGGCCGCGGCGAGGAGACGTCGTCGCGTCTCGCTCCTCCGCCGGACCGGAGCCTGCTCACCTGTGACCACGCCCCCAGCCTATTCGGATCCTTGCGCTGAACGGGCCTTTTCAGTACGTTTCGTTTCCAATGCATACCGTATCGAAAACTGGAACGCCCGAACCTCGACGGCGACGGTCCCCGTGGCTGCCGACCGCGACCGTCGTGCTCATCGGGGCGGTCCTCGCCTGGCTGAACCGGGTGGAGTGGTGGGGGTGGCTCGTCGTCGCGGCGGCCGCGGTCCTGATCGCGGCCGTCTCGAGGAGCTGGCGGCACCGGCACTGGATGCTGCGTACGGCGGCCTGGGTCGCGTCCGCAGGGCTCGTCGGAGCCGTCGCGCTCGCCGCGGGTCCTCTCCCGGCGACGCGGACGCTCGCCGGTCCGCACACCGCCCCGGTCACGACCCGGCAGGGCGACGTCGTCGGTGTGCATGACGCCGCGGCCGGGGTCGACGCCTTCGCGGGGATCCCCTACGCCGCTCCCCCGGTCGGCCCGCTGCGTTGGGAGGCGCCCCGCCCGGCCCCGCAGCGGTCGGCGACCCTCGTGGCCGACGACTTCGGCCCCTCCGCCGTTCAGCCGGAGCCGACGTTCCTCTCCCGAGCGGCGACCCGCGTGCTCGACCTGCCGCTGGAGGAGACGCTCCTCGGCGGGTACGCGACGGACGAGGACAGCCTCCGCCTGAACATCTGGACGCCGGCCGGCGGGGCGGGCGACTCCAGCCCGGTCCTCGTCTACCTCCACGGCGGCGCGTTCGTCTCGGGGTCCGGCGCCCTCCCCGCCTACGACGGCGCGGCGCTCGCCTCCCGGGGCGCGGTGGTCGTCACCGTCGCCTACCGTCTGGGCGTCCTCGGTTTCCTCGCCGGTGATGTGCTCGGCGGCGGCACCCCGGGGAATCAGGGACTGCTCGACCAGGTCGCCGCTCTGCAGTGGGTGCAGGACAACATCGCCGCTTTCGGCGGGGACCCGGGGCGGGTGACGGTCGCCGGCCAGTCCGCCGGCTCCGGCAGCGCCTGCATCCTCGGGGCCTCGCCCCTCGCGGCCGGCCTCCTCCACGGGATCATCGGGGAGAGCGGAGGATGCCTGGGGTCGGCGGGAGATCGCGAGGCCGGCGACCTCTACGACGACGCCGCCACCGCACGGGAGGCGGCTGCGCGCCTGAGCGAGGCCCTCGGCGGGGCGAGCCTCGCCGAGATGAGAGCCCTGCCGGCCGAGCGCATCGTCGCGGCCGCCGCGGGCCTCTCGCAGCACTGGTGGCCCTCGATCGACGGCGTCGTCCTCCCCGACACGCCGCTCGCCGTCTACGAGGCCGGTCGGCAGAACGACGTCCCCCTCCTGCTCGGCAGCAACTCCGACGAGACCTCGCTCGATCTGCTGGGAGGCGTCGACCCGGATCCGGACGCCTACGAGCAGGAGGTGCGCCGGGAGCACGGAGACGACGCGGACCGATTCCTCGCGCTGTACCCGGGTGCCGTCGAGGACCAGGTCGTCGACTCCCGGCTGCGCGCCGACAGCGACCGGACGATGACCGCCCCGATGCGGCTCTGGGCGCTGACGGCCGCCCGGACCGGGCGGGCGGGCGTCCACGCCTACATCTTCACGCGCACTCCCCCGGAGAGCGGACTCGAGCGGTTCGGCGCGTACCACGGCGCCGAGGTGATGTACGCGTACGGGAACCTCGGGGCGGACGGCGACGCCGACTACACGGACGTCGACCGCCGGCTCGAGCAGGAGATGACCGCGCGCTGGCTCGCGTTCGTCTCCCACGGCGATCCGGACGCCGCCGGCCGCGAGCGGTGGCCGGCCGTCCAGGAGGATCCGGACAGCGTGCTCGAGTTCGGCGACGTCGTCCGGGTCGCCGGGCGCCCGTCCCCCGACGCGGTCGACTTCTGGCTCGCGGGGACGGGCTGACGCGGGGGCGCTCCTCGCGGCGGAACCCTCCGGTCAGCGGGGAGCCTCCGCTCAGAGCTGCCCGACGAGGTGCGCCTGCCGGCCGTCGCGCGCGAAGACCGGGATGACGGCCAGCGGCGCGTCGGCGACGATCCACTGCCCGCCCTCGTGCTCGGCGCCCGTCGAGAGCTCCGTCCAGCGCGCCCCGGCGGGCAGGTAGACCCGTCGGGAGACGGCTCCGGCGTGCGTGACCGGAGCCACCAGCAGGTCCGAGCCGAAGAGGTACTGGTCGGCCAGATCCCAGGCCTCCGGGTCCCCCGGGAACTCGTGGAACACCGCGCGCAGCACGGGCTGGCCCAGCTCGTGCGCCTCCCGCATCGCCTCGCGCGTGTAGGGGCGCAGGGTCTCGCGCAGATGCAGCAGGCGGGTGAGGATCGGCGTGGCCTCCTCGCCGAAGCTCCACACCTCGTTCGCGGCTCCGGTCGCGGCGCGGCGGGTCCCGTCGGCGGCCGTGACCGGGGCCGACGGCGCGCGGTCGCCGTGGAGGCGCATCACCGGGCTGAACGCGCCGAACTGGAACCAGCGCACGAGGAGCTCACGGAACTCCGGATCCGACGGGTCTCCCCCGGCGAATCCTCCGATGTCGGTCGTGAACCACGGGATCCCCGCGACGCCCATGTGGATGCCGGCCGTGATCTGGTGGCGCAGGTCTGCGAAGGTCGAGTGGATGTCGCCCGACCACACGAGCGCACCGTAGCGCTGGCTGCCCGCCCACGCGGTGCGGACGAGGTTGACGATCGCGGTCTCCCCGCCCTCGCTCTGCCCCTCGAAGAAGCCGCGGGAGAACGCCTGCGGGTAGAGGTTGCCGACCTGGACGGCGGGGCCGGCGGCGTAGCGGTAGTTGTCGAAGTCGTAGACGCCGTACTCGGGCTCGGCCTCGTCGAGCCAGAAGAGCCGGATCCCGTGCTCGCCGTAGTTGCGCCGGCACGCCTCCCAGACGAACCTCCGGGCGGCGGGGCTCGTCGCGTCGTAGAACGCGCTCGGACCCTCGAACTGCATGTGCAGGTCCAGGCCCCGCTCGGCCTTGACGAGGAGGTTCCCCTTCTTCATCGCGATGTAGTTCTCGGACTCGACCGACACCTGCGGCCAGACCGAGACCATCAGCTCGATCCCGAGCTCGCGCAGCTCGGCGACCATGGCGGACGGATCCGGCCAGAACTCCTCCTCGAAGCGGAAGTCGCCCATGTGCGGCCAGTGGAAGAAGTCGGCCACGATCACGTCCATCGGCAGGCCGCGGCGCCGGTGCTCGCGGGCGACCTCGAGCAGCTGCTCCTGGTTCCAGTAGCGCAGCTTGCACTGCCAGAAGCCGAGGCCGTGCTCGGGCATCATCGGGACGTGCCCGGTCGCGTCGGCGTAGGCCCGGGTGATGTCGGCCGGGGTCTCCCCCGCGGTCACCCAGTAGTCGAGCTGCTGGGAGGACTCGGCGGACCACTCCGTGCGGTTGGCTGCGAAAGTCGCGCGGCCGATCGCGGGGTTGTGCCAGAGGAACCCGTAGCCGCGGCTCGACAGCACGAACGGGACGCTCGACTGGGAGTTGCGGTGCGCGAGCTCGAGCGTGCAGCCCTTCAGATCGAGGATGTCCTGCTGGTACTGCCCCATCCCGTACAGCTTCTCGTCGGGGGACGTCTCGAACAGCGCGGTCAGCCGGAAGTCGCCGCCCAGGTGCGGACGCTGCTCGCGGGCGCGCAGCTTGAGCGCTCCCCCGCTCCCGAGCTCTCGGAAGAGCAGCTCCCCCCGACGGTCGTAGAAGGAGAGGGAGCAGGAGAGCTCGTGGTAGCCGGTCTGGTACCCGTAGCCCTCCTGCTGCTCGAGGACGACGGTGATGCCGCCGGCGCGCAGCGTCGCCCGCGGTCCCTCGATCGAGACCTCCGGCGCGTGGCGCTCGGGGGCGATCAGCGCCCAGTCGGTGTCGAGGACCTCCCCGGACCGGCGGGCGCGGACCCGGACGCTGTCCCTCCCCCACGGCTCGACGACGACGGTCTCGCCGTCGCCGCGCCAGACGAGGCGGTCCCCCTCGAGCGCGAACGCGTCGGTGTCCATGTGCTCCTGCTTCCTCGAGTCGGGCACGGCGCTCAGTCCTTGACCGCGCCGGCGGTGACCCCGGCGGCGACGTAGCGCTGGGCCACGATCAGCAGCACGGCGGCCGGGATGGAGGCGATCACGGCGGTCGCCATGATCCCGTTCCAGTTGGTGGTGGTCGATCCGATGTAGCGGTAGAGGCCGAGGGTGAACGGCACGATGCTGTTGCCCGAGGTGAGCGAGTTCGCGTTGAGGAAGTCGGCCCAGGCGAACAGGAACGAGAACAGGCCCGCGGTCACGATCGAGTTCCGGCTCAGCGGGATGACGATCGAGACGAAGGAGCGCCAGTTGCTCGCACCGTCGATCCGCGCGGCCTCGATCAGCTCGTCTGGGATGCCGAGCATGAAGGCCCGGAGGATGATCACCGCGAACGGCACGGAGGCGGTCGCGTCGGCGAGGATCAGGCCCGGATAGGTGTTGAGCAGCCCCAGCGCGTTGTAGATCGCGAACAGCGCGGTGACCAGGACGATCCCGGGGATCATCTGGGCGAGGAGGAACACGAACATCACGACGCCGGTCCCCCGCACCCGGAACTTCGCCATCGCGAAGGCGGCGGGCAGGGCGATCGCCAGCGTCAGGATCACGCAGCCGATCGAGATCACGAGGCTCGTGATGAGGTTCGGCAGCTGCGTCGAGAACGCCTGCACGTACCCGTCGAGCGTCGGGTCGCCGGGGAACAGGCTCGGCGGGGTCTGGATCAGGTTCTGCGGCTTGGTCAGCGAGACGTTGACCATCCAGTA
Organism: Rathayibacter sp. AY1F2; assembly: GCF_002930885.1. NCBI lineage: Bacteria > Bacillati > Actinomycetota > Actinomycetes > Micrococcales > Microbacteriaceae > Rathayibacter > Rathayibacter sp. AY1F2. The sequence continues at coordinate 27,008 of NZ_PSVG01000004.1, read as the reverse complement.
GAGCGGGAAGAGGAGGAAGCCGCAGAGCACGATCGCGATGACCACGTCGATCCCGCGGCGCAGCCCTGTGGTGTGCCGGTTCATCCGAGGTCCTCCTTGCGCTGGGCGCGGATGTAGATCACGCCGAAGACGAGGGCGACGATCACGAGGATCTGGCCGGCCGCCGCTCCGACTCCGAACTGCAGGTCGGTGAAGGACTGCTCGTAGGCCCACGTCGCGAGGGTGTGCGAGCTGTTGGCCGGGCCTCCCTTGGTGAGGATCCAGATGACGTCGAACACCTTGATCGTGTAGACGAGGCCGAGGAGGAGCGTGACGGAGGTCACCGGTCGCAGCAGCGGCCAGGTGATGCTCCAGAAGGACCGCCAGCGCGAGGCGCCGTCCAGTGCCGCGGCCTCGTAGAGGCTCTCGGGGATGCCCTGCAGGCCTCCGTGCAGCAGCACCATGTTGAACGGGATGCCCAGCCAGATGTTGGCGATGATGACCGCCCACAGCGAGACGGACGGATCGGTCAGCCAGCCGACCGGCGTGCCGATCGCGGCGTTCAGGATGCCGAACTGCTGGTCGAAGATCCAGCGCCAGGCCGTCGCCGAGACGATCAGCGGCAGGAGCCACGGCAGCAGGATGAGGGAGCGGAACGTCGCCGAGAGCGGGAACCGGCGGCTGAAGAACAGCGCCAGGGCCATGCCGATCGTGAACTGGCCCACCAGCGAGACCACGGTGAAGACCACGGTGTGCCAGGCGATGCTCGCGAAGATCGGATCGGTGACGACCGTGACGTAGTTGTCGAAGCCGACGAAGGGGGCGATCCCGGTCACGAAGGACGACGGTCCGAAGTCCTGGAGGCTGAGGACGACGCCGCGGATGATCGGGTAGACGAAGAAGACGGCGAGGAAGATCACCACGGGCGCCATGAAGGCGGCTGCGGCGAGGCGGAGGTGGGAGCGGGGTCGGCGGCGGGCGGGCGGCCTGGTGGCCGCCCCGCCCGCGACCGGCGCCGTGAGCACGGCGGGGTCGGTCATGCGGCCGCTACTTCAGGCTCGCCGCGGCGTCGTCGAGGGCCGCCTGCGGCGTCTTCGAGCCGGTCAGCGACTCCTGGATCGCGGTCCAGAGCGCCTTCGAGGTGTCCGGGTAGGCGACGCCGAGGTCGCTGGTGCGTCCCTGCGCGACCGAGATGGCCTCGACCCACGGCTGGAGCGCGGGGTCCTCGGTCGCCTGCTCGGCGGCCGCGTCGGCGTACGGCATGATGTACGACTGGCCGGCCGCCCAGGCCTTCAGGCTGTCGGGCTGGATGACGCACTGCGCGAACTCCGTGGCGAGGGTCTGCTTCGCGGCGTCGGAGGCGACCACCTCGACGAACTCGCCGCCGAGCGGGCTCGGTGCCGCTCCCCCGTCCTTCGCCGGGATCGGCACGACGCCGTAGTCGATGCCCGCCTCGTCGAGGGCGGAGAGCTGCCAGGTGCCGTTGACCATCATCCCGAGCTTGCCCGCGAGGAACTGGTCGCGGACGTCCTGCTGGTTGGCGTTGACGTTCGCCTGGGAGGCCGAGCCGCTCTTCACCAGGTCGGTCCAGAGCGCGAGCGCCGAGACGGCGTCGTCGGAGGAGATGTCCTCGAGGGTCGCACCGGAGCCCCAGAAGAAGGGCAGGAACTGGAAGGTGCCCTCCTCGGTGCCGATCGCGGAGAAGCCGAGCCCGGTGACGTCGCCCGCGGTGAGGGCCTTCGCGGCGGTGGTCAGCTCGTCCCAGGTCGTCGGCGGAGTGACGCCGGCGGCCTCGAAGAGCGCCTTGTTGTAGAAGAGCGCGAGGGTGTTCGAGCCGATCGACGAGCCGTAGGTCTTCCCGTCCAGCTGGCCGGCGGCGAGCACGTTCGGGAGGACGTCGCTGGTGTCGAGCCCGGAGGCGGCGTTGTCGACGAGCAGGCCGGTGTCGGCGAACTTCGCGACGTTGGGGTTGTCGAGGACGACCAGGTTCGGCGTCGTCTTCGACGCGGCCGACTGCAGGAGCTTGGTGGTGAGGTCGGGGTCGGAGGTGCGCTCGAGGGTGATCCCGGTCGAGGCCTCGCAGCCGGCCAGGAGCTGGCCGTAGGGGGAGGACGCGTCGTACTGGGTGAAGCTGTCCCAGAGAGTGAGCGACTTCGACGAGTCGTCGCCCGCTCCCTGTGCGCTGCACGCGCTGAGGGCGACTCCGGCGATGAGGACGAGGGAGGCGGCGCCTGCGGCCCGTCGGATGCTGTTCTTCACGGTATTCCTCTCTGAATACGGTCGGGACGAGCGGAGCGCTCGCGCCGGGAAGACCCTCCGGGGCGCCCGCTGAGGCGGTCCGTCCGGTAGTCGTGGCGAGCCTAACCGAGTCGGAGAACCGGTTCAATAGATTTCGGAGAACCGGTTCACCGATCGCCCGGGGAACGCCCCCGGCGACCCGGTCGACGTCAGCCGCGCGCCCGCCGCCACGAGGGGACGACGCCCCGGCTGGTGCCCGGCGAGAAGGGCGCGGTGGTGCCGAGGTCCACGACCACTGCGGGCAGCAGCTCCGTCACTCCCGGAGTCGCGGTGCCGGCGAGCTCGTCGAGCACCAGGTCGACCGCCCGCGAGACCATCTCGTCGCCGGGCAGGTCCACCACGGTGACCGGCTGGTCGGCGTGCCGCATCACCGCCTCCGGGGCGATGGTCATGATCGAGCAGTCCTCCGGGACGCGCAGGCCCAGGCCACTGAGGCGCTGCAGGAACGGCTCGAGCACGCCCGGCCCGTGAGTGACCACGGCGCTCAGGCCGGGGAGCTGCTCCTGCGCCTGCTCGAACCAGTCGTCGACGTCGTCGGTGCTGGGGATGACGGCGCCCCGCACGCCGCGCAGGCGGCACTGGTCGAGGAAGCCCTCGCGGAACCGCAGGGCGAAGGCGTAGCCGCTCTCGTAGGCGTCGGGGCCCATCCCGAGGACCGCGATCTCGACGTGCCCGAGGTCGGCGAGGTGGTCGACGGCGACCCGCGCCGCGCCGTCGAAGTCGAGGTCGATCGCGCTGAACGGGCTGCCCTCGCCCGGGTAGCCGACCAGCGCGGTCGGCAGGCCGATGCTCGCGAGGACCGGCAGCCGGGGGTCGTCCCGGCGGATGTCCATCACGACGAGCGCATCGGCGAGGACGTCGCGCGCGAGCTCCCCCTCGCCCGTGCCCATCATCAGCAGGTCGAAGCCGCGGGCGCGGGCCGCGTACATCGCCGCCCGCACGAAGCGCATGAAGACGTCGACATCGGTCTGCCGCGACTCCGGATCGACGGAGGCGAAGAAGCCGAGGATGTTCGTGCGCCGCAGCGCCAGGGCCCGCGCCATCGGGTCGGGCCGGTAGCCGAGCCGCTCCACGCTCGCGAGCACGCGCAGGCGGGTCGCCTCCGGGAGCTTCTTGTTGCCGGAGAGCACGTAGGACACCGTGCTGCGGGCCACCCCCGCATCGGCCGCGACGTCGCGAATGGTCACCATGGGCTCAGCGTAGTGAGGGCGCGGCGACGGGAGGGCCCGCCGGCGACCCCCTCGACCGGTGGGCAGCAGCGTGCATACCAGGGCGGTCCGGCCGTCCCGCCGTGGGTGGAGAGCCGTCCGCCGCGAGCCGCGCGACGGCGCCGACGGACGCAGGCCGCGGACGAGCAGTCGGTCACGGTTGCGCGCGGGTCCGACGGGCACGTACGGTCGACCCGTACCTCGTCGCGAGCCGCGACGTCGGTGCGGCCGCTATACCGGCCGATCCAGCGGCTCGCGGTCACGGGGGCTCCCCGCACGGAAGACGGACTCTTGCGCTCCAGCACCGGTACTGCGTCCACGACGCAGCAGCTGCTCTCGCACTGACGTCCCCCGTGCCCGCCCCTCAGGGGCGAGCCGTTGCTCCCTCGGAGTCCGGTGGTCGTCGTGCGCCGACACCGACCCCTGGAGCACCGTGCCCTCCACTTCCCGCACCACCCCGCCCGCCGTCGTCCTCCACGACTGCACGTTCGCCTGGCCCGACGGCTCCGTCGTCCTCGACCGCGTCACCGCTGCGTTCGGACGCGGGCGCACCGGTCTCGTCGGCGCGAACGGCGCCGGCAAGTCGACCCTCGTCCGCCTCGTCACCGGCGGCCTCTCCCCCACCGCCGGGAGCGTCTCGACGACGGGACCCGTCGACCTGCTGCCCCAGCGCCTCCGGCGAGGGCCCGACGACACCGTCGCCGATCTCCTCGGGATCCGGCATCGCCTGGACGCTCTGCACGCGATCCTCCGCGGCGACGCGGATCCGCGGCACTTCGAGGTGCTCGCGGACGACTGGGACCTCGAGGCCCGAGCGCTCGCCGCACTCGGCGACGCCGGTCTCGACCTGGAGGAGGCGGACCTGCTGCGGCCGGTCGCGACCCTCTCCGGAGGGCAGGCCGTCCTCACGGCCGTGACCGGCGTCCGGCTGCGCGGTCGGCCGATCGCCGTGCTCGACGAGCCGACGAACGACCTCGACCGGCGCTCCCGAGGGCTTCTGCTCGACCTGGTCGACCGGTGGCGCGGGACGCTCGTGCTCGTCAGCCACGACCGGGAGCTGCTCGAGCACGTCGACGAGATCGCGGAGCTGCGCGACGGGGCGGTCCGCACCTCCGGCGGGACGTTCTCGGCGTTCGAGGAGCGGCTCGCCCTCGAGCAGGCGGCCGCGGAGCGCGATCTGCGCGACGCCGACCGGCTTCTCCGCGCCGAGCGGCGGCAGCGCATCGAGGCCGAGACGACCATCGCCCGCCGCGCGCGGGCGGGGGCGCGATCGGCGGAGTCGATGCCCGCGATCCTCGCGAACGCGCGGAGAGGACGAGCCGAGGCGACCGCGGGACGGCTGCGCTCCGGGCACGGGGCCGCGGAGGCGCGGGCGCGCGAGCAGGTCGACGCAGCGTCGCGAGCAGTCCGGGACGACGACCGGGTCCGCCTCGACCTGCCGGACCCCGGGGTCGCGGCCGGGCGCCGGCTGGCGGAGGTGACGGTGCGCGGCCGGACGACGGTGCTCCAGGGGCCGGAGCGGATCGCCGTGGTCGGCGCGAACGGGACGGGGAAGACGACCCTGCTCGAGCACCTCGTCGGGGCGCCGGGTGCGCGGGAGCATCCGCTCGCCGGCACCACGGCCCGAGCGCTGACGGAGCGGGTCGGCTGGCTCCCCCAGCGCCGCGAGGGACTCCTCGACGAGGAGGCCACCGTGCGGGAGCACGTCTCCCGGGCCGCGCCGGATCGTCCTGCGGTCGAGCTGCGGAACGCCCTCGCGCGGCTCCTGGTGCGCGGCGACGTGGTCGATCGGAGGATCGCGTCGCTCTCGGGCGGCGAGCGGTTCCGCGTCGCGCTCGCCGGGCTCGTGCTGGCGCAGCCGGCTCCGCAGCTGCTCGTGCTCGACGAGCCGACGAACGACCTCGATCTCGCCACGACCGACCACCTCGTCGACGTTCTCGCCGCCTGGCGGGGCGGCCTGGTCGTCGTCAGCCACGACGAGGCGTTCCTCGACCGGCTCGGACTCCACTCCCGAGTGGTGCTCGACGCGGAGTGACGGCTGGTCCCCCGGCCCCCGGCGGTTCTGGCCTCGACCGGGCCCCTGCCGCCGGGGAGACTGGCCGGGCCCCTCCCGCCCCCAGCGAACGGACCGACGTGCTCACCGGACTCAGCGCCTTCCCCCTCACTCCGCTCCGCGACGACAGCATCGACGAGCGGTCGTTCGCCGCTCTCGTCGAGCGGCTCGCGCGGGCGGGAGTCGACTCGATCGGCGCACTGGGCTCGACCGGCTCGGCTCCGTACCTGGACCGCGGCGAGCGCCGGCGCGCCGCCGAGATCGCCGTCCGCAGCGCCGGCCCGGTGCCGGTCGTGGTCGGGATCGGGGCGCTGCGCACCTCGCAGGTGCTGGCGCTCGCCGAGGACGCGCAGAGCGCCGGAGCGAGCGCGGTGCTCCTGGCGCCGCTCGGCTACCAGCCGCTGACGGACGAGGACGTGCTGGGGCTCTACGAAGACGTGACGGCTCAGCTCTCGGTGCCGCTCGTCGTGTACGACAACCCCGGGACGACGCGCTTCTCCTTCTCCGACGACCTCTACGGGGCCGTCGCCCGGCTGCCGCAGGTCGCCTCCCTCAAGATCCCCGGCGTGCCGGAGGGACCGGGCGCCGCGGCGGCGCGCGTCAGCGAGATCCGGGCGCGGGTGCCGGAGGGGGTCACCGTCGGGGTCTCGGGGGACGCCGCGGGTGCGCGCGGGCTGCTCGGCGGCTGCGACGCCTGGTACTCGGTGATCGGCGGCATCTTCCCGCGGACGGCGCTGTCGATCGCCCGGGCGGCGCAGTCGGGCGATGAGGCGGCCGCGATCGCGGGATCGGCACGCCTGCAGCCCGTCTGGGACCTCTTCGCGGAGCACGGCGGCAGCTACCGCGTGGTCGCAGCGATGGCGGAGCAGCTCGGTCTCGCCGAGGCGCGCTGCCTCCCGCGTCCGGTCCGCGGGCTCGGTGCACGGGCGCGGGCCCGGGTCGCGGAGGTCCTGGCGGAGCTGGGGCCTGTGCTGGAGTGATGCTCGGGCGGGTCGACGGGAGGACGGCTCGGACGGCGTGGTCGTTCCGGACAGCTGGAGGGGCGGGCCGGGGATGTCCCCGACCCGCCCCTCCGGCGGAGCACGCGACCTCAGCAGGCCTTGGACGCGCGGTAGGTGTTGCGTCCCGCCGCCACGAACAGCGCGTCGAGGACTCGGGCCTTGCCCGGCGCCACGGAGTAGCAGCTGCCGTCGAAGTCGGCGATGATGTCGGCCTTGCGCTCGACCGTGCTCGACCCGCAGTTGCGGAAGACGAGAGCGCGCTGGCGCAGGACGCCCTCGGGTCCGAGGGTGGCGCCGGTGGCCACCTCCTGGGCTCCGCAGGCGTAGTTCCCGGCGCTCACGTACTGTCCGTTCGCGACCTCGGCCGCGGAGGCGGGCGTCGCGACAGCGACGACGCCGACGGAGGCGATGGCGCCCGTGAGGGCGAGGGTGGCAAGAGTTCGTCGAAGAGTCATGGTCGTTTCTCCTTCTGCTTCTCGGTCCCTTCACGCTGGCACCGGTCCGCCGACGAGCGCGAGGAACCTGGGAGCCTTCACACCGGGGGGCCAGACCGGTGCGGGGAAGTGCTCCCGAACGGGGCGAAAGGGTCGGAACCGGCGGGGCGGACGATCAGGAACGGGCCTCTCCTTCGCCTCCTGAGCGCCTCGATCCGCCGCCGATGCGGTCGCCGAGCCGCCGACCGTTCCGTCCGTGCGGCGTCGTCCCTCCGCCGTCCCGCGACTGGCGCACATCGACGGGTCGTCCGGCCGGTCCTCCGGCTAGCGTTGCAGGCACACCCCCCGCCGACCCGGACCGCTCCGCCGACCTCGTCGGTTCGCGGTCCCTGCACGAGGAGCCCCCGTGTCCCCCGACGATTCAGCAGTACCCCCCTCTCGAACTCCCGGCCTCCGGCGGCGCCCTCACGGGTGCTCTCGCTCTGGGCGCGGCGACGCTCCCGGCCGCCTCCGCCTCCGCCTCCCCCGTGCCCGGCCTGCCCGGGGAGAGGACCCGCACGATCAACGTGAGGACGAAGAACCGCGGCGTGCTCTACGACGTCCTCACGGTCTCGATCGCGGGCGACCTCGCGCGGATCTTCGTGCCGCAGACGGTGAAGCCGCGGCAGGCCGCGGCGGTACCGGTGATCTGGTTCATCCACTCCGCGCAGGCCGACCACACCTCGCTGTCCAGCGTCTTCGCGTACCCGGCCGAGCTCGCCGTCGAGCGGGGCGCCATTGCGATCTGCCAGACGCTCGGCGGAACGATCTGGACCAACGACACCGCGCAGAAGCACCAGCGGAACGGCTACGCCTACCTCTCCGGCCAGTTCCCGATCGCCGCCAGCTACCTCTGGGCGATGTCGGCCGGCGGCGCGCTCGCCTGCGAGGACTACGGCGCGCGGGTCTTCCCCGGCATCAACGGCGTCTACCTGGTCAACGGCGTCTACGACCTCCGCGACACCCACGACCGCACGACGCGGGGCCGCTTCTCGATCGGCGGTGCCTTCGGCGGCAGCACCGCTCAGATCGACTCCCACAACCCGAAGCGGCTGCCCGCCTCCGCCTGGGCCGGCGCGAACATCCGCGCGGTGGTGTCCGACACGGCCCACCCGGACCCGAGCGTGCCGCCGGCACTGCACGGGCTCGCCCTCGTGAAGAAGGCGACGGCCACGGCCAGGGAGGCGACCGTCCGGACGCACGCGCTCGGCCACAACGCACCGTCGTGGGTGAACCAGGACGGCATCGACGCGATCTTCCGCTGGCACGCCGGGCTGGCCGCCGCGCCGGCGCCGTCGGCGACGCCGACCCCGACGAAGACCCCCGTCGTCCGCCCGTCCACCGCGGGCCGCTGGGACTTCGACCAGGCGGACGCCCCGTACGCGGGAGAGCCGGGGTCCCCGTTCCGACCCCGCTGAGCGGTCCGGACGCGACGGCGTCCCTCGGGATGCGCTGACCGTCACGGGCCCGCGGCGGGAGCGCTCGGCCGCAGTGAGACCGGGCCTACGTCCCCTCCGCGGAGCTCCGCGGCGCCCTCTTCCGGACAGGGCCGCTAGAGGACATTGTCAGCGGCGGGACGGCCGTGCCACGGTTCGAGGACGGCCGATGAGGGCCGTCCCGATCGAAGGCAGCACATGCGCTCCAGCACCGTCCCTCGTCCGCCCGCCGTCCAGGACGGCACGTCGCAGCCGCGGGATCCAGGAGCGGCGCGGCGGCTCCGGCGGGGTCTGCTCGGGTTGACCGCGGCCGTCGCGCTCCTCGTCGGCACCGCCGTTCCTCTCGCGGCGGTCGCCGCTCCGTCCGCCCCTGTCCTCGGGGTGGCGGCCTGGGGAAGCGGCACCGACGGGAAGACCACGGTCCCGGCCGGGGTCGAGGGCGTCCTCTCCCTCGCCGCGGGCCGGACCCACAGCCTCGCCGCGAAAGGCGACGGCGGGGTCGTCGCCTGGGGCCGCGGGTCGTACGGGCAGACCAGCGTCCCCGACGGTCTCACGGGGGTCGTCGCGGTCTCCGCCGGCGACTACAGCAGCCATGCGCTGAAGAGCGACGGGACCGTCGTCTCCTGGGGCTACGACGGCGACGGGCAGGTGTCGAGGAGTGCCGCGCTGACCGGGATCGTCGCGATCTCGTCCTCCCGCGACAACAGCCTCGCGCTCGGCAACGACGGCACCGTCACGTCGTGGGGCAGCAACGGGCTGGGCGAGGGCCTGGTCCCGGCCGGCCTCGGAGGCGTCACGGCCATCGCCGCGGGCCGGCGCCACAGCCTCGCCGTGTCCGGCGGGAGGGTGGTCGCCTGGGGCTGGGACCTCTACGGGCAGACCGACGTCCCCGCGGGGCTCGAGGGCGTGGTGGCCGTCGCGGCGGGAGAGACCCACAGCCTCGCGCTGAAGGAGGACGGCACCGTCGTCGCCTGGGGCGCGAGCTCCGACTCGGTCGTCGTCGACTACGGCCAGACCACGGTGCCGGAAGGCCTGTCCGGGGTCGTGGCGATCGCCGCCGCGTCCGACTACAGCCTCGCGCTGAAGGGCGACGGCACGATCGTCGGCTGGGGCCGGAGCTCGGCCGGGCAGCTGCAGTCCCCCGCCGGCCTCGCCGGCACAACGGCTCTCGCAGCCGGACCCGATCACGTGCTCGCCCGGGGCCCGCGTCCGGTCCTGACGGCGGATGCTCCTCCCGCGTCCGGGCCGCTCGGAGCGGCCGCCTCGTACACCTTCGCGGCCGACCGCCCCGCCTCGTTCGCGATCGCCTCCGGCTCACTCCCCGACGGCCTGACCCTCAGCGAGTCCGGGCTCCTCTCCGGCACGCCGACGACCGCGGGCACGTCCACCTTCGCCGTCTCCGCGCGGAACCCCTTCGGCGCTACCGTCGGGGCCCCGCACACGTTCGCCGTGGCGGAGACGACGGTCGCGCCGACCCTGGCCGGCGACCCGCCCGCCGCGACGGTGGGCACCCCGTACGACTTCGACTACAGCGTGACGGGCACACCGGCGCCGACGGTCTCGCTCGTCTCCGGAACGCTCCCCGCCGGCCTGAGCCTCGATGATCGTGGCGGCCTGACCGGGACGCCGACCGCCGACGGACGCTCCACCTTCACCCTGCGGGCCTCGAACGCTGCGGGGAGCGCGGAGACCACCAGCACCGTCGTCGTCTCCCCCGCCGCCGCTGCACCGGCGATCTCCGGCACCCCCGGGCCGGGCGTCGTCGGCACCCCCTACGACTTCGGCTACACCGTCTCCGGCTTCCCCGCGCCGTCGGTGGCCGTCTCCTCCGGTCCGCTCCCGTCCGGCCTCACCCTGACTCCGGCCGGGCGCCTGACCGGGACTCCGTCCGCGCCGGGCACCTTCACGTTCACGCTGGCGGCCCGCGCCGGCACCGCCTCCGCGGAGACCACCAGCACCGTCACCGTCTCGTCGCCGACGGTCGCGCCGACCCTCTCCGGGACGGTCGCGGCCGGCGTCGTCGGCTCGGCCTACGACTTCCGCTACGCGGTGAGCGGCACGCCCGCTCCGTCGGTCTCCCTGGTCTCCGGCGCACTGCCCGCCGGACTCACCCTCGACGCGACCGGGCGCCTCTCCGGGACGCCGACCACGGCCGGGACCACCACCTTCAGCATCCAGGCCGCGAACTCGGCGGGCACGGCTCGGGCGACGAGCACGCTGACGGTCTCGCCGAAGCAGGTCGCGACGAAGGCCGATCTGCGCGTCGACCTCTCCGGGCCGGCCTCGGCGGTGAAGGGGAGGACGCTCACCTACACCCTCATTACGACGAACGCCGGTCCGGCTGCGTCTGGGTCGGTCTTCTCGCAGGTCGTCCTGCCCGCGGGTGTGCAGTTCGTCTCGGCGACAGGCTCGTACACCAGGGTCGGGAACGTCGTGGTGTTCCAGCGGGCCGGCCTGGCGGACGGGCGGACCGTGTCGGAGAAGATCACGGTGAGGGCGGCCGTCTCGGGCACGGCGACCGCGCTGGCGGCGGCGTTCTCGACGAAGACGCCGGACCCGTCCATCCGCAGCAACGCGGACACGGCGAGCACGACGATCCGCTGACCGCGGGAGCGTGACGGCGGGCGGTCCCTCGCGGGCCGCCCGCCGTTCTCGGTGCGGGAGCGTCGAGGTCCGCCGCGTCCGCGCCTCGTCTTCGACCGCTAGCCGGCCCGAGGGCGGTAGAAGCGCACGACCGGGAGGGCAGCCGTCGGAGCCTCGCGCACGACGATCTCGAGGCGCTGGACCAGGGCCGGGACGGTCGGCGTGGTCTCGAGCCGGCACTCGAGCTCTCCGTCGCGGCCCGGCAGGAGGAAGGCCGCCTGCGCCGCGGAGGCGCTCCAGAGCAGCCGCTCCACCAGCGGCCTCGCGGTCGGGTCCTCGGCGAGCCCGCCGATCTCCGCGATCGCCGTGGCGAGGCGGCGGGCGCGCACGTCGGCCGGCACATCGCTCAGCAGGTTGGGGCTGAACAGGGCGCCGCTGCCCGCCTCCCCCGCCCGGGTGAGGTCTCCCGCGACGATCGCGTCCTCGACGGCGGCGGCCGCGGCGAGGGTCGACGGGAGGAGGGTGATGGTGCGCGCCGGAGGAGCGGTGTCGTCGAGGGCGGCGCGGAGGAGTCCCGTCGCGGCGGCGGCGAGCTTCGCCCCGTTCGCGGTCGCGAAGACCACGGCCCCCAGGCCCGACTCCAGATGCCACCGCATGTTCGACGACCAGCCCGGCAGGCCGCCGGAGTGGTGGGCGATCCCGCCGAAGCGGACGTCGTGCTCGACGACGAGGCCGAACCCGTAGGCGGAGCCGTCGAGCGTGCTCTCGACGGCGCGAGGGCTCAGCGCGGGGACCGGCGTCCAGCCGCGCTGCATCTCGCGGCGGGAGGCGCGGCTCAGCACCGGGTCGTCGTCCGCGCCGTCCTCGCCCTCGAACGCGGAGGAGAGCCAGCCGCTCCAGCGGGCGATGTCGCCGACCGGGCTGAACATGCTCGCGGCGCAGGCGCCCGCTCCGGTGCCGGTCACGGGGCGGGGCACCCAGGTCGCTCCGTCGTCGAAGGTGCTGAAGCCGGCCGCCAGGTCGGTGCCGTCGGGGTAGTCGCCGCTGTCGTAGCGGGTGTCGTGGAGGCCGAGCGGCTCGAGGATCGTCCGCGTCGCGAAGGACGGGAAGTCCTCCCCGGTCACGTTCTCGACGAGCACGCCGAGCAGCCAGAAGCCGATGTTGGAGTACTGGTAGACCTCACCCGGCCGCTCCGTGAAGGTCAGCCCGCGGCCGACGACCTCGAGGAACTCCTCCCGCGTCAGAGCCATGACGTCGTCGGCCCAGCCGTTGTCCTCCGGGAGACCCGAGCAGTTGCTGAGGAGCATCCTGACCGTCACGGGCAGCGGTCGGCCCGCGGAGTCGAGCGGGTCGGTGAACTCCGGCACGTGGTCGGCGACGCGGTCGTCGAGGCGGAGCAGCCCGCGGTCGCGCAGGATCAGCACCGCCGCCGCCTCGAAGCTCTTCGACATGGAGGCGATGCGGTGCACGGTCCCGGGCCCGGGAACGGCCCCGTCGAGGCGGTGCTCGCCGCGGCCGTGGTGGACGAGGAGCCCGCTGCGGTCGAACAGGGCCCAGCTCACCGAGGGGGCCGGCGGCGCCTCCTCGTCGAACCACCGGGCCAGCCGGTCCTGGAGCGGCGGGGAGAGGAGCGTCGGCGGAGGGAGCGTCATGCCCTCATCCTCCCGCACGCGGCACAGGCCGCCGCGGTCCTGCGGGTCACCGCGGGAGGACGCCGTCCGGGCTCAGCCAGTCCGGGCGGCTCCCCTCGACCGCGTCCAGGACGTCCTCCTGCGGGCCGGTCGCCGGTCTCCGCGGCGACGATGATCTGGTCGTCGACGGGAGCGGAGGGGCCCGCCGTGCATCCGGCGAGCATCCCGATCAGCAGCACTCCTCCGGCGACGCGCGCCCGTCCGCTCACCGTCGAGCGTCGCGGCGACGGCCGCTCCGGCGGGCTGACGGGTCCCGGCGAGAGCCCGGAGCGACCGCCGTCACCTGCGAGCCGGACGAGGAACTTCTCAGGTCCTCTTGCGTGTCGCAGGCGCGGAACCTAGTTTTGTCGAACCGGTTCGAAGCACTGTTGCTCCGACCCCGGACCGACGCCCGCCGTCGTCCGGCCGGCTGTCCCCACAGAAAGTGACCAGCGTGACAACGATGTCCTCCCCGAGGCGCGGCACCCGCTCCCTCGCCCTCGCGCTGAGTGCCGCGACACTCGCCGCCCTCGCCGTCGCTCTCCCGAGCGCCGAGTCCGCCTCCGCGGCCGACACCTCCGTCCCCGCCGACGCGCTCATCCTCCAGTACGACTTCGAGCAGGGGCAGGTGTCCGGATCCACGGTCGCCGACCTCTCGTCGAAGAAGCTCGACGGCACCGTCGTCAACAGCGCGAGAGCGACGTACGTCGCGGGTCGGAAGGCCGGTACGACCGCGATCGACCTTCCCGGGGGCGCGGCGGACTCGACCTCCGCGCCGTACCTGACCGTGCCGAACGGGCTCTTCCAGGGCGTGACGCAGACCACCGTCTCCGCCTGGACGAAGTGGTCCGGCACCGGAGGCTTCCAGTGGCTGTGGTGCCTGGGCATCAGCCCCGACGCCGCGTCGGCCTTCGCTCCGTCGTTCGACGGCGGCAGCGCCCGCGCGATCATCAAGCAGCTGAAGGACGGCGGTGAGACCGGGGTCTCCAGCTCCTCGCCGCTGCAGAAGGACCAGTGGGTCAACGTCACCGCGACGATGGACGGCACGACCGTGACCCTGTACCTCAACGGTCTGCAGGTCGCGACGGCTCCCGCCTCCGTCGATCTCGCGAAGCAGCTCTACTCCGCCTCCGCCTCCAAGAGCGGCAACATCGGCCGGGCGCTCTGGAACGTGCACCCCTACTTCGACGGAGCGATCGACGACTTCCGCGTCTACAACCGGGCTCTGACCGCCGCTCAGGTCCGGGGTCTGGCGGGCGACGCCGCGCCGGCCGTCACCGGCGTTCTCTCGACGAGCGTCGCGGTCACCACCGGCATCGGCGTCGCGCCGGCCCTGCCGGGGGTCCCCGCCACCTACTCCGACGGCGTGAACCGCGACGCCCCGGTCACCTGGGAGAGCGTCCCCGCCTCCGCGTACGCGAAGCGCGGCACCTTCACCGTGAAGGGCACCGTCACCGGCCTCGGCACCGCGGTCACGGCGACCGTCACGGTGCGCGCACTCGACGAGATGACCATCGACCTCGGCACGAGCACCGGGGAGTTCATGGGCGGCGCGTCCGGCACCCTCTACGGGGTCTACGGCGAGGGCCTCCCCTCCGACAACCTCCTCGAGGGGATCGACCTGCGCACGGTCTCGACCAAGGCGCAGGACGGGCCGCAGCATCCGGGCGCGGACGCGTTGAGCGTCGCGAAGGCCGTCGCCGACACCTCGGACGGCGACACCTACATCTACATGACGGACATCTACCGCGGCTTCCCCTACGAGTGGCCGGGCAGCACTCCCCAGGAGAAGCTGGCCGACTACCAGGCGAAGATCGCCACGCAGGTCGACCAGGTGCTCGCGCTCCCCGAGGAGTACCAGGACAACATCGTGTTCGTGCCGTTCAACGAGCCCGAGGGCAACATGTTCGGCAACGGGAAGTGGAGCTACGACGGGAAGAGCTGGCTGGAGGACCCGACCGCGTTCTTCGCGGCCTGGGACAGCACCTACGCGCTGATCCGCGACAGGATGCCCGACGCCCGCATCGCCGGACCGAACACCAGCGTCCTCTACGACCAGGTCCGCGGGTTCATGACCCACACGCTCGAGCAGGACACCGTCCCCGACGTGATGACCTGGCACGAGCTGAGCGCCCCAGGTGAGATCCGCACCAACGTCGACCGCTTCCGGGCCTGGGAGGACGAGCTGTACGCGGGCACGTCCTACGCCGGGAAGCACCTGCCGGTGAACCTCAACGAGTACGCCTTCAACTACCACACCTCCGTGCCCGGCCAGATGGTCCAGTGGATCAGCGCGCTCGAGGACAAGAAGGTCGACGGCGACATCGCCTACTGGAACATCGACGGCAACCTCTCCGACTCCGCGGTGCAGGCCAACCGCGCCAACGGCCAGTGGTGGCTCCTCAACGCCTACGCCTCGATGACCGGCGACACCGTCGCGGTCACGCCGCCCAAGCCCGGCCAGAGCTACACCCTCCAGGGCGTCGCGACCCTCGACACCGCGGCCAAGCAGGCGAGAGCCCTCTTCGGAGGCGTCGGCGGCTCGCAGAAGGTCGCGTTCGAGCGCATCCCGGCCGCCACCTTCGGCTCGAAGGTCCACGTGGAGGTCAGCGAGATCCGCTGGACCGGCCAGGTCGGCGACTCGGGAGCCCCGCAGACGGTGAAGGAGTTCGACGCGTCCGTCGTGGACGGCGCCCTCTCGCTGGACTTCGGCGGATCCCTGCCCGCGCTCGACGTCGACTCCGCCTACGAGGTCGTCCTGACCCCGGGCGCCAACGCGTCGTCGCCGTCCGCCTCGCCGGTCGACTTCCGCCAGAAGTACGAGGCCGAGGACGCCCGCTACACCGGATCGCGGAACCTCAACGGACCCGAGGGCTCGCCGACCAACGTCGGTGGCTTCTACACCTCGGGCGGACGCAACGTCGGCGGGATCCGCACCGGCGGCGACCTGAAGCTCGACTTCGCGGTCACCGTCCCGAAGGACGGCGAGTACGACCTCAGCGTCTTCGCCAACTCCCTCAACACCTACGCCGCCAACGCCCAACAGGGTCCGATCAACGCGTTCCTGAGCGTCGACGGCGCTGCGGAGCAGGAGATCCTCCTTCCGCTGGCCTACAAGTTCGTGGTCTGGGACCACGCGGACACCAAGGTGAAGCTGACCGCCGGCACCCACACGATCTCGCTCGCCGCGAAGAACCTCGCCGGCACGAAGTCGACCGTGGGCGACGCGATCGTCGACAAGATCGAGCTCTCCCTCCCCAGCGCGGCCGCCGCGACCTCGATCCACGAGGCCGAGACCGGCACGCTCGACAACGGAGCGACGGCCGACTATTCCCGCGCCGGCGTCTCCGGCTCGGGCACGGCGAAGCTCACCAGCGGCGCCTCCACCACCGTCTGGGGCTACTCCGCGAAGGACGCGCCGTCCTCCGTGACCGTGGACACCCTGGGCGGCGGCACCGGCGACCTCTACGTGAACGATGTGAAGATCGGGCCGGTGGGCGCGAGCTCGACCCGTCAGGTCTTCCTCTCGGGCGGCGTGAACAAGATCGAGGTCGTCGGCACGAGCGGCACGCTCCTCGTCGATCGGATCGTCATCGGAGCGAGCGCGAACCGGCCCGCGACGACGAGCTATGAGGCGGAGGCGGCCACGATCACCGGCCCCGCCACGGTCCGCGACCTGTCCTTCGCGTCGGGCGGCAAGGCCGTCGGGAACATCGGGGGCGGACGCGACGGCGACTCGACCCTGACCTTCGGCGACGTGAAGGCTGAGCAGGACGGGACTTACGCGCTCACGCTGCGCTACTCCAACGAGGAGCAGTCCCCCGCGACGCACTACAACCCCGACCCGCTCGCCCGCCACGCGGACATCACGGTCAACGGAGTGACGCAGCGCGTGCTCTTCCCGCACACGTTCCACCAGAACCAGCTGTGGAACCTGAGCGTGCCGGTCACGCTCAGGAAGGGCTCGAACACCATCGCGATCACCTCGAAGGAGCTCCCGGGCTTCGACGGGACGACCTACCTCTCCGACACCTTCCCCGGCGTCCTGCTCACCTCGCAGTACGCGCCCAACATCGACAGGATCTCGGTCACGCCCTTCGTCGGGCGGACCACGGGCCTGACGGTGAGCGGCACGGCGGCCTCGCGCTGCACCGCGGGGAAGGTCACGATCACGGGGACGGCGACCAACACCAGCGCGGTCGCCGCTGACGTCACGATCGGGTCGGCCTGGGGCACGAAGTCCTTCACCGGGGTCGCTCCCGGCAAGACGGTCTCAGCCGCCTTCAGCACCCGCGCTGCGAGCGTCGGAGCCGGCGCTCTCGACGTGCGGATCGCGGGGACGGTCGACGGCGCTGCGGCGAGCGGATCCACGGCACCGGCCTACGGTGCGGCGCGCTGCGGCTGATCCGTCCAGAACGCCCTGACGCGGCCGGGCACCTCGTGCGCCCGGCCGCGTCGGCGTGTCGTCGGGACCGGACGTTCCCCGACGGGGACGAGCGCGCCGTGGACGAGCAGAGCGCCGGAGCCGCAGCGTCCGGTCCTCGCTCCGGGGACGCGGCGCCCGAGTTGCGTGCGCCGCGCCGCACTGCCACTCTCGACACGGTTCGAGCGGGGGTGGAGATGGCCACGATCGGAGACGTCGCGAAAGCGGCAGGGGTCTCGCGCAGCACGGTGTCGTACGTCCTCTCCGGCAAGCGCAGCATCTCCCCCGAGACGCGCAAGCGCATCGAGGACGCGATCGCCGAGCTCGACTTCACGGTCAACGCCGGAGCACGGGCGCTCGCGACGCGCCGCACCATGGCGCTCGGCCTGCTCGTCCACTTCGACCCGGACGAGTTCGCGCCCGCGATGGTCGAGTACGTGCTCCCCATCACGGCCCGCGCCCGCGAGCTCGGCTACGACGTGCTGCTGGCCACCGAGGCCGACGGGGCGGCTGCCGTCCGCCGGCTCACGCGCTCCGGTCAGGTCGACGGACTGATCCTCCTGAGCGTCGCGGACGACGACGACCGGCTGCCCGTCCTGCGCGCCTCGCGGCGGCCCGGTGCCGCCCTCGGCGTGCCCGCGGACGCCTCCGGGGTGGACGTCTTCGACCTCGACTTCGGCGACGCGGCCCGCCTGCTGATCGAGCACCTGGGCGCCCTCGGGCATCGGAGCATCGGTCTCGTCACCCCTCCTGAGCGCGTCTTCGACCGCGGAGGGACCTACGGGCTCCGGTTCCGCGAGTCGGCTCTCGAGACCGCCGGTCGGCTCGGGATCGAGCTGGTGCTGCGCCCGGCCGCCACCGCCGCCGACGCCGTCGAGCCGATGGTCACGGCGTTCCTCGACGACAACCCCGGTCTCACGGCGCTGGTCGTCCACAGCGACCGGACCATCGCGATGCTTCCCGCGATCCTGGGCCGACGCGCTGTCGCCGTGCCCGGGCAGCTGTCCGTCGTGAGCCTGTACTCGGCCGAGTTCGCCCGCGACTTCTCGCTCCCCTACAGCTACGTCGAGACGGGTGCCGCCGAGCTCGGCGCGCACCTGGTCGACACGCTCGTCGAGCGGATCGAGCAGCCGTCCCGCGGCGAGGAGCCGTCGATCCGCCTCCTGCCCGCGCGTCTCGTCGACCGCGGGAGCGCCCGCGCGGTCTGAGGACCGCTCCGGAGCCCCCGAGGCCCGGTCAGAATCGCGAGGCGACCTCGTAGAGGACCTCGTCGTCGCCCGCGTAGACGCCGTCGCGCCGCGGCCAGTGCGCGATCACGTCCGTGAAGCCGAGCTCCTCCGCCCGGCCGGCCATGTCCTCGAACCGGGCGACGCTCTCGAGGGAGTAGTCGCTCCCGGAGTCGAGCGAGAGGTGGCGCTCGACGGTGCGCGGGTCGCGCCCGGCCGCCTCGAGCGCCGCATCGAGCCGCCGGGAGAGGGACGCGACCGCCCGCCACCACTCCTGGCTCGACACTCCCTCCGGGCCGGTGGTGACCCATCCCTGCCCGCGCTCGGCGACGAGCGCGAGGCCCTTCGGCCCGTTCGCGGCGAGGACGAACGGGACGCGGGGGCGCTGCACGGGCTCGCCCACCATGCGCGCCGAGCGGGCGGTGAACCACTCCCCCTCGAGGTCCGCTCCGCCCGAGCCGGGCTCCTCGAAGCGCAGCAGCGCGTCGAGGGCTGTGACGAACTCGGTGAAGCGCTCGTGCCGCTGCCGGGGCGAGTAGTCGGGCTGCCCGAGCACGCGCGCGTCGAAGCCCGTGCCGCCCGAGCCGACCCCGAGGATGGTCCGACCGCCCGAGATCTCGTCCAGCGTCGCGATCTCCTTCGCGAACGGCACCGGATGGCGGAAGTTCGGGGAGGCCACGAACGTGCCCAGGCGGAGCGTCTCGGTCACCATCGCGGCAGCGGTGAGGGTGGGGACGGTCGCGTGCCACGGCTGGTCGGCGAGGGAGCGCCAGGAGAGGTGGTCGTAGGTCCACGCGTGGTCGAAGCCCAGGCCCTCGGCCGACTGCCACTTCCGGCGGGCCTCGGCCCACGGGTCCTGCGGGAGGATGACGATGCCGTGTCGCATCGTCCGAGTGTACGAGCGCCGTCGGGTCAGAGCGCGGCGGGCGGCACCGGGGGCGGATCGGGCAGCTCGTCCACGACCGAGCGCGGGACCATCAGGGTCGGCATCCGCACGCGCAGGCGCAGCGGTTCCCGCTCCGACGCGCCGAGCAGCTCGCGGGCGGCGCTCCGCACCTGCCGCGCCAGCGCCGGGTGCACGGCCCTCGGATCCTCGAACGCGGCGACCAGCTCGCGCAGCACTCGGGCGGTGCTCCGCGGGTCGCCGTCCTGCCTGGGCATCGGATCGGCCCCTCACTCTCGGCACGGCCGTCAGGGTCCCGGCGGTGCAGCGGATGTCTCGCGCCGACGGTAGGGCCGGGGACGGCGCCGTGGCACTGAGGTTGACAACGGGAGGACCCGGCGGATCGCGGTGCGCGGGGTGCGATCCGGGCGAGGGCGGTCCTGCTGGGGATCGACGGCCACCGCCGGGAGAACCCGCTTCCCACGATCGCGCCCGTCCGGTCGCGGCTGCTCTCGGGGCGTGATCACGACGACGGAGCGGGTGGACGACTGGGTCGAGGGCTGGTGCCGGGCACGCGGCGTGCAGCGCGTCCGCGAGGACGGGGCATGGCTGGTCGATGTCGGAGCGGAGTCGCGCACGCGGGAGCGGATCCTGGTCGATCCGTCGCCCTCCGCGCTGCAGGCGGGCGTCGAGCGGACGGCCGGGCCCCGGGAGTGGCTGACGGTCATCGGCCTGGGCGACGACGCCCGCCTCGCGCCCGCCGCCGGGCTGGAGCTCGTGGCGGGCGACGAGAGCCTGATGGCGGCGCTCCTCGGCCCGGGCCGCACCGCCGAGGGTGCCCTGCTCGCGGGAGCCGTGCTCGAGGCCGCCGACGGAGTGGCGAGCGTCCGGCTGCTGGTCGACGGAGTCGTCGCCGCTCAGGGCACCGCCGCCGTGCACGGGACGGTCGCGGTCCTGGACCGGATCGAGACCGATGCGCGGTTCCGCCGACGCGGGCTGGGACGGCGGGTCGTCGACGCCCTCACCGCCTGGGCCCGGTCCGAGGGTGCACGGAGCGGTCTCCTCGTCGCCAGCACGGACGGCCGCGCCCTCTACCTCACCCTCGGCTGGGAGGTGGTCGCGCCGGTGCGCATCTGGCGCGGGGCCGCACTCCGAGATCCGGGACAGGGCTGCGCGGCCGCCGGGCGATGATCCCCCGCCGTACGGCCCTCCGGGAGCGCACGTCCGCCTGAGTACGGAATCCCGCGCAGCGCATACAGGCGGCGGAGAACGGCGGAGCAGCCGTGAAGCGGCCGCCCGCCGATCTGTATTCAGCCGATAACACCACCCTCGAAAGAGGGACGCCCGCTATCGCTCACACGGCCTTGTCCGAGAAGCGGATCATCCCCTTCTCGGACTCGTGTCACCGCCCTCGGGTCGTCAGCCGAGAGCGCCCTTCTCGGCCGAGTAGAGCTGCTTCACCTGCTCCGCGGTCAGCGCCCGGTCCCACACCCGCAGTCGGGCGAGGGAGCCGGCGAAGCGGTTGATCATCGTGCCGTCCCGGCCGACCGCTCCGACCACGAAGTCGCCCGGAGCCGCGTTGAGGCCGTCGGGGTAGACGTAGGGGTTCTTGGCGTAGGTCGCGCCGAGCTTGTCGGTGTACACCGGGTACGCGGTGGCGGCGCCGTCGAGGTACGAGACCGCGACTGCGCCGTCGTACGTCCCGACGTGCAGCTGCCACACGCCGCGCGTGATCCGGCGGGGCTCCACCGAGTAGTCGCGCGAGTACGGGTAGCCGGGCGTCGGCCCGCCGAGCTTCGAGACGTGCATGCACACGCGCTCCCAGCCGCCGTACTCGGGGAGGTTGTTGAACAGCGCATAGGAGCGCAGCGGCCCGACCGTCGACTCCTCCCAGACGCCCGCGATGCAGGCGCCGTCCGCGTCGGAGTTGAGCACCCACACCGCGATCGTCACCTGGCCGGTCGAGGCGCCCAGGTTGAGCGGGCCGACCTCGTCCTTGGGGACGACCAGGTGGTCCGTCGTCCCGTTGAGGGCGACTCCGGTGCCGAACGGCGTGGCGACGGCGCGGGCGGAGGAGCCCGCGCCCTGCCGGAGCGCCGGAGCGCCCGCGACGGCCGAGGCGAAGGGGTCGGCGCTCTCGGCGAAGGACCACTCCGCGATCGGCGTGGGCACGGTGACCGTGGGGACCGGAGCGGCGTCGCCGACCACGAACGCGTCGAGGATCAGGTTGGTGCCGCTCGAGGCCGGGTTGCGGCCGCTCCCGCGGCGGATGGTCACCGTGTGCGGCCCGGCCGCGAGCTGTCCGCTGCTCCAGACCGTCTGCTTCGACCGCGTCGCGGCGCTGTAGCGGTCGACGGACGCGACCTTGACTCCGTCGAGCTCGACCTCGTTGATGCCGGACGAGCCGGTGAGGCGGCTGATCCAGCTCACGCTGGTACCCGTGAAGGCGAGGGTGGCGGAGGCGCCCGCGGTGGTCGAGTAGGCGATGCTGCCGCCGCTGTCCGTGCTCGCCTTCAACGTCGACCAGGTGCCGGTCGTGACGATCGGGGCGGCGCCGTTCTCGTAGGTGCCCGCTCCGGGCAGCGTCGTCGCCGGCGGAGGCGTCGCGTCGCCGACCACGAAGGAGTCGAGCAGCAGGTTGGTCCCGGTCGAGGCCGGATTGCGGCCGCTCCCCCGGCGGATCGTCAGCGTGTGCGGCCCGGCGGCGAGCTGTCCGCTGCTCCACACCGTCTGCTTCGAGCGGGTGGACGCGCTGTAGCGGTCGACGGAGGCGACCTTCACACCGTCGAGCTCGACGTCGTTGATCCCGGAGGACGACGTGAGTCGGCTGATCCAGGCGATGCTCGTGCCGGTGAAGGCGAGCGTCGCGGAGGCGCCGGAGCTGGTCGAGTAGGCGATGCTCCCGCCGCTGTCCGCGGTGGCCTTCAGCGTCGTCCAGGTGCCGGTGGTGACGATCTGCGCGGCGCCGTTCTCGTAGGTGCCCGCGCCGGGCAGCGTGGACACGGGTGGCGTCTCGGGCTCGGGCTCCGTCTGCGGCACGGGGCCCTCGGTGATCCAGCGCTGGAAGGTGTCGAGCATCTCCTTGTTGGTGAAGCTCGGGACCCTGTGCCCGTCGGTGCCCTCCCCCGGGTGGGTGCGGACCGTCGCCTCCTTCGCCAGGGGCAGGGCCGCGGCGTGGAGGGCGGCGCCGTGCAGGGCGAACGGCACGACCTTGTCGTCGGGCGATCCGGTGATCCTCAGCCGCGCACCGCGCCACACCGACGCGGGCAGCCGCGCCGGGTTGGTGGCGGCGATGGCCGCGGCGTCGGCGTACTCGGGGCCGATCCGGTCCGGTTCGCTCGCCGCCCGCTCCTCCATGTCGTAGGAGCTGTTGCAGAGGTACGCGCCCCGGATGTTCGGCACCATCCGCTTCCCGTAGGCCCAGGTCAGAAGCGGCCCGCCCCCGGAGTCGGAGCGGAGGAGGCTCGCGTCGATCCGCCATACCGACGAGGCCCAGGCGGCGACAGCGGCCTGGATCTCGATCGCCCGCGGGCTCGACCAGATGCTGCCGCCGTAGGTCGGGCAGATGCTGACGATGCCGCGGTCCACGGCGAGGTCGGCCGAGTACGCGAAGGCGCTCGAGAGCGCCGTGTGGGTGCCGTTGCGGGCGTGGTAGTACCAGAGCATCGATGCGCCCCTGGTCTGCGACGGAGGCGTCGCGTGCGGCACGAACAGGCGCGCCCGGTCCCCCGCGACGACGACGTCGATGATCTCGTAGCGCTTCCCGCCCGTCTTCGACGTGGCGGTGGACAGGCGCGAGACCTCGCCGGGCAGTCGGGGCACCGCGGTGAGGTCGCCGGCCGCGAGGGCCGGCGTCGCGAAGGCGATCGCGCCCGCGCCGGCGACGGATCCGGCGAGGATCGTGCGGCGGGAGAGAGCGGAGAGGGCCTTGACGCCCGATCGGGAGCCGGTGCGGGAGGAGTCGGCGGAGTCGCCGACGGCAGTGTCCTGAGGAGTCACGGAAGAGAGAGCCTTTCCGATCGTCACCGTTCCGGGTACACCGATCGAAAGAGGAGGAGAAGGCGTTCAGTGAACGAGCGGCAGCGCTCGCGTTACTGATGCGGATCACCTTCTCCTCGAGAAGGAAAGGGAAGCCGGATCAGGCTAACAGAGGGGATGAGAAGGGGTTCAGTATTTCTACCCACCGTTTCATCGACCGGAGGAGAATGGGCGAGGAATCGCTTATCCGGCCGCTTATCGTCCCTTTTCCGGTGACACGACGCGTGCTGGACACCGCCGTCTGGCAGGATGCCCCCGTGTCGGAGACGGGTCGGCTGCAGCGGGGCGGCGCCCTCCCCGTGCTCCTCGTGTTCCTCCGCCTCGGGCTGACCTCGTTCGGCGGGCCGATCGCGCACCTCGGCTACTTCCGCGAGGAGTTCGTGGTGCGCCGCGGCTGGCTGACCGATCGCGCGTACGCCGACCTCGTCGCGCTGTGCCAGTTCCTCCCCGGACCCGCGTCCAGCCAGGTCGGGATGGCGGTCGGCCTGCAGCGCGCGGGACTCGCCGGACTGGTCGCCGCGTGGTGCGGATTCACGCTCCCCTCGGCGATCGCCCTGGTCCTCGTCGCCGGGCTCGTCGCCGGTGCGGGCGACGTCGCCTCCGCCGGCTGGCTCCTGGGCCTCCAGGCGGCGGCGGCCGCGGTCGTCGCGCAGGCCGTGCTCGGGATGGCGCGCTCGCTCGCACCGGACCGCCGCCGCGCGACGATCGCCGGCGCAGCGGCTGTCGCCGTCCTCCTCGCCCCGGAGCCCGCGCTGCAGGTGGCGGTGATCGCGGCTGCGGGCCTGGCCGGCGTTCTCTGGCTCCGCCGCGAGGAGGGGGCTCCGGACGACGGCCCGGGGTTCGCGGTCCGGATCCCGACGGCGCTCGCGGTCTCGGCCCTCGCCCTCTGGGGGCTCCTCCTGGTCGGCCTCCCCCTGCTCGCCGCGCTCACCGGCGAGGGAGCGGCGGGTCTCGCCTCCGTCTTCTACCGGTCGGGCGCTCTGGTGTTCGGGGGCGGCCACGTCGTGCTGCCTCTGCTGGAGGCGCAGACGGTCGGCGCCGGCACGGTCGGGCAGAGCGAGTTCCTGGCCGGATACGGGGCGGCGCAGGCGGTGCCCGGCCCGCTCTTCACCTTCTCCGCGTTCCTCGGCGCGGTGGGCGCGGGGACGCCGGACGGTGTCGCGGGGGCGGCGATCGCGCTGGTCGCGATCTTCCTGCCGGGCGCTCTGCTCGTGGTCGGCGTGCTCCCGTTCTGGCAGCGGCTGCGGCACCTGCCGGTCGCGCAGAGGGCGCTGGCCGGCGTGAACGCCGGCGTGGTGGGACTGCTCGGCGGCGCCCTCTACGACCCGGTGCTGACCGAGGGCATCGGCTCGACCGGCGCTCTGGCGCTCGCGATCGGCGCCTTCGTGGCGCTGACGCGCTGGACCGTGCCCCCGTGGATCGTCGTCCTCGCCGCCGCGGGCCTCGGCGCCCTGCTCCTCTGACTCCCTCCGGGGACGACGATCCGGACCAGCCCTGGCAGTCTGGACGCATGAGGGCTCGGGGGACGACAGCGGCAGTGGCGACGACGGCAGCGGCGGGGCTCCTGCTGCTGGGCGGGTGCACCGCCGGCGGCGGGGCCGAGGCGGGCGCCACGGCGTCCGCGCCCGCCTCGCGGACGCCGAGACCCGCCATCACCGACCTGATCACTCCGAGCCCGACCCCCTCCGCTCCGGCGACCGCCGAGCCGGTCGGAACCGTCGTCGACGCCGGGCCGGTCGGCGAGGGAGTCCCCGCCACCGTCTCGGGCACCGGCCCGGCCGACGTGTCGTTCCAGCGGCAGGGCGAGTTCGCGGTCGTCCTGAGCCTGGACTGCTCGGCCTGCACCGGCACGGCGATCGTCACCGCCGCGGGCCGGATGACGCCCTTCGGCGAGGCCGCCGCCCCGATGACGGGGTCGTTCCTGACCGGGATCTTCCACGACGACCCCGTCGAGCAGCAGGTGATCGTCCGAGCCGACGGGCCGTGGACGCTCGGCCTGCAGAGCTGGAACGACCTCGCGACGGTGAGCGGTGCGCAGTCCGGCACCGGCCCGGCCGTCCTGTTCTTCTCCGACGACGTCCCGCGCGTGACGGTCGACTACACGCCCGCGGGTCCGGACGACTCGTTCTCCGGCCGCGTGTTCACGACCTCCGATCAGCCGCAGCTGTTCGGCGACTCCGTCGCCTTCTCCGAGGTGTTCGAGGCCGACCTGCCCGGCGTCATGGCCGTCCAGACCGAGGGGACCTGGACCGTCACGCCGACGCCCTGACCCGGGGTCGCGACGCGCCGGCCGCGGAGTCGGGGAACGGGCGCCCCTCGGCCCAGACCCGCTGCACGCGGAGCGACGCGTCGAGCAGGACGACGTCGGCGCGGTACCCGGGGGCCAGCAGGCCGAGGTCGCCCCGGCCGAGCACGCGGGCGGGAACGGCGGTGAGGGCGGCGACGGACGCCTGCAGCCCGAGCCGGCCGGGCCCGACGGCCCGCCGCAGGGCCTCCTCCTGCGTGAGCGTGGATCCGGCGAGCACAGCGGTGCCCGCGAGCCGGGCGACTCCGCCGAGCACCTCGACGTCGAGCGGGCCGAGGCGGTGCACTCCGTCACCCGCCCCGGCCGCCGCCATCGCGTCGGTGACGAGCGCGATCCGCCCGGGAGCCGCCGCGAACGCGAGCCGCACCACCTCGACGTCCACGTGCCGGCCGTCGAGGATCAGCTCGAGCGCGACCCGCTCGTCCCCCAGGGCCACCGGGATCGGGCCCGGGGAGCGGTGGCCGATCCCGGGCATGGCGTTGAACGCGTGCGTGACCAGCCGGGCTCCGCGGTCGAACGCTGCCCGCGCCTGGTCGGCGTCCGCCTCGGTGTGGCCCACCGCGACCACCGTGCCGGCGCCGGCGAGCCGCTCCACCGCGGCGAGGGCTCCCGGCAGTTCGGGCGCGAGCGTGATCTGCGCGAGGCGTCCGCGGGCGGCGTCCAGCAGCCGGCTGACCGCGCCGGAGGAGGGGTGCACGAGAGCCGCGGGGTCGTGCGCTCCCCTGCGCGAGGGCGCGAGGAACGGGCCCTCCAGGTGCGCGCCGAGCACGAGCGGGTCGGCGGCCGCGAGAGCCGAGACCGCGTCCAGAGAGGCCTCCAGCTGCTCCAGCGGTGCCGACACCAGGCTGACCAGCGAGCGCGTGGTGCCGCGGGAGCGGTGCAGCGCGAGGCCCGCGCGGATCGCCTCCGCTCCTCCGTCGAAGCCGTGACCGCCCCCTCCGTGCACGTGGAGGTCGAGGAAGCCCGGGACAGCGGTGAGGCCCCGCGCGTCGTGCAGCTCCGCCCCCTCCGCCTGCGCCTGCCAGCCGGTGCCGGTGCCGGTCGCCGTGATCGCGCCGTCCCGCGCGCGGAGCCAGTGGTCCTCCACCGTCCCGGCCGCGTCGACCTTCCGTGCGCTGTGGATGATCAGCGCGGCGTGCGCCATGCGGTCCCCTCCTGGGTGTCGGTTCCGGATCGTCGGGGACTCCGCCCCTCCCGACGATGGCACAGCCCCTGCCGGTCGAGCCGGTCTGACACCGATCACTGCGCCACCCGAACGCATTCCGCGCCTCCGCGTCACGAACAGGGACCTCGCGCGTCTCCTGTGCATGCCTCCCCTGGACACCCGAACCCCCGCCCCGTGCCCAGCTCGGAGTCGCGTCCGTGCGCGTGCGGCGCGACGTCGCCCGACAGGGCGAGGGCCCAGGGCGCGAGACCCGACGGCGAGGCGATC
>NZ_PSVG01000039.1:0-6223 GCF_002930885.1 Rathayibacter sp. AY1F2 | reverse complement strand
CGACCCCACCGCCCCCGGCCCCGCGGACGCTCCGCTCCCGCCGTCTCAGGCCGCGAGTCCGCCGAACAGCAGTGACACCGTCATCGCGATGACGACCGAGTCGAAGGCGGACGCGATGACGACGTTCGCGCGCACCAGGCGCCAGCCCTCTCTCGAGCGGATCTCGGCCGAGACCGTGGCCGCCGTCGTGGACAGCAGGAGCGCGAGGGTCGCGTCGTCACTGAAGTGCGGCGCCTCCTCGAAGGCGAAGCGCACCTGCGACCGCCGGGGCGACCGCAACTCGAGGCGCAGGCAGGCCTGTGCGACCGAGAGGACCATCAGCACCCACGAGCTCGCGACGGCGAGCAGGGCGGCGGCGAGGGAGAGGGGCTCGCTGCGGGACTCCGTCCTCTGCGCGATCGCCACCGTGACCACGATCGCCGGCACCGCCGCCGGCAGCGCCGCCGGCAGCGTCGTGCCGGTCACCCCGGTCGCTCCCGCCATCCGCGAGAGGAGGCGCCGCTCGCCGCGCGCCTCCTCCTCGGCGGTGCTCCGCAGCGCCTGCTCGTCGAGGCGCGAGAAGGAGGCGGCGCTTCGCAGCGCCTGCTCGTCGAGGCGCGAGAAGGAGGCGGCGCTTCGCAGCGCCTGCTCGTCGAGGCGCGAGAAGGAGGCGGCGCTCCAGCCCACGGAGAGGGCGGTGGAGCGCGGCCGGCCGAGCAGATGGACCGGAACGAGGGTCGCCGTCGCATCGACGGCCCCGTCGCCCGGAGCGAGCGTCCCCGTCGCCAGGACGAGCAGCACCACCACGATCGTGACCAGGAGGCGCACGCACACCCGGAACAGATCCGAGCGGGGTCGTCTGCGCGCGGTCATCGCCGCCCTCCCCGTCAGGGGCCCGGAGCGCGCCCCGAACAAAATCCACGCCGTTCCGTCCTGCCGCGTCCCGTGCGTTACCAGGCCATTCGTTGCAACCAACAACAAATCCCCCGCGCACCCGGCAGAATGGATCCATGACCTCACGGAGCAACTGGGCGGGCACCTACGAGTACCGCGCCGCCGCCATCATCGAGCCGGAGTCCGTCGAGGAGGTGCAGCGCCTCGTCCGCGAGAACGAGCGCGTCCGCGCCCTCGGCAGCCGCCACTCCTTCAACTCCCTGCCCGACACCCCCGGCGCACTGCTGCACCTGGGCCGCCTGGCCTCCGACCCCGTGATCGACGCCGAGGCGAGCACCGTCACCGTCGGCGGCGCCACCCGCTACGGCGTCGTCGCCGCACACCTGCACAGCAACGGCTACGCCCTGCACAACATGGGCTCGCTCCCGCACATCTCGGTCGCCGGCGCCATCGCGACCGGCACTCACGGCTCGGGCGACCGCAACGCGAACCTCTCCTCCGCCGTCTCGGCGCTCGAGCTCGTCACCGCCGACGGCTCGCTGCGCACGATCCGCCGCGGGGAGCCGGGCTTCGAGGGCGTCGTCGTCGGCCTCGGCGCCTTCGGCATCGTCACCCGCGTGACCCTCGACATCCAGCCGACCTTCGACGTCCGCCAGGACGCGTTCGTCGACCTGCCCTGGGAGCGCGTGCTCGACGACTTCGACGCGATCACCTCCTCCGCCTACAGCGTCAGCCTCATGACCCACTGGTCCTCGCCGACGGTGGAGCAGCTGTGGCTGAAGACCAAGGTGGCGGCGGGATCCGTCGCCGACGTCGACGCGACGCACCTGGGCGCGGTCGCCGCCTCCGCGAGCCTCTTCGCCGTCTCGGAGGGTGTCGACTCCAACCTGAACCCGTTCGGCGGCTCCGTCGGACCGTGGTCCGAGCGCCTGCCGCACTTCCGCCTCGACCGCGAGCCGAGCGCGGGCGACGAGATCCAGAGCGAGTACATGGTGCCGCGCGCGAACGTGCGCGAGGCGATCGTGGCGCTGCGCGCGATCGGCGAGCGGATCGACGACGTCCTGCTCATCACGGAGCTGCGGACCATGGCGGGCGACGACCAGTGGCTCTCCCCCGCCGGAGGCCGCGACAGCGTCGGCGTGCACTTCACCTTCAAGAAGGACCGCGCCGGCGTCGACGCCGTGCTCCCCGCCGTCGAGGGCGCGCTGCTGCCGCTCGGCGCCCGGCCGCACTGGGGCAAGCACTTCCTCGCCGGAGCCGACGAGATCGCGCCGCTCTACCCGCACCTCGAGGAGTGGCGCACCCTCCGCTCCGAGTGGGACCCCTCGGGCCGCTTCGCGAGCGACTTCCTCCGCGACCGCCTGCTCGGCTGAGCGGCACCCGCCCCGCGGGACCAGGCAGATTCCGCGGGACGGGGCTCACAGGACGTGGGTCGCGGGACGGGGCTCACAGGACACGGCTCGCGGGTCGCGGCTCGCGGGATGCGGGATGCGGGACGCGGGACGCGGGACGCGGCCTACAGGACGCGGGTCACAGGACGCGGCTCACAGGACGCCGCTCAGAACAGGCGGGCCGCGTCGGCGGGCTCGACGAGGTCGCGCACCAGCGCCGGGATCCGCTTCCGGAACGGGAAGAACCCCCGCGACGCCGACGGCCACGCCGCACCGTCCCAGCGGCGGCGCACGGTGACGAGCGCGACCCCCTCGTCGGCGAGAGCCGAGCGGAGCGCCTCCACCCGCTCGCCGACGGGCCCGACCGGCGCGTACGGAACGACCACGGTGTCGATCCGCTCGGAGACCGCCCAGTCGACGACCGTCGCGGCACGCGCGTCCGCCAGCACCCGCGCCGGCCGACCGCTGGAGTCGGAAGTGCGCTCGGCGGCGTCGGCGAGCGCCGCGGCGGTGAAGGCGGCGACCGCGTCGGAGACTCCGGACGGCGAGCGCCCGCCCGCGTCCCCGGCGACGGCGCACGCGACGAGGCGCTCGGCCAGACCCGGCTGCTCGGCGAGCAGGCTCTCCGCCTCGAGGTCCTCCTCGTGCAGCAGGAGGCCGGGGCGGGCGCCGACGGTCCCCACGACGTCGTCCTGCTCGAGCGGTGCCCGCGGCGGGAAGGGCTCCTCCGTCAGCGCGGGGGCTGTGGTGGCGAGGCCGCTCGGCGAGAAGCGCCCCTCCGTGTAGCGGGCGATGTTGGACGCGGAGGCGAGGTAGGTCTTGCCCGGAGTCTGCAGGCCGGCGACCCATCGCCACGACAGGGTGTTGGACGCGGCGTCGCCGTCGAGCAGGTGCCGGTAGAAGAAGTCGGCGCCGAGCTGCCAGGGCAGTCCGAGGGTGAAGATCCAGATGCTCGCGAACCACATGCGGGTGTGGTTGTGGAGGTACCCGGTCTCGACGAGCTCGCTCACCCACGCGTCCATCGCGTCGATGCCGCTGCGTCCGCCGATCGCGTCGAGGTAGCCGGGCGGAGGATCACCCGCGGAGGAGTCCGCCACCTCGCGGCGGTAGCGGCGCCAGACATCGGGGTTCTGCTCGAGCCAGCCCTTCCAGTAGGTGCGCCAGAACACCTCCTGGACGAACTTCTCCGCGGCGGTCAGCCGGTGGCGCGCGAGGACCGCGGCGACGACCTCCCGCTCGGTGACGAGGCGGTGGCGGAGGTAGGGCGAGAGTCCGGAGACGTTGTCCCGGGACGGTCCGAGGTCGTGGTTGCGGTCGCGGGCGTAGGCGGAGCCCGCGCGGGCGACGAAGTCGTCGAGCGCCTCGAGACCGGCGGCTCTGGTCGGGATGAACATCGCCCCATCATCGGCGTCGGCCCGGTGAGAACACCGGCAGCGGCCTCCCGAGTGCGCTCCGGGGACGGAGGCGCCCGCCGAGCGCTCGTCAACGGGGTGACCGGCGCCTCCGACCCGACGTAGCGTCGGAGGACGAGAGGGAGGCCGCCATGCCCCGCGAGGAACAGATCCCGTCCACCATCGAGCGCTCCGACGAGCACGCGCAGAAGCTCTGGTCGGCCGCGCACGACTCGGCCGTCGACAGCTACGGCGACGGTGAGCGCGCCCATCGCACGGCCTTCGCCGCGCTGAAGCACGAGTACGAGAAGGTCGGCGACCACTGGGAGCGCAAGGCCGAGAGCGGCCCCTCCGACTCCCGCGCCGAGGGCCACGGCCGCTCCCCCGGGGGCGAGACGGCGGGCGGAGTGGACGCGAACGCGACCAAGGCGCACCTGATGGACCTCGCCAAGCGCCTGGACGTCTCCGGCCGCTCGCGCATGACGAAGGCGGAGCTCGTCGAGGCCCTGCAGAAGGAGAGCACCCGCCGGACGCGCGACGCGCGGTGAGGCCAGGGGTGGGGCCGGGAACAGCCGCCTCGCCGAGCCCCGGCCCGCTCAGTCCAGCGCGTCCCTGATGGCCGCCATGCCCAGCTCCAGCTCGGCGAAGGTGGTCGACAGCGGCGAGAGGCCGATCCGGATGCCGTCGGGTCGGCGGAAGTCCGGCACGATCCCCTCCGCCTGCAGCCGCGGGACCAGGCCGGCGAACGACTCGTGCGCGATCGTCACGTGCGAGCCGCGCCGGGCGGGGTCGAGCGGAGTCGCCACCCGCACCCCGCGCGGCACCAGCCACGCGTCGGCCAGCTCCAGCGCGTACGCCGTCATCGCCTCCGACTTCGCGCGCACCGCGGGCATGCCCACCGAGGCGATCAGCGCGATCATGTCCTGCATCGCGAGCATCCCCGTGATCGGCGGAGTCCCGCTGAGGAAGCGCCGCATCCCCTCGGCCGGACGGTAGCCGGGTCCCATCTCGAACATGTCGGCGACGCCCATCCAGCCCTGCACCGGCTGCGCGAGCGAGCCCTGGTGCCGGGACGCGACGTACGCCCACGCGGGCGCCCCCGGGCCTCCGTTGAGGTACTTGTAGGAGCAGCCGACCGCGAGGTCCGCGCCCCACGCGTCGAGCTCGAGCGGCACGGAGCCGACGGAGTGGGAGGCGTCCCAGAGCACGAGCGCGCCGGCCTCGTGCGCCTGAGCGGTGATCGCCGCGGCGTCGGCGAGGAACCCCGAGCGGTAGGCGACGTGGCTGAGCAGCACCAGTGCCGTCCGCTCGCCGAGCGCCGGGGCGAGGTCGTCGGGGCCGACGCCGCTCCCGGGGTCGGAGTCGATCCAGCGGAGCGTGCTGCCGGTCTCGGCCGCGATGCCCTCCAGCACGTACCGGTCGGTGGGGAAGTTGTCGGTGTCCACGACGATCTCGTCGCGCCCCTGCTCCGCCTGGCGGGCGATCGCCGCGCGGGTGAGCTTGTAGAGCAGGACGGTCGTGGAGTCGGCGACGACCGTCTGCCCGGCCGCGGCTCCCAGCACCGCGGAGCCGAGGGCGTCGCCGACCTCGAGCGGCATGTCGAGCCAGCCCTCCTCCCAGCCGCGGATGAGGCGGCCGCCCCACTCCTCCTCCGCGAACCGCGCGAGCCGGGCGACGCTCGCGCGCAGCGGCCGGCCGAGCGAGTTGCCGTCGAGGTAGGAGCGGACCTCGGGGGTGCGGACGAACAGCTCGGGGCAGTGCGCGAGCGGGTCCTGGGCGTCGAGCGGATGCATGCCCTCACCCTAGGTCGCGGGTGCCGGGCGCGACGCGCGCCGCGGGGCCCCCGATGCGTGCCGCCGCGGTCCCTGACGGGTGCTGCCGGGGCCCCTGACGCTGCTCGGACGCCGCCCACCGTCCAGAAGTCGTCGCACTCGGCGTCGACTGCGACAACTCTTGAGCACTCGCGAACCCTCACCCCGGACCCTCCCCCACCGTCCAGAACTTGTCGCACTCGGCGTCGACTGCGACAACTCCTGAGCACTCGCAAGCGCTCACCCCGGAGCCTCCCCCACCGTCCAGGAGTTGTCGCACTCGGCGTCGACTGCGACAACTCCTGAGCACTCGCGAGCCCTCACCCGGAGCCCCTCCCCCCCACTGTCCAGAAGTCGTCGCACTCGGCGTCGACTGCGACAACTCCTGAGCACTCGCGGACCCGCGCACTCGAGCCGGTCGCCACTCCTCCGAAGTCGCCGTACTCGCGCTCCAGTACGGCCGCTTCCGCATCGTCGTGGAGCCGCCGGGCCCGTCCCAGCGGTCGTCGCCGAGTGCGCAGGAGTCGTCGCACTCGAGCTCGGGTGCGACGACTCCTGGACAGTCGCGGGAGCCGGAGGAGAACGGAGCAGGAGCCGGAGGAGAACGGACCTCGAGTCGGCGAACGCCCCCGGACCCGCGAGCACGGCCGCGCACCTGGGAAGTCAACGGGCGGACGTCGGCGAGGATCCGCTCGAGCTTGGGGATCGTGACGTTGGAGGTGCCGAGGTGCCGGACGAGGCCCCGGTCGACCAGGCC
>NZ_PSVG01000038.1:0-8781 GCF_002930885.1 Rathayibacter sp. AY1F2 | reverse complement strand
GCGCCGCGGGAGGCCGGGCGCGCCACCGTCCGGCTCGCGGGAGCGGGGTGCTCCTGCGAGCCGGACCCGGCCGACGGGGACGCCGGAGCGTCAGCGCCCGAGCTGCTCCTCGACGTACGCGCGGATCGGCGTGGTCGGCCGCCCGATCAGGCGGGCGAGCGAGCCGTCGGTCCCGCCGAGGAGGCCGTCGGCGATGTTCGCGTCGAGGCCGACGACGAAGCCGACTCCGCCCTCGGGGACGCCGGCGCCGGTGAGGACGCGGGCGTGCTCGTCGGAGGAGACGTGGCTGATCGCGGCGTCGCGTCCGGCGACCTCGGCGACGATCGCGGCCAGCTCGTCGAAGCTCCAGGCGGTGTCGCCGGAGAGCTCGTGCACGGTGCCGACCAGGGACGGGTCGGTCAGGGCGACCGCTGCGGCCTCGGCGTAGTCGGTGCGCGCGGCGCTGGCGACGCGGCCCTCGCCGGCGCTCGAGAGGGTGCTGCCGGTCGAGGCGAGCTCGGCGACGGTCTGCTCGTAGTTCTCGTTGTACCAGCCGTTGCGGAGGACGACGGCGGGGACGCCGCTGGCGGCGATCGCCTCCTCCGTGGCCTTGTGCTCGGGGGCGAGGATGAGCGCGCTCGTGGTCGCCTTCGGGGCGCTCGTGTAGACCAGGCGCGCGCCGGCGCGGACGGCGGCGTCGATCGCGGCGGTGTGCTGTGCGACGCGCCTGCCGACCTCGGAGCCCGAGACGAGTAGGACGGCCTCGGCGCCGGAGAAGGCGTCGTCGAGCGAGGCGGGGTCGTCGAAGTCCGCGACGGCGGTGCGGACGCCGAGGTCGGCGGCGAGCGCCTCGAGCTTCGCGGCGTCGCGGCCGGTGGCGACGATGTCGGAGGCGGCGGTGCCGCGGGCGAGCAGGTGCTCGACGGCGAGACGGCCGAGGTGGCCGGTGGCTCCGGTGACGACGAGGGTCATGAGGGGTCCTTCCTGACGGGTGGGGCGGGCGGGGTCCGCCGCCAGGAGGGTGCAACCGGCGCATCCTCCTCCTGCTTCCCGGAATGCAGTACCCACTATTTCGTTAGTACTGTCATCACACCTGTTCCGAGGAGCACCCATGATGATCGCCGACTCCCCCCTGCTCGCCGGGGACGTCTACTCCGCCGACTGCCCGAGCCGCGAGGTCTTCGGGCACGTCACCAGCAAGTGGGGCGTCCTGGTGCTCGCGGCGCTCGCTCCGGGCACGCTGCGCTGGGGCGCTCTGCGGCGCCGGATCGGCGGGATCAGCGAGAAGATGCTCGCCCAGACGCTGCGGATCCTGGAGGAGGACGGCTTCGTGCACCGCGAGGCGCGGCCGGTCGTCCCGCCGCACGTCGAGTACCGGCTGACGCCGCTGGGAGCGGAGCTGGCGGAGCGTCTGCTGCCGGTCGTCGAGTGGATCGCGGGGAACGTCGGGGCGGTCCTGGAGGCGCGCTCGGAGGGCCGCCGGGAGGGAAGGTGAGCCTCACCTTCTTGTGAGAACGTTCACAATCCGTTCAGGGAGGAGCCTCCACCCGGCGGCATCGGCGCCCCCTCCCCCTGCTTGCCTCGATCGCGTCTCCTGCTCGTGATCGAAGGACCTCCATGTCAGACACCGCCCGCCGCCCGCTCCTCCTCCCGATGGCCGGCCACGTGCGCGGCAAGCGCAGCCCCGTCACCTGCGCGCTGAAGTGCGCCAACGCCTGCTCCACCGCGACCTGCAACACGTCGCACAACAGCTACTTCCGCGACATCGTCTCGTCGCAGCTCTCCCGCCGCAGCGCCCTCGGCCTCGGCCTGGCCGGCGCGGTCACCGTCGCCGTCGCGTCCGCCGGAGGAGCACCCACCGCCGAGGCGGCCGTGGCGACCTCGGCCGACGGCTCGCCGCTCGCCTTCACTCCCATCGCTCCGGTGCCGTACACGGTCGACCGGTTCACCGTCCCCGAGGGCTTCGCCTGGCAGCCGATCATCCGCTGGGGCGACCCGCTCTTCGCCGACAGCCCCGCCTTCGACATCGCCGACCAGACGGAGGCCGCCCAGGCCGCGCAGTTCGGCTACAACAACGACTACACCGACATCGTCGAGATCCCGGGCTCGAAGCGCCTCCGCGCCCTGCTCGTCGTGAACCACGAGTACACGAACGAGAGCATCATGTTCCCGGCCGCGCAGCTCGAGGCGGAGCCGGAGCGCGTGCGCGCCGTCGGCCGCGCCGCCCACGGCCTCAGCGTCGTCGAGCTGGTCCGCACCGCGGTCGACCGCCCGTGGGCCTACGTCCGCGGGGGCGAGCGCAACCGCCGCTACCTGCTCGACACCCCCTACGAGGTGACCGGCGCCGCCGCCGGCACCGACCTGCTGAAGACGGTCGCCGACCCCGAGGGCCGCACCGTGCTCGGCACGCTCGGCAACTGCTCCGGGGGCACGACGCCGTGGGGCACGATCCTCTCGGGCGAGGAGAACTTCAACGGCTACTTCCGCGCCGTCGGCACGAGCGACGCCGAGAAGCGCTACGGCCTCGCCGACTCCGAGACCTCGCGCCTCTGGGAGCTCGACGACCCCCGCTTCGACGCCCGCACCCCGGGCTACGAGAACGAGCCGAACCGCTTCGGCTGGATCGTGGAGTTCGACCCCTTCGACCCCGACTCCACGCCGAAGAAGCACACGGCGCTCGGCCGGCTCAAGCACGAGGGCGCGAACGTCATCATCGCCCCGGACGGCCGCGTGGTCGCGTACCAGGGGGACGACGAGCGCTTCGACTACCTCTACAAGTTCGTCTCGACGAAGCGCTACATCGAGGGCGACCGCGCCCACAACAAGACCCTGCTGGAGGAGGGCGACCTCTACGTCGCCCGCTTCACCGGCGACTCCCCCGTGGCCGAGATCACCGGCACCGGGGCGGTCCCCTCGGACGGCGGCTTCGACGGCATCGGCGAGTGGCTGCCCCTGGTGCTGAACGGCGCCTCGACGATCGCCGGGATGAGCGTCGCCGAGGTGCTCGTGCACACCCGCCAGGCGGCGGACGCCGCGGGCGCGACCAAGATGGACCGCTGCGAGGACGTGCAGCCCAGCCTGGTCAGCGGCCGGATCTACGTGGCCTGCACCAACAACTCCGCCCGCGGCACCGAGGGCGCCAAGGAGGGCGCGACCGAGGTCAACCCGCGCACCGAGAACCGCGACGGCCACATCGTCGAGATCATCGAGGACGGCGGCGACCAGACCGGCCGCACCTTCACCTGGAACCTGCTGATGCTCTGCGGCGACCAGGCGCAGGGCGACGTCGTCTACTTCTCCGGCTTCCCGGCGGACCAGGTCTCGCCGATCTCGTGCCCGGACAACCTGGCCTTCGACTCGGTCGGGAACCTCT
Source organism: Rathayibacter sp. AY1F2 (assembly GCF_002930885.1). NCBI lineage: Bacteria > Bacillati > Actinomycetota > Actinomycetes > Micrococcales > Microbacteriaceae > Rathayibacter > Rathayibacter sp. AY1F2. The sequence continues at coordinate 5,429 of NZ_PSVG01000038.1, read as the reverse complement.
GGATCTCGACCGATGGCGCCCCGAGCGGCATCGGCTACAACGACGGGCTCTTCAAGGTCGCGCTCGAGGGCGCGACGCGCGGCAGGGTGGAGCAGTTCCTCTCGGTGCCCCGCGACGCCGAGACCTGCGGACCGATCGTCCACGACCTCGACCAGCACGTGTTCGTGGCGGTGCAGCACCCGGGCGAGGAGGGCACCTTCGAGGCGCCGACCTCGTTCTTCCCGGACTACGGATCCACGGCTGCGGGAGCGGTGGCGGCACCGCGTCCGACCATCGTGCAGATCCTGCCGGCGTCGCAGGTGGTGGCGCCGACTCCGACGCCGACCGCCGGGCCGACCACGGCACCGACGACCCCGCCGACCACCGCGCCCACGGCGACTCCCACCACGGCACCGACCGCCGGGCCGACTGCGGCGCCCACCGTTGCTCCGTCCCCGGTGCCCACGACCGCGCCGACCGGCACGCCGACCCCGCTGCCCGTCGGCGGCTCGGGCGGCGGGCTGGCCTCGACCGGAGTCGAGAGCGTCGGCCTGATCGCGGGCGCCACCGCGCTCCTGGCCGCGGGCGCCACCGCGCTCGGACTCGGAGCGCGCCGCCGCGCGGCCGCCGAGGGCGAGGACGACCAGCAGGCGTGAGGCCGGACAGGGCCCGGGACCGATCACAGGATCGGGGCCCGGGCCCTGTCGCGCTCGGGGACCCGCCGCTCAGGCCCCCGGGACCGGCGGGCCGGTGCGCCAGCGGAGGATCGCCGCGGCGTCGGCGTCGTGCGGCAGCGTCACCACGTCGACCCCCTCCGGAGCGGTGCGGGAGTCGGTGACGAGCACGCGCGCGTCCGTGAGCACGGCGGCGCGGGCCAGCGCGAGGGCGGCGTCGACGGAGTCGATCACCTCGGCACCCAGCGCCTCCTCCGGGGCCGACGCGACCCACGGCTCCGCGGCGAGCGCCAGCAGAGCGCGCTCGCGCAGCCGGCCGGGGTCGAGTACCAGCGTCTCGACCTGTGCCGAGGCCAGCGCCGTGACGATCGCGCCGAGCGAGTACTCGACGGTGCGGCGCGGCTCCCCGGTGCGCAGGGCGTCGAGCACGTCCTCCTTCTCGCGCAGCAGGATGCGGTCGAGCTGCTCGTCGACGAACCGCTCCAGCGCCCCCTCCTCGCTGCCGGCGGCCCGCGTGTTCACGGGCTCGACGGCCAGGATCGCGGCGCAGCTCGGCGAGAGCTGCTGCGCGAGCAGCTGCCGGGCGTGGATGTCCCCCGCGACGACCAGCAGGCACGGCCGGTGCACGCGCACGAGCTCGTCCACCGCGGCGGCGAGCTCGGCCTGCGTGCGCCGCCAGATCTCCTCCGCGTGGTGGTGGAACCGGTCGTGCCGCCAGCCGCCGGCCTGCGCCTTGTGGAGGGTGTCGGTGCGGCCCTGCACGGCCTGCTCGGCCTCGGGTCGCTGCGCGCCCAGGCGGTGCAGGCGGATCTCGCCGCCGTCCCGCGAGGTCTCGACGACGAGGACGCGCAGGTCGGGCCGGTGCTGCAGCAGCGGCACGATGTCGGGGAGCGGGCTGTAGGAGACGCCCTCGGGCGCGACCGGCCGACCCGGCAGCACCTCGTTCAGCACGACCCTCCCGTCCACGGCGACCGCGAAGAGGCAGCAGCCGCCCTGGGGGCGCCCGGCCCCCTCGAGCAGAGCGGTGAGGGCCCGGATGTCGGCCTGCGGCGCACCCTGGCGGGCGAGCTCGTCTCCGAGGGACGTGGCGCGCTCGAGCGAGATGTCCGGCGGATCGCCGGAGTCGATCGCGAGGTCGACGTAGAGCTGCGACACGGGCCGGGAGTCGCGGAGGAGCTCGGCCAGGGTCGGGAGAGCGGGGGTGGTGGTCACCATCGGGTCGTCCTTTCCTGTCGTGTCCCGACAGTGTCGGACGGCAGGAGCGGGAGGAGGGACGGGGTTGACTGCTCGCGCGCGCCTCAGAGCAGGCGGCGCGCGGAGGCCCAGGCGGTGAGCTCGTAGCGGGAGGAGAGCTGCAGCTTGCGGAGGACGGCGGAGACGTGGGACTCGACCGTCTTGACCGAGATGAAGAGCTCGGCCGCCGCCTCCTTGTAGGCGTAGCCGCGGGCGATCAGGCGCATCACCTCGCGCTCGCGGGCCGAGAGCCGGTCGAGCTCGTCCACCGACTCCGCCTGCTCGCCCGCCAGCGCCCCGAAGGCGTCGAGCACGAAGCCGGCCAAGCGCGGCGAGAACACGGCGTCCCCGCCCGCCACCGCGAGCACGGCCCGGCTCACCTCGGCTCCGGAGCTGGCCTTGGTGATGTAGCCGCGTGCGCCGGCGCGGATCACGCCGACCACGTCCTCCGCAGCGTCCGAGACGCTCAGCGCCAGGAAGCGCGACGACGACCCGGCGCTGCGCCGCAGCACCTCGGCCCCGCCTCCGCCCGCACCGCCCGGCAGGTGCACGTCGAGCAGCACCACCTCGGGCGCGAGCGAGGCGACCAGGCCGACGGCGGAGTCGACGTCGGCCGCCTCCCCGACGACCTCGAGCTCGGGGGCGAGGTCGGCCCGCAGGCCGGAGCGGAAGATGGAGTGGTCGTCGACCAGCAGCACGCGGGTCACCGCTCGACCTCCGCGGGGAGCCGCAGATGCACCTCGGTGCCGGTGCCGCCGACTCCGGGGCGCACGGTCGCGCTGCCGCCCGCGCGCGCCATCCGGCCGATGATCGACTCGCGGATGCCGAGGCGGTCCCCGGGCACCTCGTCGAGGACGACGCCGGGGCCGCGGTCGCGCACGAACACGTCGACGCCCTGCACGGAGGACTCGAGGTACACCGAGACGTCGCCGCCCGCGTGCCGGGCCGCGTTCAGCACGGCCTCGCGGGTCGCGGCGAGGAGCGCGGCGGCGCCGGGGACGGACGCTCCGACGGCCACCACCTCGAGGTGCACGGGGTAGTCGAGCTCGACGGCGGCGGCGATCGCCCGGACCTCGGCGGCCAGGTCGTTGGCGACCGGGACGTCGCGCTCGAACAGCCAGTCGCGCAGCTCCCGCTCCTGGGCGCGGGCGATGCGGGCGACCTCGCTCGAGGCTCCGGCGCGGTTCTGGATGAGCGCGAGGGTCTGCAGCACGGAGTCGTGCAGGTGCGCGGCGATCTCGGCCCGCTGCTCCTCGCGCACGCGGGCGGCCCGCTCGCCCATCAGCTCGGACCAGAGGGTCACCACCCGGGGCGCGGCCAGCACACCGGCGGCGATCAGCAGCACGCCCACGGCGAGCACCGCGTTGAGGGCGCTCGGGCGGCCGGTGAGCACGGCCGCTCCGGCGAGCACCAGCAGCGCGCAGGAGGCGAGGCGCACCGCGGAGCCGTACCGGGCGGGGCGGACGGCGTCGCCGCGGTCGAGCCCGAGGCTCCAGCCGACGGCTCCTCCCGCGAGCAGGCCGACGGCGACGAGCGCGCGCGTGATGTCGGCGTCGTCGCCGCTGTCGACGGCGATCAGCACGGCGAGCGCCGCGACGGCGGCGGCGAGGGTCAGCAGGCCGGCCACGGGAGCGGAGCGGCGGACGGCCGGATCCGCGTCGCGCGAGTCGAGCGGCGCGAGGGGCACCAGGGCCCAGAGCCAGAGGTAGAGGAGCGCGCCGCCCCCGCCGAGCGCGGTCGTGAGGGCGGCCAGGAGGCGGGTCCTCCGCACGCTCCAGCCGAGGTGGTCGGCGACCGCGGTGCACACTCCGCCGAGCAGCATCGTCCGCGGCCGCTGCAGCGGGGGGCGGACGGCGGTGCCGGGGACTGTGCTCACCCCTGCATCCAAACAGGTCGGCCGCACGATCGGGGGTGCTCTCGGGGTCGGATCAGGGGTTCCCCCGATGGTCCGGGCCGTGGAGCGCACGGGAGACTCGCAGCATGACAGGACAGAGCACGACCCCGCCGGGCTCCGGGGAGCCGGACGGCACGGAGGCGGCAGGCACAGCGACGACGCCGATCGGGACGGATCCCGGAGCGGCCGGCCCCGACAGCGCCGGCCCGGACAGCACCGGCCCCGAGAGCCCCGACCCGGGAGCCCCCGGCCCCGCCGATCCAGCCGGGACGGCGGGGCAGGTCGAGGCCGCGCAGCCAGAGCACGAAGCGGTTCTCGGGCGCGGGGATCGCCGACCGGCTCGGCATCGACCCGCTGATCGTGCGCGGGATCGTGCTCGTCGTCGCGGTGCTGGGCGGGCCCGCGCTCCTCCTCTACGCCGCGGCCTGGCTGCTGCTGCCCGACCAGGACGGCGCCCTGCCGGTGGAGCGGCTGCTCCGCGGCTCGCTCGACCGGGTGCACGCCGGGATCGGCGTCCTCGTGCTCGCCTCGATGCTGCCGGTGGCGCAGGGCTTCTGGTCGCTCGGCGGCGCGTACACCGGGGCGATGCCCTGGGCACCCGCGACCGGGCGGACGCTGTGGTCGCTCGTGGTGCTCGGGCTGATCGTGGCCTTCGTGGTCTGGATCGTGCGGCGGAGCCGGCGGTCGGACGACGCGGCCGCCCACCCGGCCCCGGCATCCCCGTCCGCACACCCCTCCGCGACGCTCCCCTACCCCGCGCCCTCCGCTCCGGCCTACCCCGCACCCGACCCCGGCCTGCAGGACGAGCGCCCCTCGTCCCCCGAGGCCGTCGCCGAGTGGCGCGAGCGCCAGGAGGCCTGGCGGGCCGAGCGGGAGGCGTTCCGCGCCCAGCAGAGCGCGTCGGCCCGCGAGACGGCCCGCGCCCGGGCGGAGGAGGCGCGAGTCGCCGCCGCCGCCGTCACCGCCGCGCGCCTGGAGCGCCAGCGCCTCCGACGCGCCGCGAACCCCCGGCTGCGGGCGAGCCTCACGCTGCTCGCCCTGGGCGCCGCCGCACTGACCGGCGCACTGGTCTCGCTCACCGCCTCCGGGCCGACGGCCCTCGTCGTCGGAGCCGCCTCGGCCGCGCTCGTGCTCGCCGTGGTGATCGTGCTCGCCGGCCTGTTCCGGAGGCGCGCGATCGCGCTGGTCGCCCTCGCGACGGTCGCGCTGGTCACGGCCGCCTGCGCCGCCGTGCTGCCGACCGACCGCGAGCTGCTCCCCGTGCTGGGCACCTACGGCTTCTCGAGCGCCGCTCCCGGCCGCTACGCGACGCTCGCGGCGAGCGACCTGCGCGTCACGGTCGCACCCGGTTACGAGACCTCCGGCGAGCCGCTGGACCTGTGGATCGGCTACGGGCACGTGTCCGTCGCCACGATGGCGGGAACGGCGGTCCGCCTCGAGGCGACCACGGAGGACACCGAGCTCCTCGTGCTGGACGCCGACGGAGGCGCGATCGACGCGCCCCGCGAGGTCCGCACCGCCGACGGCCGTCAGCTGTGGACGCAGACTTTCGGCGATCCCGAGGCCGAGCCGTTCGTGGTCCGCATCGCCCAGGAGGGCGGGTCGATCCGCGTCCAGGACTCCACACCGGGCGCCGACTCCGGCACCAT
>NZ_PSVG01000037.1:0-9585 GCF_002930885.1 Rathayibacter sp. AY1F2 | reverse complement strand
ACGTCTCTATCCGCCGGTACTAACCACCCCGTTCCTCACGTCGACCGCGCGGACGAGCATGTGAGAACGACCCCTACCGGCCGTCCGGTCGACCATCCCCATACGGACGCCTCGATCGGCGGGCGGACCTCTCGCGGTTGCCTAGCAAGCAGACCGTCCTCACTGGCTAGTCTTCGCTCGTGACCTCTCCGGCCTTCGCGATAAACCTCGACCGCGCTCGCTTCCGAATCGGTGTCTTCGCGGTCGTTCACTTCGCACTCGCCGTCGCCCTGGTCCCGTTCACGCTGCTGCACTACGGCAACCTGATGCACCCGGCCTTCGATGAAGCACAGGACCTGCGCGATTTCGGACCAGCCGTGCAGTGGGCAACGCTTGGCGCATGGGTGCCGGCCCTCGTGACACCCGTCGTCGCCTTCATCACCGTCCGCCGACTCGCTCACCCTCGCCAGCGCTACTGGATCGTGCCGATCATCGGCATCGCCGCTTCCGTGACACTCCACTTCCTGCCGTACCTCTTCTTCGAGACGCCGCAGCTACCCACCGGCGGCTGAGGGGGGCGATAGCTGCGCCGACTAGTGACCGTGCAGGGATCCCCATACGGGACGCGGTGCTGAACGCTGTAGGCGATCGAATGGTGTCGCAGGCTGGCTACACGAGACCGTGCCGGTGGGCGAAGGCGACGAGCTGCAGACGCGAGGCGAGTCCGAGCTTGCTCAGGATGCTGGATATGTGGCTCTTGATCGTGGATTCACTGAGGTGCGCGGCGGCTGCGATCTCGGCGATGCTCCGGCCCTCCGCGGCGGACGCGAAGATCTCCTTTTCCTTGACCGAGAGCGCGTTGAGAACTTCGGGCGTCGTGGTCGACGCCGAGGGCAGGTAGTCGCGCACCGGCAGGTGCTCGGCGGCGCCGGCGACGACGGTCCGGCCGGCGGCCACTGCGCGGATTGTTCCGAGGAGCAGTTCGGTGGAGGCGTCTTTCACGAGGAAGCCGGCGGCGCCGGCGGAGAGAGCCTGCGCGATCGCGCTGTCGTGCTGGTGGGTGGTGAGGATGATGACGCGGGTGCTGATGCCGGAGTGCTGCGTGAGACGTCGGGTTGTCGAGATGCCGTCGAGGACGGGCATGCGCACGTCGAGGAGCAGGACGTCTGGATTCTGCTCGAGCACCAGCTCGATGGCGGCGGCTCCGTCGTAGGCGGCGCCAGCGAAGTGGAGGTCGGCTTCTGCGTCGATCAGCATTTCCAGCCCTGAGCAGAACAGGAGGTGGTCATCGGCTACCGCGACTCGGATCACGTGCCGCGCTCGGGATCCGGTGCCGGGATGGAGGCGGTGACGACGAAGGAGCCGTCGCCGTCCGTGCCCTCGGCGGTGAGCCACCCGCCGGCGAGCTCGGCGCGTTCCTTCATTCCGGCGACTCCCATCCCGGAGCCGACTGAGGGCTCTCGCCCTGGTCGCCCGTGGGAGGTGACTTCGAGCAGGAGCGCGGTTCCGTTCCAGAGCAGCCGGACGAAGGCGTTGGGGCGATCGCCGCTGTAGCGGAGCGCGTTGGTCAGCGCCTCCTGCACGATCCGGTAGACGGCCAGCTGCTGCCCCTCGGTGAGCGTGAGCCGTTCCCCGTCCTCCGCGAAGCCGACTGTCAGGCCAGCGCTGTCGAAGCGCTCGATGAGGTGCGGCAGCTCGCTGAGGGTCGGCTGGTCGAGGGTGACGGGGCTGGGTCCGATCGACTCGATGAGCATCCGCACTTCCACGAGGGAGGAGCGCGCGACGTCGGAGATCACTCCGAGGGACGCCTGGGCGCGGCCGGGATCGGCTCGGACCAAGCGCGCGGCGCCGTCGGCCTGCGCGAGGACGATCGAGAGGGACTGAGCCATGATGTCGTGCACATCCCGCGCGATACGAGCACGCTCGGAGATGAGGTTCAGCTCACGTCCGGCGTCCTCGAGTCCCTGCGTGAGGACGCGCTGCTCCGCGAGCAGCCGCGCTCGTTCCCGGCGGACCCGGAAGAGGTGACCGCCGGCCCACGCGAGCACCACGACTCCAGCGAGCACGGCGGCGAAAACCGGTCCACCGGTCGGCAGCGCAAGTGCGCACCCAGCGACGACGAGTACCACGGAGAGCAGCCATCTGCCGCGCGTCATCGTCTGCGCTCCCGTGCGCGCGGCGATGTAGGCCACTCCCATCGCGGAGGGCCACAGCGTCCCCGACTCGTAGTCCAGCAGCAGAAGCGAGACGGTCACCATGACCGCAGCTGCGCCGGCCGCGATCCACGGTCGCCGGACACCGATGGCGATGACCAGAGCGATGAGAAGGAGGACGGCGCCTCTCGTCAGTCCGTCCGGCCCGGCGAGACGGCCGGCTTCGGCGGACCACCAGAAGCCGACGAACGCGACAGCGACAGCGACGTCGACCGCGCGCAGCGGGATTCGGCGGAGAAGACCTGACATGCCACGACGCTAACGGGCCGCCTCGTTGGCGAGCGCGGACAGATGCATCTTTCGTCCGAACGGACGAGAGGACGTGACTGTTCAGCTGAGGACTCCACGTCCGGCCGCGCCTTCACTGGAGACACGACGCACCTGAGACCCACCCGCAGCCGCGTCCTCGTCAACGCCGACTTCTGAAAGGTCATCATCATGAGGCTCCACCGATTCCCCGTGGTCGCGCTGCTCGCGGCCGTTCCCCTCGCCCTGACCGGTTGCTCCCAGAGCGCCAGCAGCGCAGCGCTCACCCCCGATCCGTCCGCCCACGCCTACCTCGACACGGAGTCCGGAGAGATCGTCCTTCCGCTGACCGAGTACGACTTCTACGGCCCCGCGTCCACGCTCGCTCTCGCGAACCACGCCACCGACATCGCCTTCGCGAAGTGCATGAACGAGAAGGGCTTCGCCTACTCCGCGGCCTCCGTCGAGGACGACACCGCATCGCGGTTCGGCGATCGCAGCTACGGGATCTGGAACGAATCGCGGGCGCGTCTCTACGGCTACGGCGCAGCGCCGTCCGCCATCAACGCCGCGTTCGAAGCCGACCGGGCAGCGGGAGGCGATGCATGGGAGGCGGCCTACGAGGAATGCGCGATGCAACCGGATCCCGAAATCACGAGCTTCACCCCCGACAATGCGGAGCTCACCGAGTCGCTCGTTCCTCAGATCCAGACCCTGGCGTACAACGCGGCCTCCGCCGACCCGGCCTGGCAGCAAGCCCGCGAGGCGTGGTGGCAGTGCCTGCGAGAGGAAGGGCTGGAGCCCCGCACCGGATCGGGCGACTGGAGCTCGGTCGAGGCCAACGAACTCGCATCGAGAATGGGCGGAACGTCGGCAGACAAAGCGGAAGAGATTCGCATCGCGACGACCGAAGCGCGCTGCAACACCGCGACGGGCCTGACCCAGACGCTGGGCGACCTCGAGGCGTCATACCAGGCGCCACTGATCGCCGCGAGCCAGGACGCCCTGGACGAACTGAAGGCGAAGAACCAGGACCGTCTCGCCGCGATCCATGACTACATCGCCCGCAACAGCTGAGCGGCAGAGCAGCCAGATCGCCCAGGCGGGTCGACCCGGCTCAGCGCCCGGTGAGCGATCCCCTTACGGGACGAACCAGATTGCCCCGCGGGAGCCGACATGAGCGGTGAGCCGTCAGGAGGTGCTCTGCGCCCCACGCACGGTCAGGAACCAAGCCGTATCGCGATCGGCGTCAGTTGTAGCCACGCCGACGAGGTCGATCGGATCGGTGCCGAGGAATGCCGGGTCGATGTCGAGCGGTCCGTCGCCGCAATCGACGGTTTGGACAGTGGTCTTACCCGTCGTCACCGTGCCGGTCTTGGAATCGGAGTCGAGCTGCAGTTCGATTGTGCCGTCCCCGAAGCATTCGAAGGTGATGGCGCTGGGCAGCTCTGGTTGGTCGAAGACAGCCTCCAGCCGATCCCCTTCCTGCCCAGCACTCGAATCGGACGACAGCACAGCGAGGAAGGGACTACCCGCGTTGATGTCAGCCTGACGGTCCGAGCGCCACTGAGTGAGCTGCGCGCGATCAACTGGCTCCGGCGCGCACGCGGTCATGGTGCCCACCACGGCCAGCAGGAGCGTGAGTGCAACCGAGTGATGACCCATCTGCCCACCCTACGTCTGGCCGGGTGAGGCCGAGCGGCTCGTCGTCCCGACCGGCCGAAAGTGTCGCACCGAGCGATCCCCATACGGGATGTCCTGCTCCGGGCAGGTTCCGATTCACCGTCGTGGTGCCATTTCTTCGGTAGAGGCGATCCTCTCTCCGGAGATGTCAACCTGGACCGGCGCGGTGCTGTCGAGACCTTCGGGTGCATCGAGCACGAAGCTCCACAGCGCGGCGTCCTCCTGACATCCGGCGGGGTCGACCTGCTGCTTCGTCTCGATCAGCAGGCGGTCCGGAGCCAGGACTTCAATCGTGACGGGGACGACCGGGCAGTTCCCACTTCCCGTGAGGGTCAGCTCAAAGCCATCTCCGTCATCGAGCCAGCGGACCCGACTCGCCTCGAATGCCTCGACACCACCTCGATAGAAGGAGCGATACACCGCCCCTTCTGGAGCTGGCTCACTCGACCCCAGCCCCGGTAGCCTCTGCGGCTCGGCACGTGCGCAGCCGAGCATCAGCAACCCGATCCCACAAAGCCCGACCACCATCACTGCACGCCCTCGCATGCGCGACAGCCTAAGCAGCGCGTCCGGTCGCAGGAGCGATCCATGACCGCAGAGATATCCCCGACCGAACTCGCTCTCCGCGGTGGAGCCGCTGCGTCAGAATGCGTCTCTGACCGACCCCTTACGGGACGGCCGCGCTCCGTTTCCAGGGCTCGACTACCTGCGCCGAAACGCTCCATACAGCGCGCCGAGGACGATCAGACTGCCGATTCCGACGAGGACCCAGGTACGAGGATCCTCGTTGACGCTGGTGCACACGCCTGGCGAGTTCACGTACTCCGCGCAGCTACCCGAACGGTCACTGGCGAGAAAGACCACCGCGACGAGAGCAACGAACGCGATCGCGAGCCACCACCACCGAACGCGCCGCCGAACCAATGCACCCATGGCCAGACTGTACGACGACAGTGCTTTGTTGAGGAGGTGGTCAGGTCTCGATGGTTCATCGATGTGATCACCTGCCGCTGGCCTCTACCGGCGGAGGCGACCGGTGCCAGAAGGTGACAGGAGCGTTAAGTACCCCTGAGCTGTCCCCACCCGAAGAAGCTCTCCGCGATGAAGTCTTGAAGGTCGCTCTGCACGGCTAGAGCGAGGACCGACAGGGGGGCGCCGCTCTGAAGCTCTCGCGATGAGCCCGTCTCGTCGAGGACAGCCCACTGCGCGATGACACTGCCATCATCGAGGCGATCCGCAGGGCTCAGAGGAGAACCGTCCGGCCACTCTGCGAGCCGCACGAAGTGCAGCTGAAGCGACGAGCGTTCTTCCCCGTGCAGCATCTCCTCGAACACGGGAACGAGCGCCAGTCGCAGCTCCTCGATCGTCGTCACCGCACACCAACGCCGTCGAGGTAGACGTTCTCGCTGAGCGGCGTCCACGTCTCTTCCGCGCCCGCGCCGTCCGGGACGACGTGGACCGTGTTCCGACCGATCGTGGCGTCGAAGTCGCCGGCCCCGCAGCTCTGGTCCCACGTGTCTTCGTCAGCGAAGCTCGTCAGGCACGTCGTATCTGGATCGCTCGTGCGCGCCAGGAACAGCGATCGGTCTCCGACTCGGCTGACGAGCCGGGAGCTGGTCTCGTCCATCTCGGACCAGGAGGCCTGCGGAGGGAGCGTCGGGAACGTATCGGCGTCGGTCGCTGCCCGGTCGAGGTCCGCGAAGGTGAGCAGCGGCCGCTCGGTAGTGGTGAAGCACCCGCTGAGCGAGGCCGCGACGGCGGCAGAAACGACCGTGGCGGCGAGGGTTCGAGCGGTCACCCTTACGATGCTGCGCGGTCGACTTGTCCAGGTCACGAGGTCAGCCTAGGAAGCGCGGGACCAAGGCGCGCCCTTTCCGGAAACTAGGGTGAGGGGATGTTCCCCGAGCTCGGCACCGCGTTCCTCGCGGGCGCGCTCGCTCTGCTCTCCCCCTGCGCTGCACCGATCCTCCCCGGCATCGTCGGCGCCCTCACCTCGACAGGGAACGGACGTGCTCGACCGTCTCGGCAGGTGTGGTCGATCCTCGCGTTCGCGGTCGGTGCCGCGCTCGTGCTGATCGGGTCGGTGGCGCTGCTGCTCGCGTTCGGCGCGAACGTGAACCTCGCTCGGCCGCCGTACACGTTCATCGCCGGCGGACTACTCATCGCCGCCGGCCTCTATTCCCTCGGCGTCCTCCGGATCCCGTGGATCACGAAGACCTCCACCCCAGGCGGCTCGGCCGCGAAAGCACTGCTGCTCGGAGTCAGCTGCGCCGCCGTCTGGTACCCCTGCCTCGGCCCGTCCCTCGCCATCGCCTACGGCCTCGCCTCCAACATCGACACCGTGGGACTCGGCGTCGCGCTGGGGTTCGTCTACTTCCTCGGCATGCTCACCCCGCTGTTCCTGCTCGGACTCGTCCTCGCCCGCGCAGCACGCTCACGCCGCCGGCTGCGCCGCATCGGCGCCTACGCCAACAAGGCCGTCGCCGTGCTCCTCATCGCGATCGGCGTCCTCGTCATCACGGGACTCTGGAACTCCGTGTCGCTGTGGATCGTGGACAACTCAAGCTGGTTTCCCACCCTCTGACCTTCGGGTGGGAAGTGTCGCACTGGGCGATCCTCATACGGGACTCGCGATTCCAGTAGGTAGCTTGACCGACCCGGCGACCACCGGTCACCGAGCCCGTGAGCGAAGCTGCCGCAACGTGTCCTACTGTCACCACATGAGTGCGTCGTCCAAACCCTCGATCTGGCGGAGGATCGCTCGCCTGCTTCGGCTCGGATTTGTAGACGTCGAAGCCTGGACGGTGAGCAGAGCAGTCTTCGGGGTGGTGTTCGGCGCGGTCTTCGTCATTGTTGGCCTCGTCACGCAGGAGCGCTGGAGTATCCCGTTCGGCATCGGGCTGGCGATCGTGTCGCTCGCGGTCTTCGTCGACTGGCGTCGCGAGCGGGAGAAGTAGCACTCACATCCATCACGCCCGGAGCGGACGCCCGGTCGACCATCCCCTGCCGGACGCCGAATGATCCTCGGACGCCATGGCGTCTCGCAGGACTGGCGGAGCCTGCACCTAGCCTGAGCAGATGGAAGCGTCAGTCGATCTCCTCACGCGACGCCTCCGGCTGCGTCGACTCACAAGAGACGACGAGGCGGCGGTCATGTCATATCGGGGCGACGCCCATGCCTCCCGCTTCCTCGGGCACCCGCCGCTGACGGAGGGGCAGTACATCCCCTGGTTCGAGGAGCGAGACATCGAGTGGGAGCTGCGCGAACCAGGTCACCGCCGCTTCTACGGGATCGAGATCCGAGCGTCGAGGATGCTCGTCGGTGATGCCGTCCTCATCCGATCCGCGGATGGACAGCAGGGCGAGATCGGCATGTTTCTCCACCCCGACACGGCCGGCCTGGGCTACTCGCTCGAAGCGGGCGCCGCCCTGCTCGACATCGGGTTCGGATCGCTCAACCTCCATCGCATCGTCGGGCGCGCCGCAGCCCACAACCGCAGCTCCGTGCACGCGATGGAGCGGATGGGCCTCCGGCGAGAGGCCCTGTTCTTGCAGAGCGAGAAACGCGGAGAGACCTGGATCGACTCAGCGGTCTACGCGATCCTCGCGGCCGAGTGGAAGCGGCCCCCTCGGAGCTGACCGGCTGACCATGGTCTTACGGACGCTTGATCAGCCGGTCGTGGACGTGTCGAGTGCTGCGGCGACGGAGGCGCGGATCGCGTCGTAGTCGGGGTCTTCGGGATTGACGTCCGGCGGGGTGAGTTCGATGGATCCGATGGGCTGCGAGCGGGTCTTGAGAGCGAGCTGCACGAACCCGCCGAGCATGCCCTGTGGGATGTCGGTCTGGACGACGTTCGAGCCGGCATCCGCGATGGCTTGAAACTTCAGCAGCACGTTGGCGGGGGCGAACTGGGTGAGGATCGCACCCTGCACTTCACGCTGTCGTTCCATGCGGTCGTAGTCGCCGCGAGCGGATCCGTAGCGGGAGCGGGCGTAGGCGAGGGCGTTGTTGCCGTCGAGGTGGTGCTTGCCGGGCTTGAGCCAGCCGTTCACTCCGACGAGCTCGCCAGTGTCGGGGTCGAGGACCCCGCCGAAGGGCAGGTCGTCCTCGCCGGTGTAGTCGATGTCGATGCCACCGAGCGCGTCGATGAGGTCCGCGAAGCCCTGCATGTCGATGAGGGCGTAGTACTGAATGGTCATGTCGAGGGCGCCTTCGGCCGCATCGCGCATCGCCTCGATACCGGGGGCGCTGCCCTCAGCTTCGGCGTCCGGGTACAGCTCGGGGCTCTTCAGCTCGACTTCGGTGTAGATCGAGTTGAGCATGCACGGGTCGACGTTGCACTCGTTCCAGAGGTACCCGTCCGGATAGAGCTCGGCCATCGGTGATCCCTCCCGGAACGGTACGTCCCGGAGATCCCTGGGGAGGCCGACGATGGTTGCTGCGCCGGTGCTTGCGTCGATCGAGGCGACGGAAATGCTGTCAGGGCGCAGACCGTCACGGTCCCCGCCGGCGTCGCCGCCGAGCAGAAGGATGTTGTAGCGGCCGTCGACGGGCGCGGCCATCTGCCCGTCCCCGAACACGTTCGAGAGCAGCCCGTGGGAGATCCCGATCAGGTGGCTGCCATAGCCGGCCGTCCCCACCGACACCAGGAGGAGCGCGACGGTCGCTGCACTCAGCGCGGCGCGCGCTCGCGGCGCGACTCTCACCAGGCGGGCCAGCCTCAGGGTGTCGAGAGTGAGCACGAGCCAGAACGCCGCGTAGCCAAGGAGCAACGCCTGCGCGACGATCAGTGTCCCGTCGAGGGCGACGAGCGAGTAGAAGACCGAGGGCAGTAGCAGGAACAACGCCAGCGTCAGAGCCAGCACCGTCCAGAGCGCGAGGGTTGCTGCAAGACCGAAGCGCCCGAGGCGCCGCGAGCCGGCGAGGACCTGCGCCGATCCGGGGATCAGCATATTCAGGCCCAGCAGCCACCAGCCGCGACGGGTCATCACCGCTCGCGACGCCGTGTCCGGGTATCGCATCGGCGGTCGTCCAGCCAGGCGGTCCTTCGTCACTTCTCCGCTGCGCACGACGCCCTCTCTGAAACCGACCACTCACCGTAAGCCGCCACCCCTCACCTGCCGCCTCGACGCGCTGCCTAGGAGCCACGTACTCCGCGCCGTCGACGCGGCGTCGAGGGTCGGCTTCGCTGTGGTGGTTGCTTCTAGCGAGGATCGAGGCCCTGGAACGTGCTGGGGAAGTTGTCGAGCCAGCGCCATCGGTCGATCGGCCACGTGATCGCGACGGCTCGGCCGGTCACGTTGTCGATCGGCACGAAGCCCTTGGAGGGCGTGCCCTGTTGGAGGCGGGAGTCGGCGGAGTTCCCCCGGTTGTCGCCCATCACCCAGAGCCCATCGGCAGGCACGGTGACATCGAACGGGATACTCGACGCGGCCGGGGCGTTCTCGCCGTCCTTGATGTACG
>NZ_PSVG01000036.1:0-12724 GCF_002930885.1 Rathayibacter sp. AY1F2 | reverse complement strand
CTCCCTCCCCGCCCCCGCGCGACCGGCCCGACCGGCCTCGCCATCGCCGCACTCGTCGTCGGCATCGTCGCGTTCCTCGTCGGCCTCGTGCCGGTCTTCGGAGCACTCGTCGGGATCGCCGCCGTCATCCTGGGCATCCTCGCCCTCCGCCGCGGTCAGTCGAAGGCGATGTCGATCACCGGCGTCGTCCTCGGCGGTCTGGCCGTCCTCGCCTCGCTCCTGACGACGATCGGCTTCGGAGCCGCCGTGAACTCCGCCTCGAGCGACCGCCCGGCGGCCGTGATCGTCGAGTCGTCCGAGCCCACGACCGCTCCCGTCGTGCCGGCCACGGAGGAGGCGGAGGTCGTCGAGACGGCGGAGCCCGCACCCGTCGAGACGGCGGAGCCCGCACCCGTCGAGACGGTCGCCCCTGCCCCGGCGCCTGTCGAGACGGCGGCTGCTGCGCAGGTCTCGCCCGAGTTCGCCTCGGCACTCATCAAGGCGCAGAGCTACTCCGAGATGCTCCACATGAGCAAGGCGGGCCTGTACGGCCAGCTCACCTCCGAGTACGGGGAGCAGTTCTCGCCCGAGGCCGCGCAGTACGCGGTGGACACCGTCTCCGCCGACTGGAACGCCAACGCGCTGGCGAAGGCCAAGGACTACCAGGCCCAGATGGCGATGGCGCCGGAGGCCATCCGCGACCAGCTGACCAGCGAGTACGGGGAGCAGTTCACGAGCGACGAGGCCGACTACGCCATCGCGCACCTGAACGACTAGTCCCACTCGGACCGTCGCGGCACTGCGCGGCCACTGAGCGGGTCCTCCCGGAGCGCGCCGCCGTCCGTCGCCCACGACCCGGGCGACGGGGGGCGGCGGACCACCGGAGCCGGTTCAGGCCAGGACGGCGAGGGTGACGGGGAGCGCCTCGCTCCACCTGCCGGTCAGCCGCTCCTCGCCCTCGAGGAACGGCGGCGCGAGGACCCGCGCGAGGACGAGAGTCAGACCGTCGGCCGAGGTCGTGGTGGTCCGTGCGTCGCTGCGGACGAGCACCGTCGACGGCGGCCCGGACGCTCCGGCGCCTGATCCGCTGCCCTGCACCGTCGCGGTCGGCGGGCGGACGATGCGCTGCCCGTCCTCCTCGAAATGCTGCTCGACCTCCCGGGCGCCGGTGCGGATCGCCGTGGCGAAGGCGGCGATCGCGACGGGGTCGCCGGCACCGTCGTAGACCCAGCGACGACCGAGGACGGTGTGCTCGACGGTCGCGAGGAGATGCGCGTCACCGCCGGCGAGAGGCGAGCCGCGGTAGGTCAGCGGCACCTGGAGCGGCGGCTGCCCGGTCGACTGGACGATCAGCGTCTCCACTCCCACCTCGCCATCGGGGTCGTCGAACCGGTAGGCGCCGAGCAGCGTGAATCCGCCGCCCTCGCACCAGGGCTGCGTCGGCGCCCATGCCTCCACGATCTCGAGCTTCCCGGGGGTGATCGTCGCACGGTGCAGAAGGGCCATGCACCGAGAGTAGAGCCGGCCGATCCGTCCGGAGGAGTGCCCGTCAGCGAGCGGCGCCCGCCGTCGCCGACTCGGGCAGGCTGCTCATCGGGAGCGTGTACTCGCCCTTGAGCGCCGAGATCCAGACGGTGGTCGGGGCGACGGCGGCGAAGTTCGAGTTGAGCAGCGCCATCAGCGTGGTGTGCAGGGAGTGCGCGTCGATCGTGCCGGCGTCGTTCGCGATCGCGATCGCGCCCGTCGCGTCCGAGAGGACCTCGGCGCGGAGCCCGTGCGTCTCGGCCTCGGCGGCCGAGGCGAGGATGCAGTTGTTGGTCATGTAGCCGACGAGGGTGATCGTGTCGACGTCGTGCTCGCGGAGCCAGTCGAGCAGGTCGGTCCCCGCGAAGACCGTGCCGAACTGCTTCGTGACGTTCTTCCACGAATCCGAGCGGCGCTTCTCGATCTCCGGGTGCAGCGCGAAGGACGGACCCGACGGGTCGAAGATCGGCGCTCCCTCGCCCGCGCTGTGCTGGACGACGGCGACCGGGAGGCCCGCGGCGGCGGCGGAGTCGAGGGCGGCGGCGATCCTCGGCAGCGACTGCGCGTGCGGCGGGTACTGGATCTCGAGCGGACCGCTGAAGTACTCCTGCTGCACGTCGACGAGGATCAGTGCGCGGCGCGGTGTGGTCATGAGGGGCTCCCATCGGTGGCGGACGTCCCCGATCCTCCCGCCCGGGGCTGGGAGCGGCGGTCAGCCACGCGGCCCGCGACCCGGTCGTGGGCGCAGGCCCACACCTCCTCGTGCTCGAGCGGAGTGAGGACGCCGGCGTCGAGCAGCCTGTCGGCCCGCCGCAGCGCGGCAGCGATCGCCGCCTGCTCGGCGACGGCGGGGGAGTCGACGTCCGCGATCACGAGCCGACGGGCGCAGGCCCGGCGGAGGCGGCGGGTCGAGCGGGCCGAGAGGAGCAGGAGCGACGCGGTCGGCAGGGCGAGCGCGGCCAGCAGGAGGAGCGGCAGCCGGTCGAGCGCGAGCGTCCCGACGGCGCCGGCGGCCGTCACGGCCACGACCAGCTGCGGACCGGCCGCGTGCAGGCGGAGGCGCCTGCGCTCCTCGACGGAGGTGCCTGGTGCGAAGACGACGAGCTCGCTCCGGACGACGCCGTACCGGCTCGCGCCGACGGTGTGGCGGCCCCAGCGGGGACCGGCGTCGAGGAGGCGGAGGAGCAGGTGCACGAGCGCCATCGTCTGCCCGCGACGGCGGGTGCAAGGGGATCCTGACGGAACGCGGACGCGTACCGGGCCGATCCGCACGGTCCGCTCGCGCGACGCTCACGACCCCCTCACGACGCGGGATCGCGCGCCGACGTCCCTCCCCAGCCGATTACCCGTGAGGAAAGCGTGAGGATCCGCTCATTCCGGGCGGGCGCGCTCCTCACGGCGAGTAGAAACATCCAGTGACCTCTTCCGTCGTCCGTGGCGACCCCGACGCCCTCGAACCCTCCCCTCTCTCCTCCGCGCGCGCGGGCGGGGTGAAGGCGTGGCTCCTCGAGGGCCTCCGCGACGACTCCGGAGCGCACCCCGGCCCCCACGCGGCCACCGGCAGGACGCACTCGTGGTGGCGCGTCATGTGCCTCACCGGCGTCGACTACTTCTCGACCCTCGGCTACCAGCCGGCCATCGCGGCGCTCGCCGCGGGCCTCGTCTCTCCGCTCGCGACGATCGTCCTGGTGGTGCTGACCCTCCTCGGCGCGCTCCCCGTCTACCGCCGCGTGGCCCGCGAGAGCTTCCGCGGCGAGGGGTCGATCGCGATGCTCGAGCGCCTGCTGCCCTGGTGGGGCGGCAAGCTCTTCGTGCTGGTGCTGCTGGGGTTCGCGGCCACCGACTTCATGATCACGATCACCCTCTCGGCGGCCGACGCGACGGCGCACGCGGTCGAGAACCCGTTCGCCCCCGCCTGGTTCCACGGGGCGGAGGTGCCGCTCACGCTGGGGCTGATCGCCCTGCTGGGGATCGTGTTCCTGCGCGGGTTCCGCGAGGCCATCTCGATCGCGGTCGTGCTCGTGGCCGTGTTCCTCCTGCTCAACGCGATCGTGATCGCCGTGGCGATCGGGCACGTGGCCGAGAACCCCGTCGTCATCGGCGACTGGTGGTCGGCGCTCACGACCCAGCACGGGAATCCGCTGATCATGGTCGGCATCGCGCTCATCGTGTTCCCCAAGCTCGCGCTCGGGCTCTCCGGCTTCGAGACCGGGGTCGCGGTCATGCCGCAGATCCGCGGCGACGCGGGCGACACCGAGGACGCCCCCGTCGGCCGCATCCGCGGGGCGAAGCGGCTGCTCATCACCGCCGCCGTCACGATGTCGGCGTTCCTCATCACCTCGAGCTTCGTCACCACGCTGCTCATCCCGCAGGCGCAGTTCCAGCCGGGCGGCGAGGCCAACGGCCGCGCGCTGGCCTACCTCGCGCACGAGTACCTCGGCGAGGGCTTCGGCACGGTCTACGACGTCGCGACGATCTGCATCCTCTGGTTCGCGGGCGCCTCCGCGCTGGCCGGCCTGCTCAACATCGTCCCGCGCTACCTGCCCCGCTACGGCATGGCGCCGCAGTGGGCCGGCGCCGTCCGTCCGCTCGTGCTCGTCTTCACCGTCGTGGCCTTCGTCATCACGATCCTCTTCCGCGCCGACGTCGACGCGCAGGGCGGCGCCTACGCGACCGGCGTGCTGGTGCTGATCACCTCCGCGTCCGTCGCCGTGTTCCTCTCGGCGAAGCGCAGGAAGCAGCGCAAGCGCGCCGTGGGCTTCGCGGTCATCGCGCTGGTCTTCGTCTACACGACGGTCGTGAACGTGGTCGAGAGGCCCGACGGCGTGCGGATCGCGGCGGTCTTCATCGTCGGCATCCTCGCGGTCTCGCTCGTCTCGCGGGTGCACCGCTCGTTCCAGCTGCGCGCCACCTCCGTGGTGTTCGACGCCGCAGCGATCGACTTCCTCACCACGGACGCCGACGACTACGGCGTGATCCGCATCCTCGCGAACGAGCCCGACGACGGCTCCGAGGCGGAGTACCGGGACAAGCTGGCGGAGGAGCAGCGCGACAGCAACCTGCCGATGCGCGGCCCGGTGCTCTTCCTCGAGGTGCACACCACCGACTCCTCCGACTTCGAGGAGGACCTGGTCGTGCAGGGCCGCGTCTGCCACGGCTTCCGCGTGCTGACGGTGACCAGCGGCAACATCCCGAACACCATCGCCACGGTGCTGCTCGAGATCCGCGACCTCACCGGCGTGATCCCGGACGTCTACTTCGAGTGGACCGAGGGCGGCCCCATCTCGAACATGTTCCGCTTCCTCATCACCGGCACCGGCGAGGTCGCCCCCGTCACCCGCGAGGTCCTCCGCCGCGCGGAGTCCCGCCGCGACCGCCGGCCTGGCGTGCACGTGGGCTGACGCCTGCTGCGAGGCGGGGGCGTGGCGGCGCGGAGGTGCCGCTCCTGCTGCGGGATTCCGCCGAGACGCCTCTCCGTCATCGAGACACCGCGGCAGGAGCGGTGCGTCGGCGGAGGAGGCGGTGTCCCGGCGCGCGGCGGCCCCGTAGCGTGGGCGCGGGCGCCCGTCGGGGCGCCGACACCGACGAACGGACGACGATGACCCTCGAGGACCAGCGCGCGCACATCCTGACCGGCGCCGTGTACGACGACATGACCCCCGAGCTGGTCGCCGCGCGCGAGCGGGCTGTCCTCGCCTCGAACGCGTACAACGCGAGCTTCGGGCGTTCGCCGGTCGAGCGGGAGGCTCTGCTCCGCGAGCTCGTCGCCTCGGTGGGCGCGGACGCGCACCTCGAGCCGACGTTCCGCTGCGAGTTCGGGTTCAACATCACGATCGGCGACCGCTTCTACGCGAACTTCGACTGCATCCTGCTCGACGGCGCCCCCATCACGATCGGCGACGACGTGCTGTTCGGCCCGCGCGTCTCGATCTACACGTCGAACCACGCCCTCGACCCGGCGGAGCGCGCCGCCGGCGCCTGCACTGCGAAGCCGGTCGTCGTCGGCGACGGCGTCTGGATCGGCGGCGGCGTCACGATCAACCAGGGCGTCACCATCGGCGACGGGGCCGTGATCGGCTCGGGCAGCGTCGTCACCCGCGACGTCCCTCCGCTCACCATCGCCGCCGGCGTCCCCGCCCGCGTCCTCCGCCAGATCACCCCCGACGACCGGACCGGCTACCGCCCGGCCCACTGACGGCGGCCCACGCCGGCCCCGAGACGCCGGCTCCGAGACGCCTCGGAACGGCTCCCGGCCTCGCGGCGATCCGCCCTCAGGACTTCACGGTCGACAGAGGCTCGGTGATGCTCTCGAGGCTGCGGCGCTCGGCGTCGACGCCGAAGATCAGGGCGATCACGCCGCCGAGGATCATCACGGCGGCGCCGACGAAGTAGCCGATCGTCAGCGGGCCGCGGTCGCTGCCGTCGCCGATCAGGGCGCCGTAGAGGGCGGGGGCGACCGCTCCGGCGATCTGGCCGAGGGTGAAGAAGTACGAGATCGCCTGGCTGCGCAGCTCGAGGGGGAAGATCTCGCTCACGGTGAGGTAGGCGCTCGAGGCTCCGGCGGAGGCGAAGAAGAACGACACGCACCAGAGGATCGTCTGCGTGGTCGCGGTCAGGACGTCCATGCTGAAGAGGACCGCCGAGACGGCCAGGACCGCTCCCGAGACGCCGTAGGTGAGGAAGATCATCTTCCGCCGGCCCCACACGTCGAACAGGTGGCCGAGCACCAGCGGCCCGACGAGGTTGCCGATCGCGAACGGGAAGAAGAAGTACGAGATCGCGCTCTGCTCGACTCCGTAGAAGTTCTCGAGCACCAGAGCGTAGGTGAAGAAGATCGCGTTGTAGAGGAACGACTGGGTGATCATCATCGTCGCGCCCACCAGCGTCCGCTTCGGGTACTGCCGCAGCAGCACCCGGGCGATGGTGCGGAACGGGATGCTCTCCGTCGCCTTCACGGTGATCGCCTTCGCGTCGTCGACAGGCTCGAGCACGCCGCCCTCCGCCTCCACTCGGCGCTCGATCTCGTCGACGGTGCGCTCCGCCTCCTCCTCGCGGCCGTGCGTCATCAGCCAGCGCGGGCTCTCGGGGATGTGGCGGCGGAGGTAGATGATCGCCAGTCCGAGGATCGGGCCGAGGAAGAAGCCGAGGCGCCAGCCGACGTTCTCGGCGAAGAGCGCGTCGTTCAGGAAGAACAGGTTGGCCGCGGAGCCCAGAGCCGCGCCGCCCCAGTAGGTGCCGTTGATCGCGATGTCGACGCGGCCGCGGTACTTGGAGGGGATGAGCTCGTCGATCGCGGAGTTGATCGCCGCGTACTCGCCGCCGATCCCCATGCCCGCGAAGAAGCGGAACACGGCGAGGAAGACGTAGTTCGGCGCGAGTCCCGCCAGGCCGCTGGCGACCAGGTAGATGACGAGCGTCAGGATGAACAGCTTGCGCCGCCCGAGCTTGTCGCTCAGCCGCCCGAAGATCAGGGCGCCCGCGATCTGGCCGCACAGGTAGATCGTGCCGAGCAGGCCGACCTCGAAGGCCGAGAGCCCGAACTCCTTCGCGAAGCCGGCGGAGGCGACGATCTGGATCTCGAGGCCGTCCAGCACCCACGAGAAGCCGAGGCCGACGACGATCGACCAGTGGAAGCGGGTCCAGGGGAGCCTGTCGATGCGGGCGTGCACGAGGCTCCGGACCGGGCCGCGCGGACTGGTGGATGTCGACATGGCGAGCGCCTTCCTGTCGCCCCGGCGTCGTTGCGGAGGAACGCTGTCCCGAGCGCGGCGAGACGACACTAGACCCGCGGGCGGCTCCATATCGCCGGGCTATTCACCCCTTGTCACGGACCGCCGAGCGGGTGTATCCCGGGCATCGGTGCCCACCCGGAGGCGGAGCGCGGCGCGGAGCTCATCGGTCCGGATCCGGAGCGCGGCGCGGTGGACGCGAGCCCGGATCCGTCCCGCGGGGCCTGACACCGCCCGCCTCCTCGGCCTAGCGTGGAGGCATGATCGACGCGACGCCCGCGGGCACCCCCACCTACGTCCTCAGCGAGGGGCCCGTCTGGGATCCGGACACCGCCCGCCTCACCTGGGTCGACATCGAGGCCGGCGCGGTCCTGTCCGCCCCCGTCACCGCGGAGGGGATCGGAGCGATCTCGCGCACCGACGTCGGCGAGCAGGTCGGCGCCGCGCTGCCCCTGGGCGACGGGCGGACGCTCGTCGCGCTGACCCGACGGCTCGCGATCCTGGAGGTCGACGGCTCCCTCACGCGCGGCTCCGAGCTGCTGCCGGAGGGGCACCGCTTCAACGACGGCACGATCGACCCGCAGGGGCGCCTCCTGGTCGGCTCGCTGACCCTCGGCGAGTCGGCGGGCGACGACGTCCTGCTGCGCATCGAGCACGACGGATCCGTCACCGTGCTCGACGACGACCTGCGGCTCTCGAACGGACTCGGCTTCTCGCCGGACGGCTCCGTGCTGTACTCGGCCGACACCGAGTCGGGCGTGATCCACCGCCGCTCCTACGCGGACGCCGAGCACGGCCCGCGCGAGCCCTTCGTCGAGCTCGAGGAGGGCGTGTTCGCCGACGGACTGACCGTGGACGCCGACGGCCGCGTGTGGGTCGCGGTCTGGGGCGGGAGCGGCGTCCGCGTGTTCGAGGCCGACGGCAGCCCGGTCGAGGGCGAGGGCATCAGGATCGACGCCCCGCACTCCTCCAGCATCGCCTTCGCGGGCGAGGACCTGGACATCGCGGTCGTCACCTCCGCCTCGCGCGACCTCTCGGCGGACGAGCGGGCGCGTCATCCGCACGCCGGCGGACTGTGGATCGCGCAGCCCGGAGCCCACGGCCGCGCCGCCACGCGCTGGGTGGAGGGCCCTCTGCCCTAGGCGCGGCCGGTCGCCCGTCAGACGGCGGGCGCCGTCGGCGGGCTCGGCTCCGATGCGGGCTGCGGCACGAGGGTCAGCCGCGAGATGCGGTAGCGGTCCGTCTCGGCCACGCGGAGCAGGTGGTCGCCGACGAGCACGGAGTCGCCCACGACGGCCACACGGCCGATCCGGTCGAGGACGAACCCGCCGACCGTCTCGTACGGACCCTCGGGCAGCTCGATGCCCAGCTGCTCCGCCAGGTCCTCGAGGATCATCCCGCCGTCGACGTCGTGCAGCTGCTCGGCCGCCTTCGCGTCGACCGCCTGGCGGGCGCCGTCGTACTCGTCGTAGATCTCGCCGACGAGCTCCTCGAGCAGGTCCTCCAGCGTGATGATGCCGTCGGTCCCTCCGTACTCGTCGATGACGACGGCGATCTGGTGGCCGTCCTGCCGCATGGTGCGCAGGGCCGCGAGCACCTTCGTCGTACCGGGGACCGCGAGGATCGGGCGGGTGATGTCGGCGACGCTGCTCGCGGTGCCGGCGCGGCCCGCCTCCGGGAACGCGGACATCAGGTCGCGCACGTGGACGAAGCCGAGCACGTCGTCGAAGTCGTCGCCGACCACCGGGTAGCGCGAGTGCGGCTGGTCGAGGACCGCCGCGTAGCCCTCGGCCACGCTGAGCGCGCCGCGGAGGAAGTCGACGTCCGGGCGCGGGCGCATCACCTCGGCGACGCGGCGGTCGTCCGCGCGGAAGATGTCGGTGAGCAGCCGGCGGCTGTCCTCGTGGATCTCGGTGTTGCTGGAGATCATGTCGCGCACCTCGTCGGCCGAGACGCTCTCGCCCTTCTCGCGCGGGTCGGCGCCGAGGAGGCGGACGACGGCGTCGGTCGAGACGGACAGCAGCCAGATCACGGGGCGCATCAGGCGCGCCAGGGCGTTGAGCGGGGGCGCGAGGGCCTTGGTGAACGCGACGGACTTCTGCATCGCCAGGCGCTTGGGGACCAGCTCGCCCAGCACCAGGGAGAGGTACGCGATGACGAGGGTCATCAGGATCAGGGCGACGGTCGAGGCGGCGGAGGCCGGAAGGCCGAGCGACTGCAGCGGCGGCACGAGGTCGGGCGCGATGGTCGAGGCGCCGTACGCCGAGGAGAAGAAGCCGGCGAGCGTGACGCCGATCTGGACCGCGGAGAGGAACGTGTTGGGGTTGCGGACGAGCTCGGCGATGCGCCGGCCGCGCTCGCTGCCGGCCTCGATCGCGCGGACCTGGCTCTCGCGGAGGCTGACGATGGCCATCTCGGTGCCCGCGAAGACGCCTCCGAGGAGGACGAACAGCACGACGAGGCCGATGTTGAGGAGGGTGTCGAGATCCACGCCGACCAGAGTAGGGATGCCGGCCGTGAGAACGCCTCGTGGACTCTCAGGGAGTGGCCGGGTACGCGCGACTCCGCGGGAGTCGCGGTAGTCGCTCGCGAGACCGGCGACCTGGGAGGAGTCGCGGGGGCGGGCGGGACGACGCCCCGCCCGCCCGCCCGCTCAGGACGCGTCGGCCGGGCGCACGCCGATCGTGAGGATGAGATTCGCGTAGATGCGGCGGTCGCCCGAGGCGATGGTGAGCGCGACGTCGGGCGTGCGCGCCTCGGCGTAGAAGGCGTGCCGCTCGAGCGAGGTGAAGGGGACGCCGTCGAGGGACCGGCGGAAGGCGTCCTGCGCGGGGACGTCGATCCCGGGCGCGGGGGTCATGACCGTCGCCTCCTCGACGACGATCGCCGAGAGCAGGGCGTCGAGGATCTCGTCGACGGTCAGCATGTCGGGCCGGAGGTTCAGGTGCACCAGGGCGGAGTTCGGTCCGAGCGTGGTGCCGACGGGGTAGTTGCCGTCGGCGATGAGGACGCGGGAGCCGTGGCCCGCGCGGGCGAGCGCGTGCAGGATCTCGGGGTGGAGGAGGGTCGTGGTCAGCAAGAGGAGCTCCTAGAGGTCGTGGAGGTGGGCGACGGACGAGCCGGCGAGCAGGCGGCCGGGGAGCCTCCGCTCCTGGGGACCGGGCTGCTCCGCCCCGGAGTCGAGGCGGAGGCGGACGAGGGCTGCGGCCTCGGCGGCGATCGCCTCGGTCGGCTGGGCGATCGTGGTCAGGTGCGGGCGGACCACGCGGGCCAGCTCGACGTTGTCGAAGCCGACGACGGAGAGGTCCGTCGGCACGCGCAGTCCGGAGTCGCCGAGGGCGATCAGGGCGCCGACCGTCAGCTCGCGGTTGCTCGCGAACAGGGCGGTCGGCCGGGGGCTCAGAGCGAGGACCCGCTCGACGGCGGCGACCCCGCTCTCGACCGTCAGCGGGCCGCGCACCACGGCGTCGGCGGCGGGGTGGACGCCGCGCTCGGCCAGGGCGGCGAGGAAGCCGGCCGTCCGCTCCCGGGTGGAGGACACTCCGTCCTCCCCGCCGAGCACCGCGATCGAGCGGTGGCCGTGGTCGAGGAGGTGGCGGGCGGCGGAGGCGCCGGCGCCCGCGTTGTCGAGCGCGACGCGATCGGTGACCAGTGCGTCGTCGATCCAGTCGACGGCCACCACGGGGGTGCCCTGCTCGGAGGCGCGGCGCAGCGCGTCGACGTCGCCCGCGGACGGCACCGCCACGATCCCGTCGACCATCTTCTCGAGCAGCAGGTCGACCGCGGCTCCCGGCTCGGGGCGGCTCACGCCGACCAGCACGCCGATGCCCTCCTCGCGCAGGGCCCGCTCGAGGCCCGCGATGATCGAGAGGTGGAACTCGTTGTCGAGGGCGGGCAGCAGCACCCCGACCGTGCGGGAGCGCCGCGAGCGCAGGCCTCGAGCGAAGCCGTTGACCCGGAAGCCGACCTCGGCGGCCGCCGCCTCGATCGCCGCCCGGTTCTCGGGGCGCACGGCGAGCCCGTTGTAGTGCTTCGAGATGGTCGAGAGCGAGAGGCCGGTCAGCCGCTGCAGGTCCTTGTAGGTGGCCACGTCACAGGGTGGCGCGGGGCGAGCCGTAGCCGCTCCAGCCCGGGATCGTGCCGTCGGCGTCCCACAGGTCGAGCCAGCCGGAGCTGCCGGGCCAGAGGAAGACCTGGCCCTTGATCAGCCGGTTGTTGCGCTCGGCGCCGCGCAGCGCCTCCTGCTCCTCGGCCGTGAGCACCAGGGAGGCGGCGGCCAGGTTCGCCTCGATCTGCTCCGGCTTCACCGCGAACGGGATCGGGATCTGGCCGCGGTTCACCGCCCAGGCGAGGCACACGACGGCCGGATGCACGCCCCGCTCGTCGGCGATCGCCCGCACCGCGGGGTGCTCGATGTCGACGATGTCGCCCTCCACCCGGTCGCGCTCGGGCCGCGACGGCGCGCCCAGCGGCGAGTAGCCGATCGGCTGGATGCGGTGGTCGAGGCAGAAGCGGAACAGCTCCGGCTGCTGGAAGCAGGGGTGCAGCTCCATCTCGTTCAGCTGCGGGGCGATGCGGACGTCGGCGAGGATCCGCTCGAGCTTGGGGATCGTGACGTTGGAGGTGCCGAGGTGCCGGACGAGGCCCCGGTCGACCAGGCCCTCGAGCGCTCGCCAGGTCTCGAGGAACGCCTCGTGGACGTACGGGCGGGCGTGCGGATCGCGCGCGTCGGTCTCGGCGTGCGGCGGGTGGTGGTTCGGGAAGGGCCAGTGCACGAAGACGGCGTCGAGCACGTCGAGGCCGAGGTCGGCGAGCGAGCGCTCGACGGAGGCGACGGCCGCCCCGGGCTCGTGCGCGTCGTTCCAGATCTTCGACATGACGAAGAGCTCGTCGCGGTTGACTCCGGAGTCGGCGATCGCCCGGCCGACGCGCGGCTCGTTGCCGTAGACGGTGGCGCAGTCGAGGAGGCGGAAGCCGGCGCGGAGGGAGTGCTCGACCGCGAGGCCGACGGTCTCGGCGTCGTAGCGGTCAGAGCCGAACGTGCCGGCGCCGATCGCGGGGATGCGGCTGCCGCTCGCGAGGACGCGGTGGCTCGGCGGAGTGGGGGCCATGCGGATCCTCCTGATGCGGCGGCGGGGGCGAAACGTTGCGCTCCACGGTAGGCGGCGGAGGGCGGTCACGTCAATGATGCCGTGGACTGGGGTGCGTAACGTTTCGTGCGGTGGGTGCTTTCGTCCTCCGTTCCTGCCCCGCCCCCCTCGAAACGCCGATAGTTGTCGCACTCGTGCGCGACTGCGACGACTACTGGACTCTCGAGCCGCGCGCTCGGCTCGCTCGCGCGAGAACGCAGGAGCCGTCGCACTCGAGGTCGACTGCGACGACTCCTGGACTGTCGAGAAGAGCCCCGCCCCTCCGCTCAGACCAGCCGGCGCGACTCCTCCGTGACCACGCGGAACCAGCGCGCGCCGTAGCCGTTGAGGGGCACCGACACG
>NZ_PSVG01000035.1:0-13639 GCF_002930885.1 Rathayibacter sp. AY1F2 | reverse complement strand
CGGCGTCATCACCCCGGTCCTCGCCCGCCGCGACGAGCACGGCAACGTCATCGTCCGCGCCGGACAGCGCCGCACCCTCGCCGCCCGCGAGGCCGGAGTGCCCACGATCCCGGTCTACGTCGTGGAGGGCGACGAGACGACCGCGGACCGGATCGTTCAGCAGATCATCGAGAATGACCAGCGCGCCGAGCTTTCGGTCGCGGACCGCACCGCCGCGTGGGCGCAGCTCGCGTTCGAGGGCGTGTCCGCTGCAGCGATCGCCAAGCGCACCGGCACCAAGACCGACGCGGTGAAGAAGGGGCTCGCGGTCGCGGAGTCCGCGACCGTCACGTCCGTTCTGCACGAGCACGAGCTGACCCTGGACCAGGCGGCGGTGCTGTTGGAGTTCGAGGACGACGCCGACGCCCGCGCGACCCTGATCGAGGTCGCCACCCACGACCCGGCGCAGTTCGAGCACACCGCGCAGACCCTCCGCGACGAGGCCGCGCACCAGGGGCTCCTCGCGGCGACCGCCGCCGAGTACACCGGCAACGGCTTCCAGATCCTCACCCGTTCCGACGCCTACGGCGACGCAGCGACGTGGACGCCGGTGCGGCAGCTGCGCGGCGAGGACGGGAAGAGCGTCACCCCCGAGCAGGTCGCGGCCGCTCCCGGCCGCGGAGTGCTCATCGACACCAGCTGGCGCGGTGAGGTCGAGGTCATGCTCCTGGTTCAGGACCCGACCGCCGCCGGATTCACCTACGCCTACGGAGCCCCCGAGCAGCCGCAGACCGAGGAGGAGGCCGAGGAGGAGCGGGCCGAGAAGTCCGCGGAGCGGAAGGTGCTCATCGCCAACAACAAGGCGTGGAAGGCGGCCGAGAAGGTGCGCCGCGAGTGGATCGCGACGTTCCTCGCTCGCAAGACCCTCCCCAAGGACGCGGATCGCGTCATCGCTCTCGGACTCACCGCTCACCGGTTCGCGGTGTCCTCCGGGATGACGGGCGGCAGCGACCTCGCGCACGCGCTGCTGCGCATCGAGCGGCCCTCCGGCTATCGCGCCGACGCCCTCGCAGCGCTGGTCGAGGCGAACCCCGCGAAGGCCCGCCTGGTCGCGCTGGCCGTCGTACTCGGAGGCCAGGAGGCGCACACGAGCAAGGAGTCCTGGCGCCGCGGCGACGAGCGCACTGCCGAGCACTTCCGCCAGCTCGCGGCCTGGGGATACGCGCTCTCCCCGGTCGAGCAGGTCGTCACCGGCGACAGCACCCCCGCCGACGCCGCAGGGCTCAGCTAGCCCACCCGGCGGGACCGGCTCGCGCCGGTCCCGCCCCTCCTCTTCTCCCACTGCTGCACAGGAAGGCCCGACCATGACCACCACGACCACCGCACCCCGCCCCGCCCACCGATTCGACCCGTACCAGGAGGACCCGACGCTGCGAGCAGCCGAGGTCGCCGTCGACGCCGCGGCCGCGACCGGCGACGCCGACGCGACCGCCGCCGCAGCGCGAGCGCTGATCGTCGCCGCGGCCGCCTACGGCTGGCCCACCGCGACCGCCCTCGTCTTCACATACGAGACGACCGGCCCCATCGCCCACGTCTGGGGACTGTGGAAAGTCCTCGACGCCGACCGGCAGGTGCTGCGCGAATGGGACGAGGAGCCCGGCGACATGACCGACGAGTCCGAGGAGGAACTGATCGCCCTTGACCTCATCAGCAACCGCCGCGCGACCCTCGACTACACCGACTTCGGAAAGCCCATCGGCTCCACGACCCTGATCCTCCACACGCTCACCCTCTGAGCGCGTGCGCGGGCCGACCCTAAGCGGGCCGGCCCGCACGAGGGGGAGAACCCCCTCGACCCCCCGTCGAGAGCCCGCGTCCTGCCTGTGCTCTCACCGGTGGCTAGGCTACGGACGCGAAAACCGCAGTGATGGCAGAGGGGCACCCTTCGTGACGACCGGACCGAAAGTGTCGATCGGAGCCGGAGTCGCTGGGCTCCTGGTCTTGTTCTTCGAGCTCTACGGCCAGGTCAGAAACGGCACCGAGACCTGTTACGCCTGGTATGGCGTTCTCTTTCCCGGCGTGGAAACGGAGACCCTGGCAGGCGCTTCATTGTGGCCGCTCGGCCTCAGGTGCACTTATGAGCGATTGGGCTCCGGTGACGTACTCGCCGTAATCAACCCGAGCTGGTTCCTCACAGCGCTGCTGATCGTGTCGTTGGGGCTGATCATCGGCGGCCTCGTCTATGCCATCCGCTCTCACACCGCTCCGGCCAGATCTGACGCGTAACGCCCCGGCCCCGACCGGGCCGGCCCACAGGGGAGGGAGAATCCCCTCGACCCCAGGGCCTCGAACCACAGCAGCACAGCCAGTGTCATGGCCGGATGCGACGATGGACGCGCTCGCACCCGTCGCGACCGCCGGTCGTCGCGCCTCATCAGACAGGACACCCACGATGAAGCTCTACCCCGACGTGATCAGCACCCTCCGCGCCCAGGAAATCGACCCTGACGAATGGGCGCGCGAGCACGGCTCGCCCTCCGCCGCGGAGTGGGCCGGCGACGAATGCGGCTGCGCCGACGACCGCTGCATCGGCCACCACCACGACGAGCACGAGGACTGCGGCTGCTTCCCCGCGATGCTCGAGCAGCACTTCGCCCAGGAAGACGCTCGCGGCCACCGGACCCTCAAATGGCGCACCACTCCCGTCAGCGTCGTCGTCTCAGCAGAATCCGACCTGGAGGACTTCGGGCTCCTCGCCCTCGCCGATCAAGACCAGATCGACCTCTTCGCCAGCACCGACGTCGACACGGCGGCGATGACGCAAGAACACACCACCGCCGAAGAGACAGCCCGGATCGCAGCGTTCGCCGCCGAAATGTCCACCGCCGGCTCCCTGAGCACCGAGCAGTACGAGCAGCTCGGAGAGATCCACCACGCGGTCCTCAACCGCGCCAAGGACGCAGGCGACCCCCGGTACGACCTGTACCGCGCGACGGAACGGCTCTCCCGCGCCATCACCGAGGTTTGGGACCGCGACGTCGCCGCGTACCAAGACGCCTACCTCACCGTCGTCCGCGACACCCTCACCACCCGAGGACTCACGACCGGCATCAAGATCGTGGACTTCGCTGACCGCGACACCGGAATCTACGACGAAGACCTCGCGCACGACCTGCGCAACGTCGCCCTGCGCACCACGCCCCTGCCCGTCATCGGAGCCCCCAGGGAGGAGCGCAAGATGACGGTCGACGCGCTACGCGCCGCCGGCCTCAGCTACATCGAGCGCGCCCGCACCGTAGTGTCCGGCGAGGCTGCGACCGAGTAGCGATCAGCGGCGAGGGCGCGGCTTGTACTTCTTCCCCGCCCGGATGTTCCGATTCTCGATCACTCCGACGATGGCCAGACCGATCGCCACCGCGACGAGCAGGAACCAGCCGAGCACGTTGAACCACTCACCGGTGAACGCCGCGTAAGTCTGCTCACCGGCGATCGCGAAGAGCATGAACGACAGCCCGAACCACACCATGCCGTTGCTGATCAGCGCAGCACGCGCGAGCTTGGTCCGAGGCTTCGACATGCGCCCACCCTCCCACCGGACCCTGGACGTGTCCACGGGGCCGAGGCGGTTCTAGGGTGAGCGCATGAGCACCCCGACGCCCCGCGAGCTGCTGGCCGTTCACGTAGCCGCCGAGCCCTCCGGGATCACCGCGACCTTCACCCTGGGCGATCCGCTCGAGCTGCCACAGTCGGTGGGATGGTTCACCTACGGCATCGAGCTCACCGGCGCCGACGGCGCCACGGTGAAGCACTTCGGCGTCCGCCTCTCCGACGAGGAGACGAAGGCGTTCGTCTTCGAGTTCGAGAACGCCACCCAAACCAACTACGACGCCACCCACGTCACCGACCGCGGCGCCTCCCTCGTCGCCCGGTTCCCGGACTCCTCACTCGGCGTCGACACGATCCGCTCCGTCACGGGTTTCGCCACCATCGAGGGGGAGGACGTCGCCGCCGGTGTCCCCGTCCAGCTGCTCCGCTAGCGGGGTCGAAAAGGTAGACTGACCCCGGATGGAACAGCCATGCCTGCCGGCCCTCGTGCCGGCTTTCGCGCTTCCTAGGCCAGTTGCGATCGAACGCCTAAGCTGAGTCCGAATCGGAAGAACTCTGCCCGCGCCTGTCGCGTAAACTGAACCCGCCTTCCAGTTCTCTGCCCGCCGGCCCTCGTGCCGGCTTTTTTCATGCCCGGATTGAGCAGACCCCGCTCTCCTGGCCCCCTCCTTCCTTGCACCCCTCTTGGCGGTGCAGGGATCGTCGCGCCCCCAGCGCGACCACAACAGAGCGCGCCCGCGCGCTCGCACCCAGTGGAGGTCCTTGTGATTGACCTGAACCTGCTGCTCGGGTGGCTGAAGAAGGACAAGCCCGCCGCCGCGGCGCTCATCCGTGCCGGAGTCTTCGTGATCCTGGTCGTGACCGTGCTCTGCGCGGTCCTGATCTACATCACGCTCCTCGGCCCGAGCGATGCGCCCGCAGACCGGCTGACCTCCATCCTTCACGGCCCGGCGAAGTAGTCGCCGGCCCAGCCGCTAGCCCGAAAAAGCACAGACCTGCTGGGTGCAGGAGAGCTCTGTCCGCCATCGTCCCGTATGAGGTACCTCTTGCGGGCGTACTGCCCACAGACAGTTGCCGCGCGGCTTGGATCGACTATCCGAACAGCGGGTCGACTGTCCATACCAGAGGAATGATGTTCGCGGCTCCTCCGGCCACGACAGCAGAACCGAGAATGAGCACGTCCCGCCATGCGATCGCAGGGCCCGACGTCGCCGCTCTCTTCACGGAGTCGAGGAGGGCGTCAGCGCCGCGCAGCTCCTGAATCAGCTCGATGGGAAAAAACTCAGACACTGCAGCGGGGTCAACCGGATCGTTGGCCTCCAGATCGATCCGGCGCGCCTCCTTCTGCGCGCCTACGGCGAGTCGTATCAGCCCCCAGACGCTCGCCCCTACGGCGTACACGTTGAGTGCGATGAGCCAGCCGGTCATGACGGACGGCTCGCATTCGACAGGTCGCTGACTTGCTGAGGGAGCGGGTCGAGTAGGTGCGGTCCGTTGTTGCGGACGCTGTTCACGTCGCGGGACACCTCGTAGTGCTCGAGGTCGTGCGCGACCGCGAACGACTCCCGGTCAAGGAGCTGCATCGGCGCGTCGACGTCGAGGTGCCCGCCGAGCCAGTCGTCGTAACCGTCCGGCGTGATGCACGCCGGCATCCGGTCGTGAACCTCACCCGGCGCCACATGCGAGTCGCGGGTGATGATCGCCGTCGACAGCCGCCACTTCTCCGGATCGTCCTCCGCATTCGACGGGTCCGGCCAGGCCGAGACAATGCCCGCCATCGCGAGGGCCGCGTCGGGCTCGTAGATGAAGTGCGGCTGCTTCCCCGTCTCGGTGACCGTCCACTCGTAGTAGCCGGCCGCCGGGATCAGCACCCGCGACGTCGCGAACGCCTTCCGGAACATGGGCGAGCTCGCGACCGTCTCGATCCGCGCGTTGATCGGCTGCGGCCGCTGCTTCTTGAAGTCCTTCGCCCACACCGGCACGAACCCCCAATGCACGGTCGGTGCCGACCGCTCTCCGTCGCGCTCACGCACGACGGTCACCGGCGACGTCGGCGCCACGTTGTAGTTCGGGCGCAGACCCCCGAAGTTGGCCGAGACGAGATCCGGCAGCAGGGCCGCCGTGGAGTCCTTGACGACGAACCGACCGCACATGCGCTCAGCCTACGAAGAGGAGGGCGACGCCGTGGGGGTGACGCCGCGGCGGTCCTCCGAGAAGGTGACGCCGGCGCGCTGCTCCACTTCGCGAATCACGGCCGACGTCTCGACGTCGCCTCGAGCCCACAGCGTGAGAACGGACATGGCCTCGCCCACCATGTTCTCTATCCCGCGTCGAGGCTGCTGCACCATCGCGAAGATCGCCATGAGCACATCAAGGATCGGTTGTTCGTCTGGAGTCAGTCGCACGGTGAGCTCGTTGAGAGCGTTCGAGAACCTCGCCTGCGCGGCACCGGGAGCGCCGGGATCCGCGGCGGCTGCTGCCCGTGACCCGCTTGCCTGTCGGTATTCGACAAGCGCGGAAAGGGCAGCCATGAGCCACTGTCGGCGCTCCGCTGCGGTCCGCTCGCGCGTCGATCGACGCCTGTCCAGCTCGTCGCGGATCCACGGCACCACCACTGAGGCCACAAGGGAGGTCACGGCGCCGATGATGACGCCGGTCAGACCGATCGTTGCGCTGTTCACACCTCGACCGTAGCGACGTCTTCGAGAGCGTCGTGCAGTTCCTAGCTGTCGCCGCGTCGCGCCTCACGGCGCATGAGGACCACGAATCCGACGATGACGAAGAGGACGACGAACGCCACGGAGATGATCGGCCAGTAGGTCACGAAGAACCAGATGATGGCTAAGGGCACCAGGATGATCACGCTGGGATCAGGCATCCGGCGCTCCGTTGCGCTCCGTCGGCCGAAGGGTCGGGTCGAGTGGATGCTGCCCGTTCTTGCGGGAACTGCTTGTATCGCGGGACACCTCGTAGGGGAGCGCGACGCGTGTGCTCTCCATTCGAAGGCCGG
The DNA here is from genome assembly GCF_002930885.1 of Rathayibacter sp. AY1F2. Taxonomy (NCBI): domain Bacteria; kingdom Bacillati; phylum Actinomycetota; class Actinomycetes; order Micrococcales; family Microbacteriaceae; genus Rathayibacter; species Rathayibacter sp. AY1F2. The sequence continues at coordinate 7,044 of NZ_PSVG01000035.1, read as the reverse complement.
TGCCGGTGCCTGGCGATGCCTGCCGTTCGCGGCGCTGCGGCGTCACTGTCCCGTACTGGAGGGCGAGACGCGGGCAGCTGCGAGGTTTCGGACGCCAGGATCACCGACGCCCAAGATCAGAATGCTCTCGATACTGCCGATCGTTTCGGGATCCGTGATCTGCAGTTCCTGGTCGGCATCCGCTGTCAGTGACCCGACCTCGCTTCCGACGTCCGAAGGGAACCTCAGCTCGCCGTCGTTGTCCTCGAGCGGAGCGCTCGTGAAAAGGACCCGCGGTTCCACTGCTCCGGTCAGGCTCAGTCCGCTGAGGGACAGCCACACCGTCCCGTCCTCTCGCTCCTCGATCAGCAGATCGCCGGTCGCATCGTCGGATACGCTCTCGAATGACGTGCGGATTGGCAGCTGCTCCAGAAGCGACTGGGCGGCGGGAGAGTCCGTCGCGTCAGAACCGTCCGTGGGAGTGCTCGTAGGAAGGCTGGGAGCGGCGGACGTCGCCGAGGGGCTGGCGACGGCGGTTCCATCGAGGGGTGCCGTGCACCCAGCCAGGGCCAGAACGAGCCCGGTCGCAGCGGCCACGGCCGAGAGTCGACCGATCGCGTTCGTGTCTGTCATGGTTTGTGCTGCTCCGTCCGTCGAACTGTCGCTCAGCCTACGCAGGGCGCGATTCTCAGCACCCTGCCGAGGGGTCGCTTCGGGACCAGTGGTGTAAACGCCTCCCCGATCGGATCGTCGTTCGAGCAACGACCGGGCGTCAGTCGCGCTCCGCCTCTGCCCCTCCTGGCATCGTGAGCCAGAGGATGAGGGTGAAGAGGAGGCCGAGGATGCCGCTGACGAGCAGCGCAGCGACGGCGAAGGCGGAAGCGCCGAACGAGCCCTGAGCATCGTTGCTCATATCCACGGGCATGAACCAGTAGATGACGGCTCCGCCGACGAACAGCAGGCTGACGACGAGGGCGCCGATGCAGGTGTCTCGCCGCACCTTTTCTTCGGACCCGTCGCCTGAGAGATTGACGAGCCAGAGGATCCCGATCACGGCGGGAGCGCCGGCGAGGAACGCTAGAAACACGGGTTCTCCTAGTTGGTAACGGGTCGCGACGGTATTTGCACTCGGGGCAGGCGCTGCATGAGGTGGTCGACGGTACGACGGGTGTCTATGCGCGCAGATCCCGTTCGAAGGCGAGGCGGAGCCGGCGCTCGTATTCGTCCTGCTCCATCGGCACCACCGCGGCGAGCAACTCCTCCAGTCGCTCCTGGTCCGCGCCTGCCACGGAGACCACGGCGTTGTCGATGAGTCGGGCGAGCATCGGGGAGCCGTCCACCTCGAGCACCCAGACGCCGTCGTCCCGACGGTCGCAGGTGTTCCCCGCTGTCCCCGCCAGCTCGGGATTCGTGTACAGGCTGCAGACCTGGCTCTCGAGCGAGAACTCCGGGTTGAAGCGGCTCGTGAGGATCGTGATGTCGCCCGGGTCGGAAAGGTAGTCGGTGTCCTGTCGCGCGAGAAGATCCTCCGACGCCCGGATGGAGGACTCGTACTGCCCGATGACGACGGCCGTCGTCGTGAGCCGATCGGACTCGAACGGCACGACGGACGAATCGAGCCGCGCTTCGTACTCCGCCTCCTGTGAAGCGCGCGCGGCAGCGGACCGCCCGAGCACCGTCTGCACCACGGGCGATGCCACTGTCGCGAGGAGGGCTACGGTCGCCACGGCTCCAACGATTCGGGCGCGACCCGGATGGACGACGAGCGACCCGAATGCCGCCACGGCGCCGAGCAGCAGCGGAAGGGTGGCGAGGAGGGGAGCCGGGAGCGGCGGGGCATCGGTCACGAGCGGTGTGACCACGGCGGCGAGTGTCGCAAGAGTCAGCAGCGCACCGAGCACGAGATTTGCGCCGGCATGCAGGCGACCCGTGACGGCCCGAGACACGATCAGCAGGAGCGCAGTGGCGATGAGCGGCAGGAGGACGAACGCGGCCAGACCGGCGTATCCGGCGTACAGCAACGGCACGGCGAGGAGCGATCCGGCGAAGGCGACGGCGCCGACTGCGATACCCGCCAAGCCTGCGTGCGCGATCGCCGAGGCAGGATCGGGCGCAGTTGCCATCGGGCCCCCTCCCTGCCGTTGCCCCGAGTGTAGAGAGTGACCGGTTTTCCTGCCCAGCGCGCAGGACCCGCCTTGCTCGGCTGCGCGAGCACGCAGCGTATGCCAGTGAAGCGCATAGTCACGGGAGCGGGGTGCGCCATCGCTAAACCCTGCTCTTCCGCATCGCCACCTCGGGTCGACTCCTCAGGCCGTCCCGTTAGAGGATCGGTCAGCGGGCCGGTGAGCCGGCGGATGCTGCTCTCGGCCGCGCTGTGCGCCTCGGCCGAGAGCCGGGCGACATCGGCGGCCCCCGCCGGTTTATCGCGTGCGGCGTCAGCGAAGTCCCCACTTCTCAACCGCACCGCCACAGTAGAGCCACCCGCGCACTGCCCGAGCGTCAGTCGAGCTGGACGCTACTGCGCAGTTCGCTGCCGCTCCACGTCTCGAGCACCCACCGATCAGGTGCGGGCGGAGCGCCCGCTGCTTTCTGTGCTGCTTCTTGGGCCCGCTCCGCGGACTCGTAGACGCCGATGACGTCCGATGTCTCGGCCCAGAAGGCGCTCCGCAGAAGTAGGTAGTGCTCGCCGTCGATGTTGACCCTCACACCTCGGATCGTCGTCGCTCGAAGAACCGCGTGGTTGGTCTGGCATGAAGTAATAGCTTCGTGGCGCGCGTCTCAGCGGTGCAGCGCTACTTCACAGTGGACGGTCTCAGGATCCCGGCGTGGTGCTGAGTGTCGCGACCGGGTCCTGCGGTGAGGGATCTGTGAGGTGGACCGCCCACGCTTCGCCCTGGCTCTCGGACCAGAAAAGGTACATGTCGCATCGGGGGAGCCCGGGAGCATCGAGGATCACCCTCGCGTTGGCGGGAACGACGTCCGAGTAGACCGTGGGGCGGGCGTCGGCTTGGGCGGCCGGCGCGCACTCAGAGATCAGCTCGGTCACTGAGTCTTGGTTCGACGCGGGAAAGTGCGTCATGAGCTCGGCCCGCGGGTCGTTGGCGGCGAGGTCCTGCACCAGCGTTGCGGCGTACTCGGTGTTGAGACCCTCTCGCGGGTAGTACGGGTCATCCGAGGTGCTGACGAAGGCGACGACGGCCGCCGTCGTTCCCAGAACGACCACTGCCGGTGCGCCCACGATGAGTATTCGAGTGAGCTTGGTCACCATCCGCTGATCCTGCCGTTCAGCTCGCCTCGCAGCAAACTCCCCGTAGGAGAGGCACGGACCGGTTACCCGATGGGCGTCCTGGGGCGCGATCCGTCGTGGGCCGTTGTTCCCCTGTTTCCTTAGGCTCTGCTTGTGACTTCGCGCGCTCTGCTGTTTCGTGATGCGTTTCCGTGGGAGCTGTTCCCGTGGTTCTCTCTCCTACTGCTGCTCGCTGTCGTCGCGATCCCGGCGATCCGACTTCGCGATCGTGACCGGCGCCGTGACGCGCAGCTCGTCCTCAACGCCCGACGCGGTTCGGTGACCATTTCGGTGGTCATGGGCGTGATCGGCGCTTGCGTGTCGACTGGCCTCGCCGTGCTGATCATGGCGATGGGGATTCTCGAGGGGTGGGGATTCTTCCTCCTCGCGGCAGGAGCCCTCGTTCAGCCGGCCGTCGCTGTACGGCTCGTCCGAACACCCCTTCAGCCGGAGCCTCCTTCATCGCGGACGAGCGGCGGTGAGGACCGGCCATGAGCCGCCAGGTCAACGCGAAGGCGTCCGACACGATCGCGTCGCTCCTCGCCTTCACCGGTGTCATCGGCGCCATCGTCACCGTCGTCCTCGCCGGGCTCGGCACGGTGACGAACTGGCTGATCTTCGTCAACTGCGCGGGCAACTACCGCAGCACGTTCCTCGAGGTGCACGACCCGCCCATCGACTGCCTCGCCGGGCCGGCGTGGCCGCTCGCCTGCTGGTTCGCACTCGTCGGAGTGGGCGCGCTCTTGACCTTCTGCACCTTCATCATCGGCGCCTACCGGCCTCGTTGGGCCGTCCCGGTCGGTGCCCTGCTCGCAGCAGTCACTGTGATGGGCGCCGTACTGACCGTGCCGACCGGCGCTTCATAGTTCGTCCCGGCGGGGGATGGCTGAGCGAGTCGCCGTGATCGGGCGCATCAGTCGGCAGAGACGGGTCCTGTCCGACCGGTCCGGACGACGAGGAGCGCTGCTCCAGCAGCGAAAGTGAGCGCACTGCCCAGGAAACCTGCAGTGGCGGGCATGTTCGGGTGCCGGACAATCTGCGGGCCGACCTCGTCTCCGTCGACGTCGTAGGTGCAATCCACCCCGAGGGGCAAGATCGTCACCGATCCGGTGATACGGGTCGTTTCGTGGAACGGTCCGCCTGTTCGCGGGTACGGGCCGCTCTCGCACTGAACGGCTGGAGGCTCACGTCCATCAATGATCCACCCGGCACCGAGCGAGACCAGACCGCCGACGAGGGCCATCAGCATGACGGCGCCGCCGGCTGCGCTCCGAAGTGCTGACCTCATGCGCTCAGCCTACGAAACAAGCCACGCCTCCCCGTGTTGTGCGGCTAGGTACCCGTATGGGGATGGGCTGGCGGTACGGGGTCGGGCGTCAGGAGTGGCGGGCGGTGAGGGAGTAGCCGGCGAGACCGAAGAACACGGTCCCGGAGATGCGCTCGGTGGTGCGGACACGGGTGCGGGGGAGCAGTCGGGCGATCGCTCCTCCGCCGAGGGCCCAGAGCGTGTCGGGTACGGCGGCGAGGATGACGAACAGCAGGCCGAGGACGGTCATCTGCATCCACGTCGGGCCGGCCTCCGGTCGGACGAACTGGGGGAGGAAGGAGAGGAAGAAGACGGCGGTCTTGGGGTTGAGGACGCCGATGACGAGTCCGCGCCGGAACGCCGAGGAGGCGGGGGCCGCTCCGCCAGCCCCGCCGAGCTCTCCGAGCAGACGCAGGTCTCGTGATCGCCAGGCGTGGATGCCGAGCCAGACGAGGTAACAGGCGCCCGCGATCTTCACCGCGGTGAACGCCGCAGCGCTCGCGGCGAGAATCGCGGAGATCCCGGCAGCGGCGGCCACGACGTGAGCTACGTACCCGAGTTCGACGCCGCCGACCGCGCTCATGGCTACGCGACGTCCGCTGCTGAGGGTCGTCGTGAGGATGAACGCGACGGATGGTCCCGGCGCGAGCACCAGTGGGACGCAGGCGATGACGAACAAGAGGATCACGCTGAACTGCATTCGAGCTCCCGCCGGTTGATCAACCGCAGCACTGCTCTCGGTCGTGAGAGGACGCTAGCAGCGACGACCACCGCGTCGCGGAGCCGTCCGAGAGCGTCCCGCAAGTGATGGGTCAGCGAACGCTTAGATCATCGCCCGGTTCGACATCCGCCAGTCGGAAGGGGCCCTCGTGAAGTGGGCCGCGACTCCACATGGCGACGGTGGCCCAGCCGAGGTCGGCATGCGCGACGGTTCCCTCGGAAATGGTGCGGGTGAACAGTGCGTAATCGATGCCGTCGAGAGGGAGGGCAGTGACGTCCCAGCCGTTCCGGTCGCGGGCCAACTCTTCCGCTCGTGCCTCTGCCTGCTCCATTGCTGCAAGCCCCTCGTGGTTCTCCAGACCAGTGGGTAGCACCTCAAAGAGGAGGCAGCCAACGGCCATATTCGCCGTCGCGATCGGGTTCGTGACAGTCCCGTGGACCGAGCCGCGAGGTCCTAAGCGAGTGCCGGTGCGTCGCATCGTGCGGATCGAGAAGCGGCTCGCCGACGCTCCTCGGTCGATGGCGATAATCACCTCATCGAGCGGACCGTCGTTAGTGCGGCCCGCCCCCACGACGGACCAAGGCTCTCGGTCGGTGTCAGGAATCAGCGTCTGCATGCGCTCATCCAACTCTGCGACCGTCGAGCTGCCAAGTGATCGAGCGAAGCCGTCCCGTAAAGGGATGGTCAGCCGGTCACTTGTAACGGCGTTCTTTCCATAGCGCTTCGGTTCACTTCTCCCAGGTAAACAGAAGCTCCCCGCCGCTCTGGATCGCGGCCGTGATGAGGAGGGTGAGTCCCGTTGCAACGAACACGGCTGGCACGAGCCAGGTCCAGCCAAGCGCTCGAGATCCTGAGCGCAACAGCCAGCAGCCCTGGGCGACGCAGCCGAGAGCGGCGATGCCGACGCAGACGACACCTGACCATCGAGCGAAGGCGGTCATCTGCGTGCCGAACGCCGCGCCGCCCCAGACGATCACCATGGCAACGACGGCTAGACCGACCGAGGAGAGCCAGAGCACGAGCGCAGCGAACTCGAGCCAGTCACTCGGCGGCGGCTCCTGATCGGGGGGCTTTTGATCGAACTGTCCGCGATAGTGCTCGACCAGAGGGAGCAATTGCAAGACTTCCCGAGGAAGGTCGCGGCAGGGCAGAGCGAGGAAGTCGGGCAGATCGCGGTCGTGAAGGCCTGCCCCTGCCAGCAGGCGCGCGGCCCTGTCTCGTTCGAAGTCCGAGGTCTCGCCGTCTAGAGCGAGACCCCAGCGTCCTGCTTGGTCGGGGGCACTGAGCTCGCGGTACTTCGCGATCAGCGCCAGTCTGGCCATCGTGTCCGAGGGGGAGCGACGTACTTGCCCTCGCAAGAGATCGAGAGCGGCCGCTCGGCGACCCTCCTGCCACAGCAGGTCAGCGCGCTCGACCGTCGCCGCTTCGTCCATGCGCTCATCGTCGCATCTCGCTCTCGCTCGGCTAAACGAGATCCCGAGCCCACCGTCCCATATGGGGATGGTTCAGCGGGCTGCTGAGCCGGCGGGTGCTGCTCTCTGCCGCGCTGTGCGTCGCGGCCGAGAGCAGGGCGACACCGGCGGCCCCCCGCCGGTCTGTCGCGTGCGGCGTCAGCGAAGTCCCCACTTCTCGACCGCACCGCCACAGTAGAGCCCCCGGCGCGTTGCCCGAGCGTCAGTCGAGCTGGACGCTGCTGCGCAGCTCACCGCCGCTCCACGTCTCAAGAACCCACCGATCAGGTCGGGGCGGTGC
>NZ_PSVG01000034.1:0-15922 GCF_002930885.1 Rathayibacter sp. AY1F2 | reverse complement strand
AGCATCTGCATCCGGAGCGATCGGACCGGAAGCGACGGCGTCCGGAGCGACGGCGTCCGGAGCAACGGGAGCAGCGGACTGCTCCGCTCCGCTCCCCGAGAGCGCCGTCGACGCCGTGCGCGCCGGGTACGCGTTCACCGGCCCGGCCCTCGAGCTCGGTGCCCTCGTCAACGGCGACGCGCGGATCGACGTGCCCGTCCGCATCCCGCTCGGCATGCTCAACCGGCACGGCCTCGTCGTCGGCGCGACCGGCACCGGCAAGACGAAGACGCTGCAGGTCCTCGCCGAGCAGCTCTCGGCCCACGGCGTCCCCGTCTTCGCTGCGGACATCAAGGGCGACCTCTCCGGCCTCGCCACTCCGGGCACCGCGACCGACGCGCTGCTCGCCCGCACCCGCGGCATCGGCCAGGACTGGCGGGCGGAGGCGGCCCCCGCCGAGTACTTCGCGCTCGGCGGCATCGGCACCGGCGTCCCCGTCCGCGCCACCGTGACGGGATTCGGCGCGCTGCTGCTCGCGAAGGTGCTCGGCCTCAACCACACGCAGGAGTCGAGCCTCGGTCTCGTCTTCCACTACGCCGAGAGCGCCGGTCTCCCGCTCGTCGACCTGTCCGACCTCCGCGCCGTGCTCACCTACCTCGTCGGCGACGAGGGCAAGGCCGAGCTCGCCGAGCTCGGCGGGCTGTCGAAGGCGACCGCCGGGGTGATCCTCCGCGAGCTGATCGCGTTCGCCGACCAGGGCGCCGACGTGTTCTTCGGCGAGCCCGAGATCGACACGGCCGAGTTCCTCCGCCTCGCCGCCGACGGGCGCGGTGTCGTCAGCCTCCTCGAGGTCCCCGGAGTCGCCGACCGCCCGGCTCTGTTCTCCACCTTCCTGATGTGGCTGCTCGCCGACCTCTTCAACGACCTGCCCGAGGTCGGCGACCTCGACAAGCCGAAGCTGGTCTTCTTCTTCGACGAGGCCCACCTGCTCTTCCGCGACGCGTCGAAGGACTTCCTCGCCGCGATCACCCAGACCGTGCGCCTCATCCGCTCCAAGGGCGTCGGCATCGTCTTCGTCACGCAGACTCCGAAGGACGTGCCCGGCGACGTCCTCGCCCAGCTCGGCTCGCGCGTGCAGCACCAGCTCCGCGCGCACACGCCGGACGACGCGAAGGCACTCCGCGCCACCGTCTCGACCTACCCCGAGAGCGACTACGACCTCGGCGAGGTCCTCCAGGCGCTCCCCATCGGCGAGGCGATCGTGACGGTCATGAACGAGCGCGGCGCGCCGACCCCGGTCGCCTGGACGCGTCTGCGCGCCCCGCTCGGCTCGATGAAGCCCACCCCCGAGGCCGACCGCGAGGCGAGCGTCCAGCGCTCGCCGCTGCTCGCACGCTACGGCACGTCCCTCGACCGCGACTCCGCCCGCGAGATCCTCACCCGTCGGCTCGATGCCGCGGCCGACGCGGAGGAGGCCCGCGCCGCCGCCGAGCAGCAGGCCGACGACGATGCCCGCCGCGCGAAGGAGGACGTGCGCCGCGCGAAGGAGGAGACCGCGGACGCCGCCCGCCGCGCCAAGGAGCGGGCCGCCGCTGAGCGCGCCGCCGACCAGGCCGCCGAGCGCTCCCGGCGGCGCACGGCACCGACCTCGCGCGGGACCCGCACCGCCCGCCGCGACAAGACGGTCGTCGAGGAGGTCCTGGGCTCGAGCGCCGGCAGGACCCTCCTGCGGGAGGTCGTGCGCGGGATCTTCGGGACCGCTCGACGGCGCTGACGCGGCCGGGCGGCTCCGGGAGACGAGGCGCTAACGGGAGCGTGTTAGCGTCGGTAGCGTGAGTGAGAGCGGGACGACGCGGGAGCGGATCCTCCGGGCGACGGTGGAGCTGCTGGCGGACGGCGGGCGGGACGCGGTGTCGACGCGGGCGATCAGCGCGGCGGCGGGGGTGCAGGCGCCCACGATCTACCGGACGTTCGGCGACCTGCGCGGGCTGCTCGACTCGGCCGCGGCAGCCGGTTTCGCCACGGCTCTCGCCGACTTCGAGCGGAGCGAGGCGCCGGCCGACCCGGTCGACGCGCTCCGGGCCGCCTGGGACCACCACGTCGCCTTCGGGCTCGCCGAACCGCACCTCTACGCGCTGATGTTCACCGCGCGGCCGGGGGAGGAGTCGGAGGCGGCGCGCCTGTCCCGCGGCGTCCTCCTCGACGCGGTCCGCGCCGTCGCCGAGGCCGGCCGCCTCACGGTCGACGTCGAGCGCGCCTCCCGCCTGCTCCAGTCGGCCGCACTCGGCTGCACCCTCACGCTGACCGCCCTCGCCGACCCGGACGACGAGCTCTCGTCCCGCTCGCGCGAGTCCGTCCTCGCGGCGATCACCACGGCGGAGGCGGGCCCCACCGATCCCGCCGCCCGCGCGGTCGTCGCGCACGCCGTCGCCCTGCGCACCGCGCTGCCGCAGGTCGAGCCGCTCAGCCCGGGGGAGCGGCTCCTGCTCGACGAGTGGCTCGAGCGGATCGCGGACTGACGGTCGGCGTCGCCGGAGGGTCCGTATCGCCGCCCTGTCGTCCGCGATGTCGTAATACGGATGGCGACGGGCACGATCCGGGACCGGCACCTACGGTCGGATCATGTCGCGATCCATAGCCGAACTCTTCTTCCGCCCCGTCTGCGCCGCCTGCTCGGCCCCGCTCGTCGCCCGTCGTGGCGCGTTCTGCTCCGACTCCTGCGCGCGGACGAACCACCTCTACGGCTGATCCCGCGCCCGGCACGCGCCGGACGATCGGCGGCCCCTGCTCGGCGCGACGTCGTCGGCTGCGGCTGGGTGTGCCCCGGCAGGGCGAACCCGGCGATGCGTGAGTGGGCCGCTCCGATCGACGCCTTCACCGGTCGACCGGGCTCCGACGATCGGCCGCACCGGTTAAACAAAACGGTGCCCGTGCTGGCGAGAGCAACGGACACCGTTCGCGGAGGATGGGGGATTCGAACCCCCGAGGGCTTTCACCCAACACGCTTTCCAAGCGTGCGCCATAGGCCACTAGGCGAATCCTCCTGGCACGACCTGAGCCGCGACTCATCGATACTAGCCGGTGTCGGAGCCTTCCGCTGACCACGACCCCGACACGCCCCGCTCTCCTCGGCCGCCGTCGTCGGTTAGACTGTCACCCGGCTCCCCGCGTGGCGCCATCCAGGCCAACTCCCCCAGGGCGGAAACGCAGCAAGGGTAACCGGGCTCTGGCGGGTGCGCGGGGGGTCTTCTTCCGTTAACCGGCCCGCCTGCTCCGCCGATGGACCGCCGCACAGCCGCTACGAGGCCCTACCGACTGCGGACGCTCCTCCACAGCCGGGCGCCATGCACGCCCTCCCATCCCTGGCCTCTACTCAGCCAGGCGGAGGGACCCCCTCGGTAGGCTGGATCCGATGGTTCAGAGCATCTACATCTCGTCCGCCGAAGGTCATTCGGGCAAGTCCACGGTCGCCCTCGGCGTCCTCGATGCGCTCAGCAGCCAGGTGCAGCGGGTCGGCGTCTTCCGCCCGATCGCCCGCTCCACCTCCGAGCCGGACTACGTGCTCGAGATGCTGCTCGGCCACTCCGACTCGGGCCTCGCCTACGAGGACTGCATCGGCGTCACCTACGAGGACGTCCACGCCGACGGCGAGGCGGCGCTCTCGCGGATCGTCGAGCGCTACAAGGGCGTCGAGGCCCGGTGCGACGCCGTCGTCATCCTCGGCTCCGACTACACGGACGTCGGCAGCCCCACCGAGCTCGGCTACAACGCCCGCATCGCCGCCAACCTCGGTGCCCCGGTCCTGCTCGTCCTCACCGGCCGGGACTCGTCCCGCAGCGAGCAGCTGGGCCAGGCTCCCGCGCGCACGCCGGAGGAGATGCGCCAGATCACGGAGCTCGCCTCGGTCGAGCTGCGCACGGCCCACGCGAGCCTCATCGGAGTGATCGCGAACCGCGCCGATCCCGACACCGCCGCCGACGCCGTCGCCGCGATCCGCGAGAGCATCCCCGCCACCGTCCCGGTCTGGGCGATCCGCGAGGATCCGTTCCTCGTCGCTCCGAGCCTGTCCCGCCTGGTCGAGGCGGTCGACGGCGTCGTCGTCGCGGGCGATCCGGAGCTGCTCGGCCGCGAGGCGCTCGGCGTGGTGATCGCCGGCATGTCCATGGTGAACGTCCTGCCGCGGCTCACCGAGGGCGGCGTCGTGATCGTCCCCGGCGACCGGCCCGAGGTCGTCCTCGCCGTGATCATGGCGTACGCCTCCGGCACGTTTCCCACCGTCACCGGCATCATCCTCAACGGCGGCTTCGAGCTGCCGGAGCCGATCGTCCGGCTGATCGAGGGCGTCGACAGCCGCGTGCCGATCGTGATGACCGAGCTCGGCACCTACGACACCGCCGTCCGCGTCACTGCGGCCCGCGGCCGCCTGGCGGCCGACTCCCCGCGCAAGCGCGACACCTCCCTCGCCCTCTTCCAGGAGGCGGTCGACGCGGTCGAGCTGCTCACCCTCCTCGACGTCGGCCGGTCCGAGGTCGTCACGCCGCTGATGTTCGAGTACGGGCTGATCGAGCGCGCGCGCATCGCCGACCGCCACATCGTCCTGCCCGAGGGCGGCGACGACCGGATCCTCCGCGCCGCCGCGACCGTGCTCAAGCGCGGCATCGCCCGGCTCACGATCCTCGGCGAGGAGGCCGAGATCCGCGCCCGTGCGGCGGGCCTCGGCCTCGACCTCGACGGCGCGCGCGTGCTGAGCACCCTCGACCCCGAGCACCGCGCGCGCTTCGCCGAGGAGTACGCCCGCATCCGCGCGCACAAGGGCATCACCTACGACCACGCCTACGACACCGTCACGGACGTCTCCTACTTCGGCACGATGATGGTGCAGCTCGGCCTGGCCGACGGGATGGTCTCGGGAGCCGCGCACACGACCGCGCACACCATCCGCCCCGGCTTCGAGATCATCAAGACGAGCCCGGGCGTCTCCGTCGTCTCGAGCGTGTTCCTGATGGCGCTCGCCGACCGCGTGCTGGTCTACGGCGACTGCGCGGTGAACCCCGACCCCACCGAGGCGCAGCTCGCCGACATCGCGATCTCGTCCGCCGAGACCGCCCAGCAGTTCGGGATCGACCCCCGCATCGCGATGCTCTCCTACTCCACCGGCGAGAGCGGAGCCGGCGCCGACGTCGAGAAGGTCCGCGCGGCGACGACTCTGGTGCGCGAGCGCCGGCCCGACCTGCTCGTCGAGGGCCCGATCCAGTACGACGCGGCGGCCGACGCGGCGGTCGCGGCCTCGAAGATGCCCGGATCCCAGGTCGCCGGGCGCGCGACGGTGTTCATCTTCCCCGACCTCAACACGGGCAACAACACCTACAAGGCCGTGCAGCGCTCGGCCGGCGCCGTCGCCATCGGACCGGTCCTCCAGGGTCTGCGCAAGCCGGTCAACGACCTCTCGCGCGGCGCGCTCGTGCAGGACATCGTCAACACCGTCGCGATCACGGCCATCCAGGCCGCCACCCAGGCCATCGTCCCGCCCACCGCCGCCATCCCCGTGGTGCGCTAGCGGCGACCCCGCCGCCGCCCCTCCCGACCCCGATCACCCCAGGAGTCCCCTCATGTCCGTCGTCCTCGTCGTCAACAGCGGATCGTCGTCGTTCAAGTACCAGCTCATCGAGATGACCACCGAGGAGACGCTCGCCAGCGGCCTCGTCGAGCGGATCGGCGAGGACACCGGCCGCACGAAGCACACCCGCGACGGGGAGTCGTTCGAGATCGAGGGGCCGATCCCCGACCACACCGCCGGCTTCGACGCGATGATCCGCGCGTTCGGCGAGCACGGCCCGAGCCTCGACGAGTTCCCTCCCGTCGCCGTGGGCCACCGCGTCGTGCACGGCGGCAAGCGCTTCTTCGAGCCCACCGTCGTCACCGACCTGGTCAAGATCAACATCGAGGACCTCGCCGACCTCGCCCCGCTGCACAACCCCGCCAACCTCGAGGGCATCGAGGCGGCGCAGAAGGCCTTCCCGGACGTTCCGCACGTCGCCGTCTTCGACACCGCCTTCCACCACACGATCCCGGCCGAGGCGTCGACCTACGCGCTGCCCGCCGAGCTCGCCGAGAAGCACCGCGTCCGCCGCTACGGCTTCCACGGCACCTCGCACAAGTTCGTCTCGGAGGCCGCCGCCGCCTACCTCGGCCGCCGCCGCTCCGACCTGAAGACGATCGTCCTGCACCTGGGCAACGGAGCGTCCGCCTGCGCCGTCGACGGCGGCGTCTCCGTCGAGACCTCGATGGGCATGACCCCGCTCGAGGGCCTGGTGATGGGCACCCGCTCCGGCGACCTCGACCCGGCCGTCGTCTTCCACCTGGCCCGCAAGGCGGGCCTCTCGATCGACGAGCTCGACACCCTCCTCAACCGCCGAAGCGGCCTCCTCGGCCTCACGGGTCGCGGCGACATGCGCGACGTCCAGGAGGCGGCCGAGGCCGGCGACGAGCAGGCCCGCGCCGGGCTCGAGGTCTACTACCACCGCCTCCGCCACTACATCGGGGCCTTCTACGCCCAGCTGGGCCGCGTCGACGCCGTGGTGTTCACGGCCGGAGTCGGCGAGAACGTCGCCGCCGTCCGAGCCGGCGCCCTCCGCGGCCTCGAGGGCCTGGGCATCGAGCTCGACCCCGAGCGCAACACGTCCTCCGACCGCGGCGCCCGCCGCATCTCCACCGACGACTCCCGCGTCGCCGTCCTCGTGATCCCCACGAACGAGGAGCTGGAGATCGCCCGGCAGAGCTTGTCGGTCGTGTAGCGGCGGAGCCGCGACACGACTCGCGGTCGGCTTCCGGGGGTGGCGGCTCCCGTGGAGCGGCTCCTGTCGGGCTGTCCTGAATCGCTGGCACGCGGCGGTGCTCGCTCGTCGTGCAGCGGTGGCCCGCTGCGCGACCTCGGTCGGCCTCTCAGGGGTTTGCGTTCCGCAGAGCGTGGAGCGTCGGGGTGCCCTGAATCGCTCGCACGCGGCGGTGCTCGCTCGTCGTGCAGCGGTGGCCCGCTGCACGACCGCGGTCGGCTTCTCGTGGGCCTGCGTTGCGCAGAGCGGGTCTTGTCGGGCTGCCCTGAATCGCTCGCACGCGATTCCGGGTCGCGCCCTCTGCCGAACACGCGGCGACCCTCGCTGGTCGAGTAGCCGCGGGACGCGGCGTGTCGAGAGCCACCGAGTACGAGGGGGATCTCGATGCGCCCGCTGTGCAGGCTGCTCCATCCGCAGGAGCCGGCTGAGGAGCCCCGGCTCAGGGCAGCAGGCGCGCGTTGCCCGCGTAGAGGTTGAAGCCGGAGCCGCGGCTGAAGCCGATCAGGGTGAGGCCGGAGTCGCGAGCCAGGTCCACCGCCAGCGACGACGGGGCACCGACCGCGGCGAGCAGGGGGATGCCGGCCATCACGGCCTTCTGCACCAGCTCGAACGAGGCGCGCCCCGACACCTGCAGCAGCGTCCCCCGCAATGGCAGCCGCCCCTCCCGGAGCCCCCAGCCGACCACCTTGTCCACGGCGTTGTGCCGCCCGACGTCCTCCCGGAGCACCAGCAGCGAGCCGTCCGCGTCGAACAGCCCGGCCGCGTGGACGCCGCCCGTCCGCTCGAACACCGCCTGCGCCTCGCGGAGCCGATCAGGGAGCGAGACCAGCAGCTCCCGCTCGACCCGCAGGTCGTCCTCCGCGACGCTCCACGCCGAGTCGGTGGCGACCGCCTCGAGTGACGCGAGCCCGCACACTCCGCACGAGCTCGTCGTGTACACCGACCGCTCGCGCTCGAGCAGCACGGCCTCCCGCCCGCCGCGAACGCTCGCGTCGACCACGTTGTACGTGTTCTCGCCCGGCCCGGAGCCGCTCGCGCAGTAGCGCATCGCCGCCAGCTGCTCCGACTCTGTGAGCACCCCCTCGGACACCAGGAATCCCGCGACCAGGTCGAAGTCGTCGCCGGGCGTGCGCATGGTCACGCTGAAGCGCCGTCCGCCGACGCGGATCTCGAGCGGCTCCTCGACGGCCAGGACGTCCTCGCGACGGCGGGGCGGATCGTCGGCGCGGACGGCGGTCAGGCGGGTGCGGGCGACACTGCGGCTCATGGGTCTCCTCAGGCGGTGGAGGTCATCCTCCCACCGGGAACCGGGAGCGATGCCGGCGTGCGGACGTACGATGCAGGAATGGTCGATGACGCCGAGCCCCGCGAGAGTCCGATCGACGAGAGCCGCATCTCCGTCCGGTCGCCGAAGAGACGCGCCGTCGGGATCCCCGGCGTCGCCCACGCCCTCGAGATCTCGCTCAAGCAGATGGGCCCGGTGCGCAGCGCCGAGACGCTCCTGCGGGTGAACCAGAAGACCGGATTCGACTGCCCGGGCTGCGCCTGGCCGGAGGGCGACAAGCGCCACGTCGCCGAGTTCTGCGAGAACGGAGCGAAGGCGGTCGCCGAGGAGGCCACGCTCCGCACCGTCACATCGGCCTTCTTCGCCGCGCACCCCGTCGCGGAGCTGGAGGAGTGGGACGACTTCGCGCTCGGCCAGCAGGGCCGGCTGACGGAGCCGATGCTGCTCGAGGAGGGCGCCACGCACTACCGGCCGGTGGGCTGGGATGAGGCGCTCGACCTCGTGGCTGAGGAGCTGCGAGCCTGCGCGAGCCCCGACGAGGCGATCTTCTACACGTCCGGCCGGACCTCGAACGAGTCGGCCTTCGTCTACCAGCTGATGGTCCGCGGCTTCGGCACGAACAACCTGCCCGACTGCTCGAACATGTGCCACGAGTCCAGCGGATCCGCCCTCACTGAGACGATCGGGATCGGCAAGGGCTCGGTGAGCCTGCGCGACGTGGAGCGGGCACCGCTGATCATCGTCGCCGGCCAGAACCCCGGAACGAACCACCCGCGGATGCTGACCGCGCTGGAGCGCGCCAAGCGCGCCGGCGGCACCATCGTGGCCGTGAATCCGCTGCCGGAGGCGGGGCTGCTCCGCTTCCAGAACCCGCAGACCGTCCGCGGCACCCTGGGCGACGGCACGGCCCTCGCCGACCACTTCCTCCAGGTCCGGCTGGGCGGCGACCAGGCCCTGTTCCAGGGTCTGGGCAAGGCGCTGCTCGAGGCGGAGGAGGCGCGCGGCGACGTCTTCGACCACGCCTTCATCCGCGAGAGCACCGGCGGCCTCGCCGAGTACCTCCACGGGCTGCGGGAGGTCCAGTGGGACGAGATCGAGCGGGCGAGCGGGATCGACGAGACGCGCATCCGCACCGTCGCCGAGCTGATCGCGGCGTCCGAGGGCACCGTCGTCTGCTGGGCGATGGGCCTCACGCAGCACGCGCACTCGGTCGCGACGCTCAAGGACGTCGTCAACGTGCTCCTGCTCACCGGCAACATCGGCAAGCCCGGCGCGGGCGTCTGCCCGGTGCGCGGCCACTCGAACGTGCAGGGCGACCGCACGATGGGCATCTTCGAGCGGATGCCGGACTCCTTCCACGACGCGCTCGACCGCGAGTTCTCCTTCTCCTCCCCGCGCGTGCACGGGACGGACACGGTCGCCGCGATCCGGGCGATGCGCGACGGGAAGGCCCGCGTGTTCATGGGGCTCGGCGGCAACTTCGCCCGGGCGACGCCCGACAGCGGAGTGACGGAGGCGGCGATGCGCTCGCTCGCCCTCACCGTCCACGTCTCGACCAAGCTCAACCGCTCGCACGTGGTCACCGGCCGGCGCGCGCTGATCCTGCCCACCCTCGGCCGCACCGACTCCGACGTGCAGCGCTCGGGCGAGCAGCGGGTCACGGTCGAGGACTCGATGAGCGCCGTGCACGCCTCCCGGGGCCGCCTGCGCCCGCCGAGCCCGGGCCTGCGCTCGGAGGTGGCGATCCTCACGGGGATCGCGGAGCGGCTGCTCGAGGGCCGCGAGAACGTCCCCCGGGTCGACTGGGCGGGACTGCGCGACGACTACCGCCGCATCCGCTCGCACATCGCCAACGTCGTCCCCGGTTTCGACGGCTTCGAGGCCCGGATCGACGTGCCCGGCGGCTTCGTCCTCCCGCACCCGCCGCGCGACTCGCGCCGCTTCGACACCCCCTCCGGCCTGGCCCGCTTCACCGCGAATCCGCTCGAGTACCCGCGGGTTCCGGAGGGCAGGCTGCTGCTGCAGACGCTGCGCTCGCACGACCAGTTCAACACCACGATCTACGGCAAGGACGACCGCTACCGCGGGATCCACGACGGCCGCCGGGTGGTGTTCGTCCACGCCGACGACGTCGCCGAGCTGGGCTTCGCGGACGGCGCGATGGTCGACCTGGTCTCGGAGTGGCCCGACGGCGTCGAGCGGCGGGCGGAGGCGTTCCGCGTCGTGGCGTACGACACGCCCCGCGGCTGCGCGGCCGCCTACTACCCCGAGACGAACGTCCTCGTACCGCTGGACTCGACCGCGAAGATCAGCAACACGCCGACCTCGAAGTCGGTCGTGATCCGCCTCGAACCGGCGGCGTAGGCCTCACCAGGGCAGCGGCAGCAGGCGCACCGAGTCGCCCGCTGCCGCTCCCGGTGCGGGCACGACGGCCACGGCCTCCGAGGCGGCGAGACCGGTGAGCATGTGCGAGCGGATGCCGGCGGAGGCCCGCCAGCCGTCCTCGCCGGAGGAGACGGGCACGAGCACCGTGGTCCCCGCGCGCCCGAGCGGCTCGGCGAGGACGCCCCGGCCGAGAGGTCGGGCAGCGGCGCCCGACGCCGCGTCGAGGGCCGGCGGCAGGAAGGAGAGCGCCGCGAGCAGGGCGGCGAGCGGATTGCCCGGCAGCGCGATCACCAGCGTCCCGCCCGGCAGCAGCGCAGCCATGGTCGGGTGGCCGGGGCGCATGCCGACGCCGTCGACGAGGACGCGCGCGCCCACCGCATCGAGGGCGCGACGGACCGCGTCCACCCGGGAGCGCCCGGTCCCGCCCGTCGTGAGGAGGATCGGCGCCGTGCCCGCCAGCAGCGTCCATGCGATCGCCTCCTCGTCGTCGCCGCGGCGCACGATCTCTCCCACGGCTCCGCCCGAGAGCTCGACCAGCGCGGGCAGCAGCGGCGTGAACGCGTCGCGCACCCGTCCGGCGGGCGGCATCCCCTCGGTGTCGACCTCGTCCCCCGTGAGGAGCAGGTCGACCGCGGCGGGCGGGCGGACGTCGAGCGCGTCGATCCCGGCGACCGCGAGCAGGGCGAGGTGCGCGGGAGTGAGGCGGGTCCGGGCATCGACCAGCACGGCTCCGCGGGCGGCCTCGTCGCCCGCGCGCCGGACGTGGCGGCCGGGCGGGAGGGGCGCCCGCGCCGTGAGCAGGTCGTCGCGGACCGCGCCCTGCTCGGACGGCAGCACCGCGTCGCTCCAGTCGGGCACGGCGGCTCCGGTGACGATCGGCGCGGCGGTGCCGTCCTCGAGCGGCCAGGGCCCGGGTCCGCGCACGGCCCAGCCGTCCATGGCCGAGGAGTCGTAGTGGGGGAGCGGCCGGGCGGCGGTGACGGCGCGGTCGAGGACGGCTCCGCGGGCGTCGAGGAGGGGGACTGTCGAGACGCCGGAGCGCGCCACCGCTTCGCCGACGATCCGCCTGGCCTCGTCCCAGTCGGTCGCCTCGTGCCCGTGTGCGCTCATCCCGTCCATTCTCCCGGGGCTCGGGGCGGGCCCTGGGCAGGACCCGCCCCGTCGGTCATCCCAGGTAGCCGTTCGGGTTCAGCACGAACTTCTTCGCGGCGCCCTTGTCGAAGTCGGCGTAGCCGCGGGGAGCGTCGTCCAGGCTGATCGCGGTGGCCTGGACCGCGTCGGCGATGTGGACCCGGTCGTGCAGGATCGCCATCATCAGCTGCCGGTTGTACTTCATGACCGGGCACTGGCCCGTGGTGAAGGACAGCGACTTCGCCCAGCCGAGCCCGAGGCGGATCGACAGCGAGCCCTCCTGGGCCGCCTCGTCGACTCCGCCCGGGTCGCCTGTGACGTAGAGGCCCGGGATGCCGAGGGCGCCGCCCGCCGCGGTGATCGACATCAGCGAGTTCAGCACCGTCGCCGGCGCCTCCTTCCCCGAGTCGGCGCCGTTGCCGTGCGCCTCGAAGCCGACGGCGTCCACTCCGCAGTCGACCTCGGGCACGCCGAGGATCTGCTCGATCTGGCCGGCCGGATCGCCCTTCGAGACGTCGACCGTCTCGCAGCCGAAGGAGCGCGCCTGCGCCAGACGCTCCTCGTTGAGGTCCGCGACGATCACGACGGCCGCTCCGAGCAGCTGCGCTCCGACCGCCGCGGCGAGTCCGACCGGTCCCGCTCCTGCGACGTAGACCGTGGAGCCGACGCCGACCCCGGCGGTCACCGCGCCGTGGAAGCCCGTCGGGAAGATGTCCGAGAGCATCGTCAGATCGAGGATCTTCTCGAGCGCCTGATCGCGGTCCGGGAACACCAGGAGGTTCCAGTCGGCGTAGGGGACCATCACGTACTCGGCCTGCCCGCCGACCCAGCCGCCCATGTCGACGTAGCCGTACGCGCTGCCCGGGCGGTCCGGATTCACGTTGAGGCAGATGCCGGTCTTGCGCTCCTTGCAGTTGCGGCAGCGGCCGCAGGCGATGTTGAACGGCACGGACACGATGTCGCCGACCTTGACGAACTCGACGTCGGGGCCGACCTCCACGACCTCGCCGGTGATCTCGTGGCCGAGCACGAGGTCCGACGGAGCGGTGGTGCGGCCGCGGACCATGTGCTGGTCCGAGCCGCAGATGTTGGTGGAGACGGTGCGGAGGATGGCGCCGTGCGGCAGCTTCCGCCCGATGTTCGCCGGATTGACGCCGGGTCCGTCCTTCAGCTCGAAGGTGGGGTAGTCGATGTCGATGACCTCGACGACTCCGGGGGACTTGTAGGCGACGGCTCTGTTGCCTGACATGCGGGGCTCCTTCAGATGGACGACCGCGGCGCAGTCGGCCGCGGGAGTCCTGCGCCGCTCTCGGTCCGAGCCGCGGCGCCGGGACTCGGGGGAACCGTACGGCGTCGACCTGGTGCCGGATCGAGGCCGGTGGAGTAGCGTCTCAGGAGGCGTGCGGACGCTCGTCCACCGCCCGGTGCGAGGCCGCGAGCGCCGCGTCGAGCGCGTCCCGTCCACCCCCGGCCAGGCCCGCCGCGTAGCCCGCGAGGAACGTGGTCAGCGGAGCCGCTGGCCGGACCACTCCGTGCGCCGCGCGACCGGCGAGGGCGAGCAGGGCGTCCGGGTCCACCGGGACCTCGCCGAGGCCGAGCGCGGAGCACAGCTCGGCCCACCAGCCGGCGAGCACCTCCTCGGTGGGGCGGGCGCCGTCGGAGGCGGAGGGGCGGGGGCCGGTCGTGTCGTCCATCCGCTCAGTCTGCGCCGCGCGGGACCGGCAGGTCGATCCCGTGCCGGTGCGCGTCGGCGGGCGCGTCGACGTCGTCGGTCGTCCCTCCGGGCACCGTCACGAGCCGCGGGGGAAGGACCCGGAGGAGGGCGCGCACCGAGGCGCCGTCGGGATCGCCGAGCGCGGTGAGCGCTTCGACGAGGGCCGCTCGCCGGTGCACGCCGAGGAGCTGCTGGGCTCGGCCGCTCGCGTCGACGGCCAGGAGGGAGGCCTCGACGGCGCTCGATGCGACCTCGAGCAGCGTGTGCACGGCGGGAGCGGGGGCGACGAGATCGGCGGCGAGAACGACGACCCAGTCCGGAGCGCCCGGGCGGTCGAGCAGGGGCAGCGCGGCGGCCAGGCCCGCGACCGGGCCGCCGAACGGCGGATCCTCCTGGACGAGCTCGGCGCCGTCGACGGCCTGTGCGAGCGACGACGGTCCGGCCACGACCCTCCGCTCGGCTCCGCGCACGGCTGCGAGGGCGGTGCCGAGGAGCGTCGACTCGCGGTGCCGGAGGAGCGGCTTGACCGCGCCGCCGAGGCGGGAAGCGCGTCCGCCGGCGAGCACGACCGCGTCGAAGCGGGGGAGCGGAGGCGGCGGGAGCACGGGACCGAGGCTACGCGCGCTCGGAGGTCCGCCGTCCCGGCTCCGGTGTCGGAGGTCGCGGCTACTCTTGTCGGGTGGTAGCAGCCCTGTATCGCCGGTACCGGCCCGAGACGTTCGCCGAGATGATCGGCCAGTCCCAGGTGACGGATCCGCTCATGACGGCGCTCCGCACCAACCGCGTCAACCACGCCTACCTCTTCAGCGGCCCCCGCGGCTGCGGCAAGACCACCTCGGCGCGCATCCTCGCCCGCTGCCTCAACTGCGCGACGGGCCCGACCGACACCCCCTGCGGCGTCTGCGACAGCTGCGTCGAGCTCAGCCGCGAGGGCCAGGGCTCGCTCGACGTGGTCGAGATCGACGCGGCGAGCCACAACGGAGTCGACGACGCGCGCGATCTGCGCGAGCGCGCCATCTTCGCCCCGGCGCGCGACCGCTTCAAGATCTTCATCCTCGACGAGGCGCACATGGTCACGCCGCAGGGCTTCAACGCGCTGCTCAAGATCGTGGAGGAGCCGCCGGAGCACGTGAAGTTCATCTTCGCGACCACGGAGCCGGACAAGGTCATCGGCACGATCCGCTCGCGCACGCACCACTACCCGTTCCGGCTCGTCCCGCCGGCGCAGATGCTCGACTACACGCAGGAGCTCTGCGAGCGCGAGGGCGTGCACGTGGCGGCCGGCGTGCTGCCGCTCGTGGTCCGCGCGGGCGGCGGGTCCGTCCGCGACACGCTCTCCCTGCTCGACCAGCTGATGGCCGGCTCCGAGGCCGAGACCGTCGAGTACGAGCGGGCCGTCGCCCTCCTCGGCTACACCCACGGCGCCCTGCTCGACGAGGTGGTCGACGCGCTCGCCGAGCACGACTCCGCCGAGGCGTTCGGAGCGGTCGACCGCGTCATCCAGACGGGGCAGGACCCGCGCCGCTTCGTCGAGGACCTGCTCGAGAAGCTCCGCGACCTGATCGTCGTCGCGGCGACCGGGGGAGCGGCCTCGGCCGTGCTCCGCGGCGTCTCGCAGGACGAGCTCGACCGCATGGCCGGCCAGTCGCGCGCGCTCGGCCTGGCCGAGCTCTCGCGCATCGCCGACGTGGTCAACGAGGCCCTCACCGAGATGACCGGTGCGACCTCGCCGCGCCTGCACCTCGAGCTGATGATCGCCCGCACCCTGGTGCACGGCACCGGCGCCGGCATCGCGCCCGCTGCGGCCCAGGAGGAGCGCCCGCGGCACGAGGCCGCGCCGCGCGAGTCCGCGGCGCCCGCCCCGCGGTCGTCCGAGGCGTCGCGCGCGTCCGAGCCGTCCCGTGCGCCCGAGCCCCACCACGCCTCGCACGCCGCCGCTCCCGGCTCGGTGCCCGAGTCCATCGCGGCCGCTCCGCGCACCGAGGCGCCGGTGACGGCGTCCGCACCGGTCGCTGCGCCGCCGGTGACGGCGCCCGACGAGACGGCGGCCGCCCCGGAGGCGGACGAGTCCGCGCCGGCCGAGTCAGGACGCCCCCGCGCGACGACCGCCGCGGCGGCTCGTCCGGAGCCGGTCGGGCAGGAGCCGTCGGATCAGGCCGCTGCGTCCACTGAGGCGCCCCCAGCCTCGGCGCCCGCTGCCTCCGCACCCGCTGCGGCCGCGGGCGACGCACCCGCCGACGGCGCGGTCACCCTCCAGCGGATGAAGGACACCTGGCCCGAGATCCTCGAGGTCGTGCAGAAGGCGAAGATGACCGCCTGGCTGGTGGCCTACACCGCCCAGGTGCGCGCCCTCAAGGACGACGTGCTGACCCTCTCGTTCCCGAGCCAGAACGACGTCGAGTCGTTCAAGATGCCGGGAACCGCCGGGCAGCCCGGAGTCAGCGAGTACCTGCGTCAGGCGATCCAGCAGGTCCTCGGCCTGCGGGTGAAGTACATCGCCCGCGTCGAGCCTCGCGCTGCCGCCCCGGAGGCCGAGCGCGCCGCCGTCGAGGCGACCGCCGCGCCCGCCCCGGCTGCGCCGATCCCGGCCGCGAC